>JAIOPE010000138.1 GCA_021414065.1 Planctomycetota bacterium
GTCACCGTAGGGTTCACGCGCTTCGGGGTGTACGCCATCTCTCGAGCGCTCGCGTCGCGGATGATCTGCGCCTCGTCGGGGACCGTGACCACGAGCGCGGGGGTTTCGGCTCCTCGCGCCGGGCCGGGGTTGGATCGGAGGTACTCGCTCCAGCCCTCGTCGGGAGCCGTGTCCGCGAGCGCGGGGGTTTCGGCTCCTCAGGCCGGGCCGGGGTTGGATCGGAGGAACTCGCTCCAGCCCTCGTCGGGGACCGTGGCCGCGAGCGCGGAGGTTTCGGCTCCTCGGGCCGGGCCGGTTCCTCCGTTGCTCTCCGTGCCGTTCGCGACTCGGGCCTACCTCGTCGGGAACGTCCCTACGAGTGCCACGCCCCAGTCTCCTCGGTCCGGCCCGGCCGCTCTGCTCCGCGGACGTGCGTCGCAAGACGCACCGATCGTCAATCCTCCTCCCCCGACCGACGGCGGGCGGCGGCCCCCACCGGTCCTTCCGCCCACACTGGTCGTCCTTCCCGACGAAGCCGCCGAGCGACGCACGCTCTCCCGCGTGCCGTTGGACCGCTTGGGGATCGAACCCGAGGTGCGTGACCTGCTCGCGAAACTCGGTGTGCGCACCGTGGACCAGTTCCTCGACCTCCCCTCGCGAGGGCTCCAAGATCGATTCGGCGATGTCGTCCACCGACTACATCGACTGGCTTCGGGGGACATCCGCGATCCGCTCGCGCCGGAGGCCGCACCGGAACATCTCCGGGCGGGAGTCACGCTGGAGCATGCAGAGAGCGACGGCACGCGCCTGCTCTTCCTCGTGAAGCGACTGCTCGACCCGCTGCTCTTCCGCGCCGCAGAACGGCGGGAGGCCGTGACGGGGCTCGAGCTGCGGCTCCGGCTCGACCGAGGTGGCGATCGGATCGATATCTTGCGCCCCGCCGCACCGACGCTCGACGCCATCCAACTCTTGGACCTCGTCCGTCTCCGCGTCGAAGCAACGCGCCTACCCTGCGGCGCGACCGACTTGGAACTCACCGCGAACACCCTGCCGGCGACGGAGGCTCAACTCGCGTTGTTCGCAGAGAAGCCGAAGCGCGACCTGGCGGCGGCCGACCGAGCCATCGCGAGGCTGCGTGCCGAGTTCGGAGAGACGTCGGTCGTCCGGGCCCAACTCCGCGAAGCTCACCTGCCTGAAGTCGCGTTCGACTGGATACCTCTGGAGCACGCAAGACTGCCGCGCGCCCGCCCGTCCGCCCGCCCCGGCACCGCGGCGGACGCATCGTCCCGCCCGCTTCGAGATCCCACGATCGGTCCAGCAGTCGGTCCAACGACCGGCCCAACGAACGCACCGGCAGTCGCGCCGACGGTCCCACGAGCGCCGCTCGTGCGACGCATCCTCTCGAAGCCACTGCCACTGCCCCCCCGCCCTCGCCATGAGCCGGGTCACGCGCTTGGAGGGTGGATGCTCCGGGGGTTTGAACACGGCAACGTGGTCCGCATCGAGGGACCCTACGTGGTCGCCGGCGGCTGGTGGGGTGGTGACGAGATTCGTCGCGAGTACCACTTCGCGGAAACGGCACGGGGACGGCTGTTCTGGGTGTTCTACGACGTCCGACGACGCCGGTGGTTCCTACAGGGAGAGGTGTCGTGACCAAGTCGCAACGGTGCGGCCAGGCTGCGGCGGCCGAGCGGTTCGCCGAGAGGGTGTCGCGATATCAAGCGGGAGCCCTGTTTCGTCCTGCGGAGCCGGCTCCAAGGCGGGAGGCCGCAGGGCGACTCAGGCAAGCCGCCGCGGCCGACCAACGCGGGAGACGGCCCGCAGGTCGACCGATGGGCTGCCACTCGGTTTCGCGACCCCCGTTCACGGGGCCAAGCTTCGCAGACGCGATCGACCGACCGCACGCACCTCACCACACGTGGCCCGTCAAGGCCCCCAAAGTGCAAGTCGTGCCGGTACTGTGCATCATTTTCAAAACGTCTCTTCCTTCAGGCCCAACCACGCGGCAGGATCTCGCTGACAAGGAGCCAAGGCTGACCCCGCGACTTCGCAGCCGCGCGGCGGCCTCCATCGATGCCCGCTTCAAGAACGACACCCTCGAACGAAACACCCGCGACGACCGGACGGCGCGTGCGGCCGACGTTCCTGCCCTTCGCTCCGCCGTCGGTCGGCGAAGACGAGATCCAGGAGGTGGTCGCCACGCTCCGCAGCGGATGGCTGACGACCGGCCCGAAGGTGCGCCGATTCGAAGAGGACTTCGCAGCGTTCGTCGGGGCGCCGGAAGCCCTCGCCACGAACTCCTGCAGTGCGGCGCTGCACGCGGCACTCCACGTGAGTCGAATCGGCGCAGGCGACGCGGTGATCACGACGCCGCTGACGTTCGCGGCCACCGCACACGCGATCGAGCACGTTGGCGCCCGCGTGGTGTTCGCCGACGTGGAACCAGACACGCTCAACCTCTCGCCCGCCTCGGTCAACGAAGCGATCGACCGGGCAACCAGGGCCGGCTACCTCGTGCGGGCGCTGTTGCCAGTGCACTACGCGGGGCACCCGTGCGACATGCAATCGCTGGAGTCGATTGCAGCGGACCGCGACCTCGTCGTGGTCGAAGACGCCGCGCATGCGCTGCCGGCGCGGATCGAAGGTCGCATCATCGGCGGCCAGAACGTCCGATCCGACGTGCGGACATTCACGGCGTTCTCGTTCTACGCCAACAAGAACCTCACGACCGGCGAAGGCGGCATGCTCATCGGTCCGAAGGACTCGATGTCGGCGGCGCGGGCGTTCTGCCACCACGGCATCGATCGCGACAATGGCTGGCGACGCGATGCCGTACACGGGATGTGGCGCTACGAGATCGTGGACGCCGGCTTCAAGTACGGCATGACGGATCTCGCCGCATCGCTCGGCATCCACCAACTCAGGCGACTCCCGGAGTCGCACAAGCGACGGAGACTGATCGCAGCACGATACCTCGCGGGGTTCGACGGCTTGGCCGAACTCGAGATGCCCGCCGAGCGACCGGGCACCGGCCACGGGTGGCATCTGTTCGTCGTGCGACTCAACCTCGATCGTCTGCGGATCGATCGCGATCGGTTCCTGGCGGAACTCGAGGCGCGGCGGATTGGTGCGAGCGTCCACTTCCTGCCACTGCACATGCAACCCTACTACCGAGACCGGCAGGGCCTGCGACCGGACGATATGCCGGTCGCTTGGTCCGCGTGGCCCCGCCTGCTCTCGCTCCCGATCCACCCCGGGCTGACCGACGACGACGTCGACGACGTGATCGGCGCCGTCCACGACGTCTGCCGCACGCACCGTCGCTGACGACCGACGTCAACCGCCCGCATCGTCGATCGCCGCGTCGGCCCGCCCAGACCAAAGCTCGGCGAACGCGCTGCGCGCAGGCGCGACATCGTCGGAACCCGTCCCGACCTCGTCGGGAGCCCCGCCGCGAGCACGACGCCATTGGCCCCCCGATCCTGGCCGGTGCCGACGCGCGGTCGCTCGTGGCTCGGAACATCACACCCGAGTCCTCGCCCCCTGTACCGTCGGAACTCGGCCCTACCTCGTCGGGAGCGTCGCCACGAGCGCCACGTCGCGTTCTCGTCGGTCCGGCCCGGCCGCTCTACTCAGCGGCAGCGCGTCGAGGGGAGATTCGTGCGTCGAGCTCCCTGTACCGTTCGCGACTTGGGCCTACCTCGTCGGGAACGTCGCCACGAGCGCCGGGTCGCATGCTCCTCGGTCCGGCCTGGCCGCTGTGCTTCGCGGAAGCGCGTCGTGAACGGAATCGCTCGTCAATCCTCCCCCCCGCGACCTCGACGTCGGCACGCCGAGCGGCGATCCCATCCACACCGTCGCGGCGGCGCAACGCGTCGCCTACTGGTTCGACCGTGCGTAGGGCTGCATGAGTGATTCCCGCTGGACCTCCGACGTCGGCACCGACAATGCCGGTTGGCAGCCTCGGACGGCGGCGCCCGGCGTCGGCGCCCGGTCGCAGGCGAACCGGCGGGCCGGGTCCAGCGTTGCCGCAACGCCGGGTCGTGCATCCTCCGTGCATCCGCCGCCGCCGGGCAGAGTCCACGCGTTGATTCACCCCCACGACGCAGACACGCCATCCGCACGGCCGCCCTTGGTGGCCGTGATCATGGCCGTTCGTAACGAGGCAACCTGCCTGGAGGCGAGTCTCGGCGCAGTGCTCGCACAGGACTGGCCGCCGGACCGGCTCGAGGTGTTCGTCGTGGACGGGGGTTCGAGCGACGGCACGGCTGAGCTGGCGACGCGAATCGCCGCCGCGGCGCCCGTCACCGAAACGGTCGCCGACACCGGCGTGGCTGCCGGAACGCCGTATGTCCGGGTCCTGCGCAACTCCGCAGGTCACGCCGCCGCCGGGCTCAACATCGGCCTCGCGGCGGCGCTTCGACGGGGTTCGCACCGCGAGCCGGAGAACTCGAGCGACTCCGGTGCGACGACTTCCGGGGTGGCGAGCCCGGACGCGGAGCAGGGCACCACACATTCGACGGCCGCTGCTGCTCAGCACGGCTCAACTCCACGAAGCTGCGTGCGACGCGAGTTGTGGGACGTTGACACGCGCGCTGCCGAACTCCCCGACTTCATCGTCCGTGTGGATGGACACGCCGAGATCGCGCCCGACTTCGTGCGCCGCGCGGTGGACGTTCTGCTTGCGACGGGCGCCGACGCTGCCGGTGGCCCGATGGTCACAGCCGCACCGACGGGCTCCGGTGCCGTCGGCCGGGCGGTGGCACTTGCGATGAGTACTCCGTTCGGCGCGGGAAACGCATCGTTCCGAACGGGTGCGAGCACGGCCGGAGACGTGGACACCGTTGCGTTCGCCGCCTACCAGCGGGGCGTCTTCGACCGCCTCGGAGGCTTCGACGAGACGTTCCCGCGCAACCAGGACGACGAGTTCCACCTGCGATTGACTCGGTCCGGCGGCCGCATCCGGCTGGACCCTGCGATCCGATCGACGTACCGAAGCCGCCGCAGTCCGGCGGCCGCCGCGCGACAGTACTTCGGCTACGGTTTCCACAAGGCCCGTGTGCTTCGCCTCCACGGGCGACTCCCAACGCTCCGCGGACTCGCACCGCCAGCGCTCGTTTCCGCCCTCCTCGCGACCGTCGTCGCGGCGATCGTCAGCGGCGACGCACATTGGCTACTCGCCGTGTCGGTCCCATACGCCGTCGCCTCGATGATCGCATCGCTGGCGGCCGTGTCGTCGCCGCAGAGCACGTCGTCGCACAGAGCGTCGACGCACGATGCATCGTCACGCAACGCGTCGTCGCCCATCGTGCCACCGCGGGCCATCGCACAAAGCCCACCGGAGTCGCCAACGCGTTCACCGTCGCTTCGCGCAGCCGCCCTCGTCTGGCTCCCGATCGCATACGCTGCGCTCCACGTCGGCTACGGTCTCGGCTTCCTCGTCGGCGTGCCGGTGGCATGTCTTCGGCCGCCCGTCCCAAGAGTTCCGGGACCTCGCGACCGCGAGTTCGCCGAGCGCAACCGGCTCGAACGCGTCTACGCCCGCCGCGATGCCGACCCTGCGACCGCCCCGCGTGACGACGCAGCCGACCCCGGCCACGCGTGGCTCGTCGCGAACCGCGAACGCCGCCTGCGACGCCTCCTCGGCGCCGAGGAAGTCCACACACTCGGCGAGGGCCCTCATCTCGACGTCGGCTGCGGGCGCGGATCGTCGGCTCCCTTGCTGCGGGCCCTTGGCGCCCGCGGGCGGATCGTCGGCATCGATTCGCTCGCCGCGCGCCTTGCCGCGGCGGTCCCCGACGGTGAGTCCTACGCCGCGACGACCGCGTCCTCCGACCACATCTCCAGCACAGCGACCCTCGCTCGCCTCTGCGGAGACGCTTCTCGCCTCCCGTTCAGAAGCCGCGCGAGCGGCTCCGCCCTCCTCGCGACCATCGCCAGCTCGATCGCCGACCCCGAGCTCCGGCGCCGCGCGGCGCGTGAGGCGGTGCGCGTGCTCCGGCCGGGCGGTGTCGCCCTCTGGTACGACCTGAGGATGCGAGGACGCACCACCACCGCGATCTCAGCGCCCGCTGTCCGCTGCCTCTTCCCCGGCTGCCGTGTGACCACCGCGCGCGCCGGACTCATCCCGCCCCTCGCTCGCGCCGCGGCTCGCATCTCGCCGCGACTCTGCGACCTGCTCGCGGCGCTTCCGCCGCTCCGCTCGCACCTCGTCGCAGTCATCCGTCGCGCCGACGACGTACCGCCGTCGATCCTCGCGCGCGGCGAAACACGCCGCCGCGTCATCGATGTCGCTCTCGCTGTGCCGGCCATCGTCGTCGTGGCGCCCGTCATCGGCGTCCTGGCGGTGCTGGTGCGCCTCGACTCACCCGGGCCCGCGTTCCATCGATCACCGCGTGTGGGCCGCGGTGCGCACGCCTTCGAGATGTTGAAGTTGCGGACGATGGCCGTGGCCGCGTCTCCGACCGCCGCAGCAAACGCACGCCCACTGACCGCCGAAGACGACCCGCGAGTCACGAAGATCGGCGCCTTCCTGCGCCGAACGCACCTCGACGAACTCCCGCAACTCTGGAACGTCTTCCGCGGAGACATGGCCATCGTCGGACCGCGCCCGGAGACGCCCGTCTTCGTGGACCGGAGCGACGCCCGTTGGCAGTCGGTGCTCGCCGTCCGCCCCGGCATCACAGGCCCGACGCAACTCGCGTTCTCGCCGCGCGAGGGCCGCCGTCTCACCGGACCCGACCCGGAGTCCGTGTACCGCACGACAATCCTCCCGAGGAAGCTCCGCACCGACGCGACCTATCTCGCGCGACGCACCACGCTCACCGACCTCGGCTGGATCGCACGCACCGCGTGCGCCGCACTGCGGAGCGCGTTCCGCTCCGGAAGCCGCCGATGACCGACGTTCCGCAATCCTCCGCCGAAGTCGCCGCCCGACGCGTACCGTCCGCGACTCGGGCCGACCTCGTCGGGGGTGTGTACCGTCGGAGCTCGGCCCTACCTCGTCGGGAACCTCACCACGAGCGCCGGGTCGTCAACTCCTCGGTCCGGCCCGGCCGCTCTGCCCAGCGAAAGCGGGTCGCGTAGAAGCTCATGCGCCAGTCCTCCGCCCTGATGCGCGTCGAGCCCGCGGCGAGTTCCAACGAAGGCGGGTCCGCCGAGATCATCACCACCGGCGCCCGATTCCGCTTCCTCGCCGACGGTCGCATCGAAGCCGACCAACGTCTCCCGGCGCCGCGCGCGTGCTTCGTCGCAACGCTCGACGTCCCGCCGGCCCCGTGGCGCATCGAGTCGATCGACGCGGACCGCGCCGTCCTGCGACGAGACGATGTCACGGCGGAGGTGCGCGACGATTCGACGGTCACGCTGACCGCCGCGCGGCACACAGACATCCGCACGGAGCCGAGTTTCGCCCCCGACTTCAGCCACTGGAGCGACGGGCGGATGATCGCCCTCGACGGGCGCGGCGGCTACGGCGCGTACGCGGCAGACTTCGTCTTCGACTCTTCGCTCGGTCGGGTGTCAGCGCGGCTCCCGCCGACCCCAGGCCACGTCGAGTGGGGCTTCGACGACGCGTCCCCGATCCGCCTCGCCGTCTTCCCCCCGCGCCCCCCGGACCCTCGCCTCCTCGACTGGAACATCGCCCACGAGGGCACGCCGGGCGCACCGTTCCCCTCCGACGACACGATCGCCGACGCCGCGCGCACCTGCCGCGTGCTCGCACTCCACGCCTACATCTGGCGCGCCGCGCCGTGGCGGCTCCGCGTCCGCCCCGGCCGCTACTTCCTCCGCAGCAACTCGTGGCGCTCGGCCCTCCACGAGCCGGCCGACTCCGACGCCCTCGCCCGCACGATGGCCACCGCCCGCCGTCACGGGATGAAGGTCGTCCTCTACCTGAGTCCGCGGTACTCGACCGCCCCCGACCTCTTCGCCGAGATCGCTCGCGTCCTCGACACCCACGCCCCCGACGGCCTCTACCTCGACGGCATCACTGCCCTCCATGGCCACGCCGGCCTCACGCAGATGGAACACGTCCTCCGCCGCACCCGCGCGCTCCTCGGCGACGACCGCCTCCTCTACCTCCACCCCGGTGACGAGCCGTACGGCACGCCGCTCCTCCCCTGCCCCTTCCTCGACGCCCACGCCGACTTCGTCCTCCGCGGCAGCGAAGGCACGGGCGGGCGTCCCCTCGGCACGTTCCTTCGCCACGCCGTTTCGGGATGGAACGTCTCCGGTTCCGTCGGCGTCTGGTGCCACTACGGATCGCAGGGCACCGCGCTCAGCCGCCTCGTCCCGTTCGAGCGCCCGCCGCGCGCCGACGACATCGACGTCGCCACGCGCAACCATGTGCGCCTGTGGCGACGCAGCCGGTGGGGCGCCGCCGCACTCCGCGACTTCGACGCGCGGTACGGTCCGGCGTTCGCTGCGATGGTCCGGGACGAACGCGCGTCGTCACGCGAGCCAGGTGACCGATGAGCCGCAGCGAGTACGCCGCGCTCTGGTGCAAGTCGCACTTCAGCTTCCTCGAGGGCGCGAGCGCGCCGGACGAACTCGTCGCCGAAGCGCGCCGCCTCGGCGTCCACGCGCTCGCAATCACCGACCGCGACGGTGTCGCGGGCATCGTCCGAGCGCACGTCGCAGCGAAGGAGGCGGGCCTGCGACTCGTCGTCGGCTCGGAGCTCTCGGTGGACGACGGTTCGTCGATCGTCCTGCTCGCCGAGTCGCGCGCGGGCTACGCCAACCTCTGCCGCCTCGCGACGAAGGGGCGCCTGCGCTCTGCGAAGGGCGCGTCGTCGGTGACGTGGGACGAAGTCGCCGAACACGCGCCGGGACTCCTCGCGCTCTGGGGCGGCGACAGGAGTTTGATCGTCCGCTCGCCCGCCGACCCGACGCGCGTGACGTCGCTCCTTCGCGACGCGTTCGGCGACCGTCTCTTCGCGATGGCCGCGCGCCACCGCTGCGCCGACGAAGTCGCCGACGAGCGCCGCCTCCGAGAACGCGCGAAGCTCCACGCGATCCCGGTCGTCGCAGCGGCCGAGATCCTCTATCACGCGCCGGCCCGCCGTGACTTGCAGGACGTCATGACGTGCATCCGCCACGGCGTGACGCTCGCGACAGCGGGCCGTCTCACGAAGCCGAACGACGGCCACGCGCTGCTCCCGCCGCAGGCATTCCGCGACCTCTTCGGCGACGACCCGGCCGCGGTCGCCCGCACGGTCGCCATTGCCGAGCGCTGCACGTTCACGATGGACGCGATCCGCTATCGCTATCCGTCGGAGAGCCTCCCCGACGGCACGACGTCGGGACAGCGACTCCGGAAGCTCAGCTACGACGGCGCGTGCAAGCGCTACGGAGTCGAGCGAGCCGAAGACGTCCCGACCGACGTCGCGACGCAACTCGAGCGCGAGCTCTCGGTGATCGACCAGCTCGACTACCCGGGCTACTTCCTCACGATGTTCGAGATCGTCCGGTTCTGCCGGTCGCAGGGGATCCTCTGCCAGGGCCGCGGATCGGCCGCGAACTCGGCGGTCTGCTGGTGCCTCGGCATCACCGCGATCGACCCCGTCCGCATGGGCCTTCTGTTCGAGCGGTTCCTGTCGCTCGAGCGCGCCGAGCCGCCCGACATCGACCTCGACATCGAGCACGAGCGCCGCGAGGAGGTGATCCAGCACGTCTACGCGAAGTACGGCCGCGCGCACGCCGCGATGGTTGCCAACGTGATCCGCTACCGCGCGCGGTCGGCCGTCCGCGACGTCGGCAAGGTGCTCGGCCTCCAGGAGACGGCGCTCGACCGGCTCGCGAAGTCGATGTCGAACTACGAGGGCGTGAACGCCGCCGACCTGGAGCGCGCGGGGCTCGACCCCGCGGCTCCCGCGCACCGTCACCTCATGCGTCTCGCCGAGGAACTCCTCGACGCGCCGCGGCACCTGTCGATCCACCCGGGCGGCTTCCTGCTCGGTCACGAGCCCGTCCACGATCTCGTTCCGATCGAGAACGCGTCGATGGAGGACCGCACGGTCATCCAGTGGGACAAGGACGACGTCGAGGCGCTCGGCCTCTTCAAGGTGGACCTGCTCGGACTCGGCGCGCTCCGACAGATCCATCTCGCGTTCGACCTGATCCGGCAGACGTGCGGCCGCGACCTCACCCTCGCCACGATCCCCGCCGAGGACCCGGCCACGTACGAGATGATCCGCAAGGCCGACACGCTCGGCACGTTCCAGATCGAGAGCCGCGCGCAGATGGCGATGCTCCCGCGCCTCGCGCCGCGGACGTTCTACGACCTCGTCATCCAGGTGGCGATCGTCCGGCCCGGACCGATCACGGGCGGCATGGTGCACCCGTACCTCCGCCGCCGCGCCGGCGAGGAGACGGTCGAGTACCCGCACCCGTCGCTTGTGCCCGTTCTCGAGAAGACGCTCGGCGTGCCCCTCTTCCAGGAACAGGTGATGCGCCTCGCGGTCGTCGCGGCCGACTACACGCCCGGCGAGGCAGATCAGTTGCGCCGCGACATGGCCGCGTGGCGGAAGGCCGGGCGGATCGAGCACCACCACGTGAAGCTCGTCGAGCGGATGACTGCGAAGGGCATCTCGCCGGAGTTCGCCGAGCGCGTGTTCCTGCAAATCCGCGGCTTCGGCGAGTACGGCTTCCCCGAGAGCCACGCGGCGAGCTTCGCGCTGCTCGCCTACGCCACCGCGTGGCTCCGCTGCCACCACCCGGTCGAGTTCGCGTGCTCGCTCCTCAACGCGCAGCCGATGGGCTTCTACTCCGCGTCGTCGATCGTGGGCGACGCCCGCCGCCACGGTCTCGACGTCCGCCCCGTGGACGTGCTGCGCAGCGCGTGGGACTGCACCTGCGAACCCGACCCGCACGTGAAGATGGGCTTCGCGATCCGCATGGGCCTGCGCTACGTGCAACGCCTCGGCTCGACGCACCGCGGACGCATCGAGGCCGCCGCGCGGGAGCGACGGTTCACGTCGATCGACGACTTCGCCGCGCGCACCCGCCTCGACCGCGGCGCGATGTCGGCCCTCGCCGAAGCGGGCGCGTTCGACGGGTTCGGATCGTCGCGGCGTCAGGCCCTTTGGAGCGTGCAGCGCGGCGTCGGCCCGCGCCCTGATCTCCCGATCGAGCAGGTCGCGGAAGACGCGCCCGTGTTCGCGGCCCTCGACGCCCTCGAGACGATCGGCTGGGACTTCCGCACGACGCACCACAGTCCGCGCGGACATCCTCTCGGCCCGCTCCGTCCCGCGCTCCGCCGCATGGGACTCCCCGACGCCGCCACACTCGCCCGCGCCGAGCACGGCCGCCGCGTCCGCTACGCGGGCGTCGTCATCTGCCGCCAGCGCCCCGCCACCGCGTCGGGCACGGTGTTCATGACGCTCGAAGACGAGACGGGGTTCGTGAACGTGGTGCTCTGGCAACGCGTGTTCGACGAGCACCGCGCGCTCGCCTGCGCCGCGTCGTTCCTCGGCGTGACCGGCCGCATCCAGTCGGAGAAGGGAGTCGTCCACCTCGTCGCAGAGTCGCTGTGGACCCCGGACCTCGCGTCCGCGCGGTCGTCGTCAGCGCTGCCGTCGATGGGCAGCCGCGACTTCCAGTAGACGACGGTTTCGTCCGCGACTCGGGCCTAGCTCGTCGGGGACGTCCCCGCGAGTGCTGCGTCCCCTTCTCCTCGGTCCGGCCCGGCCGCTCTGCTCAGCGATGGGAGTCGTGCGTTGAGCTTCGCTCCCCGACCGGCACCTCGAACGCCTCCGTCACGTCGCCCCACGTCGAGCGTCCGTGGACGATGAGTTCCCAGACGATCGGCCGCGCGGCCGGGGTCCCCGTCGCCGGGACCTCGGCGGGAATGTCGAACTCCACCTGCACGAACTGCTGCGGACCCGGCGCTTCGTTCTCCGCCGCCCGCACCTCGGCCTGCCACAGCGCGATCGTCTTCAGCCCCATCGGATTCGGTTTCCGCCGCACCGACGACCGGTCCGGCCCGACGCAACGCACAGGAATCGTGCGCCGAGAAGACGCGACGACCCGTCCGTCGTCGCGACGAAGAACACCGCGCGTCGGCCGGGCGCGAGCGTGCCCCGCTCCCACTGGATCTCGACTCCGCCGAGCCACAGGTGGCGGACGATCCAGAGCGATCCTGCGACGGCGCACCCCGCGGAGACGACCGCCCCCGTGACAT
The DNA here is from genome assembly GCA_021414065.1 of Planctomycetota bacterium. Taxonomy (GTDB): domain Bacteria; phylum Planctomycetota; class JAJSAM01; order JAJSAM01; family JAJVHW01; genus JAIOPE01. The sequence goes on from JAIOPE010000138.1 coordinate 12,161, forward strand.
GCGACGGCGTGGAGAAGATCAGCGCCACCGCCATGGAACCTGCACCGAGCGTCCCCGCGACCGCCAGTACGCCCGACCATCCAAACGAACGATCCCAAGCGCCCAGGCAAACGGCCGCGTGCCCAGCCGACTGGCCAACCGGATGGATCGATGCTCCGAGGGACCGGGTCAGCCGGTCCGCCGCCAGCCCCAGTACCCCTGCCACGAGGCACGACGACACAGACAACGCAAATCCGAGCACCTCGCGCCGCCACCCCCTCAACGTCCAAAAGCCCAGAAGAGTCGCCAGGCCCCACCCGAACGCCCCCGCGACGGCCCAGCAGGCGTACATGGTCAGTAACCCGCGCAGAGTGGTTCGCCGTCTCGGCCACCCCGGTTCCGGCCACGGATCGCGCGCGGTTCCCATCGGCGGGCGATGCTACGTCAGCCGCGCCGACAGCGTCGCACATCGCAGCGCGGGCCTGCGGTGAACCACAGACGCACGAGGCCGCGCGCCCCGTCCTCCGAACCGGTGAACCCCCACCCCGCGTCGCGGTTCGACCTCGCGGAGGTCCCACGATGTCCGACACGATCCCGTCTTCCGCTGCGTTCGATCCCGGTCCGGCAGACAACCCGCACGCTCCGCCGCCGCCGCCCGTGAACGCTGCGGTCGCGTCGAGCGAACGGACCTACGCCTGCGTGATCCACCTCTCCACGTTCCTCGCGCCGATCCTCGGCCCACTCGTGATGTGGCTCTTGCAGAAGGACGAATCGAAGTTCGTCGATCACCACGGTCGCGAGGCGCTGAACTTCCACATCACGCAATTGCTGATCAGCGGCGTGCTGTTCGTCTTCAGCGTCTGCACGATGGGAATCGGGTGAACCCGGACAACTCACGAGGGTTCGCGCCTGGCCGAGCCCGCGGGCCGTCCGCTGCGTTGGGTCCCTTGCGTGGCTTGACAAAGCCGACGCTGCGGGTCCCGCCTTGCGGCCGACTCCGCGGATCTCGGCCAGGACAGTGTGTCGTGACGCGAACGTGCCTAGAATCGGCGTGAGGTGCTTGTGCTTCCTACGATGGGTGCCGTTCTCACGCGAACCCTCGTGAGTTGTCCGGGTTGGTGGTCGCCGCACCGATCTGGGGCGCGCTCTGGATCTTCGACGTCGTGGTGACGGTCCTCGCGGCGATCCGCGCCCACGACGGCGTCCGCTGGCGGTATCCATTGACGCTCCGTCTGCTGTGAGGCGCGACGCGCTCGGTGAATCGAGAGCGGCCGGCCCGGGTTGCCCCGGACCGGCCGCGTGACGTCGTGGAGCGGAACGGCGCTACTTGTTCGCCTGCACCTCGAGCTCCTTCAGGATCGCCTCGGCCTTCGATCCGGCCTTGGTCCCCTTCCAGTTCGAGAGGAACCCCCGCAGCACGGGGATCGCCTTCTTCGGCTTCAGCTCGGCGATGCGCGCGCGCACGTCGTCGAACTTCGCGGCCGCATCGATCTCCTTCTTCTTCGCCGGGTCGGCGAGGAGGTCCTTCAACGCCGCGGCGGCGTCGTCGGCCGCGGGGAGGCCCTTCCACTGCTCGCCGATCTGCGTGTACGTCTCGGCGGCGTCGGGATACTCGCCGGCCGTCGCGTCGGCTGCGGCGGACGCCATGCGGCGCTTCGCCGCCTCGTCCATCCACGCGATCGCGTCGGTCGCCGCCTTGCGGTCGTCCTCGGTCGCCTTCTCGTCGGCCGCTGCCTTGTCGAGCAGCTTTCGCGCGTCGGCGTACTTCCTCTTGTCGAGGAGCGCCTGAACGGCCGCGAGCTTCGCGGGCAGCTTTGGCGGCAGCAGCACCTTCTGGAGCTGCGCCTCGATGGCCCCGTCGTTCACGCCGCCGTCGTCGCTCGTGCCGACGATCTTGCCGTTCACGTCGATGAGGAACGAGCTCGGGTACCCCTTGATCTTGTAGGTGTTCCCGCTGTCACCGCTCTCCATCACGATCACGTGCTTCGCACCGGTCTCGGCGACGAACTTGTCCACCAACCCGCGCGGCTCGTTCGTGATGCCGATGACGACCAGTCCCTTGTCCTTGTACTTCGCGTACGTTTCGTCCAGGTGAACCACCTGGCCTTTGCAAGGTCCTCACCAGGTACGGAAGATCTCCAGGAGGACCACGCGGCCCTGGAGCGTCTGCACGTCCACGGACGTGGTGTTGACGACGTCCTTGGTCTCCCAGAGCGGCGCCTTCTCTCCGGCACCGACCATCGCGCCCGCGGGCGGAGCGAGGAACGCGGCAAGCCCGATGACGAGCCCCGCGATGAACGACTTGCGCATGTTCGAGAACCTCCTTGGAACTGGGGTGGGAGTCTACCCGGGCCGGGCCCAGGCGCGTCAACCATGGACGCAAGAGGAAGCCCGCCGGTTCCCGCGTGCTGGCTACCGCAGCGCGCTCAGAGCCTTCAGCGCGTTCATTGCGCACTCGCGGACGGTCTGCGAGTCGTCCCCGTTGGCGGCGGTCTGGAGGAAGGGGATCGCGTCCTTCGACTTCGTCCACCCGAGGCCGGTCGCGGCGGCGCCGCGGCAGCGGGTGTTCTTCTCGGTCGCGAGGTGCTCCGCCAGGAACGGGACGGCGTCCTTCGCGCCGGTGTAGCCGTAGGCCTCGAGCGCGTTGGCCCGCACGGTGTCCTGCTTCGCCGTGCAGCGCGCGAGGATCGCGTCGGCCGCCTCCTTGCTCTTCGTGCCGCCACATTTCCCAAGTGCGATGAGGCACGCGCCCTGCACCTCGATCTTCGGGCTCTTTCCGTCGAGGATCTCGATCAGGTGCGGGATGGCGCGGGCGTCCTTCGACTCGCCGAGCGCGGTCGCCGCGGAGACGTTCGTCATGAAGTCGTCGCAGCGCAGCGCTTCCTTGCCGGTGAGGTACTCGAGCACGGTGGTTCCGCCGATCACCGCGAGCGCCTTGAACGCGTGATCCAGGTACTCCTGATTCTTGTTGCCCTGGCAGTACTCGATGAGCGCGTCGCGCGTCGCGCGCGTGCCCTGCTTTCCGAGGTTCCCGATCTGGAGTTCGACCATCTCCTTGTTCTTCTCGGAGCGGAGCTGCTTGACGAGCGCCTTCACTTCCTCGTCGTGCTTCTTCTGCGCCTCGGCGCTGAGCACGGGGTCCGGCAGGAGCTTCGGGTCGGTGATCTTCGGCGGCGTGCGCGGCGGCGCGGCCGGGGCCGGCGGCTTGTCGTCGGCGGCCGCAACGCCCGCGGCGGTGCCGCACGCAACGCACGCAGCGATCAGAGCGAGACGGACGGCGACGATTCGTGTCCCCATGGAGACCTCCCGAGGTCGCAGGGGAGTGTATCCGCCCGCGCCGGGTAGAGTCTGACCCTCTCGTGGAGGTCCCGATGAAACCGCAGGTCTCGAAGGTCCACGCCGCCCGGCTCGGCACGAAGCCCCTCACCCCCGAGACGATGTGGAAGGTCCCGCGCGTCGGCGCTCCCGTGCCGTCGCCCGACGGCTCGTGCGCGCTCGTTCCCGTCGTCGTGCACGACCTCGTCACGAACAAGGCGCGTGGGCGACTCTGGCTCGTCCCGGCCGACGGCTCGGCGGCGCGAGCGTTGACGTCGCCCGACGCCGACTCGCGCGAAGCATCGTGGGCGCCCGACGGCCGCCGGTACGCGTTCCTCCGCAAGGGCCCCGAGAAGGACGCGAAGCAGCAGGTCCACGTCGCATCGCTCGACGGCGCGGAGCCGGAGCGTGTCACGGACCTGCCCCTCGGCGCGTTCGATCCGCAGTGGACGCCCGACGGACGTGGACTCGTCTTCGGCGTGAAGCTCCTCCGCGGCTTCGACACGGCGGACTCGACGCGCGCCGAAGCCCTCCGCCGCAAGGACGCGCCGACGAAGCCCCACGTGACGGAGGACCGCGTCTTCCGCTACTGGGACACCTGGCTCGTGGACGGGGAGATCGTGCGCCTCTTCCACCTCGACCTCGCGACGCGCACGCTCCGCGACCTGATGCCCGGCACGAACCTCTGGTTCGACTGGAACGGCCTCGCGGGCAACTTCGACATCGCGCCGGACGGCTCCGAGATCGCGTTCGCGGCGATCTTCTTCGACGACACACGCCAGCTCCTGCGGACGGGTGTGTTCCTCCTTCCGCTCGACACGACCTCCGGCGCCGCCGCCGCGCCCCGCTGCATCACGACCGACCACCCGGACTCCGACTTCCGCCCGAGATACACGCCCTGCGGCACGCGCGTGCTCTACGGGATGCAGGAAGACCCGTACTTCTACGCCGACCACGTGCGGCTGCAGACGTACGACCGCGCCACCGGCGCGCACGTCCGGCGCCTCGACTGGGACCTGTCGCCGGCGCACTGGGAGCACGGGGCGCCCGGCGATGTCTGGTTCGAGGCGGAGAAGGACGCCCGCGCGGTCCTCTTCCGGTGGCGGGACGGCGCGGAGCCGGAGGAGATGGTCCGCGGCGGCACGCTCGGCGGAGTTCATCCCGCGTCCGACGGCGCGGTGTGGTTCACGCTCGGGACGATGTCCACGCCCGCCGAGGTCTGGCGCCTCGCCGCGGGTGCGACCGATCCGGTGCGCGTCACACACTTCACCGACGCCGCGCTCGACGGCGTCGCGATGGGCGAGGTGCGCGAAGTCCGGTACACCGGCGCAGGCGACGAGACGATCCAGATGTTCGTCGTCTTCCCGCCGGGGCACGACCCCGACGCGCCGGGCGCCGCGCCGCAGCCCATGGTCCACGTCATCCACGGCGGCCCGCACGGTGTGAGCGGCGACACCTTCCACCCGCGCTGGAACGCGCAGGTGTTCGCGTCGTGGGGCTACGTCGTCGCGATGGTGAATTTCCAGGGGTCCACGTCGTGGGGCCAGGACTTCGCGCAGCGCATCCAGGGCACCTGGGGCGACCGGCCCTTCGGCGACGTCATGCTCGGCACCGACACGCTCGTGTCGCTCGGCTGGGCGGACCCGGCGCGGATGTCGGCGACCGGCGCGTCGTACGGCGGCTATCTCGTCGCGTGGATCGCGGGCCACACCGACCGTTTCCGGTGCCTCGTGAACCACGCCGGGGTCTTCGACTCGTGGAACCAGTACGCGAGCGACGTCACGCAGGGCCGCGCGCGGTCGTTCGGCGGCGAGCCGTGGGACCGGGCGGATGTCCTCGATCGCTGGAGCCCGGCGCGGTTCGCTTCGGGTTTCGGCACGCCGATGCTCGTCTCCCACGGCGAGAAGGACTACCGCGTGCCCGTCGGCCAAGGGCTCGAGTGCTACGCCATCCTGAAAGCGAAGGGCGTGGCCGCGCGTCTCGTCCACTTCCCCGACGAGAACCACTGGATCCTGAAGCCGACGAACTCGCTCCTCTGGTACGCCGAGGTCGAGTCCTGGCTCCGCCGCTGGATGACATGAGCGGACACGAAACTCTGGTGGACGGGCACAACGCGGCGCACCGACTGCGACTGCGCGGGGGGTCCGTCAAGGTGCGCGAGACCGTGATCGACCGAGTGCGGGCCCTGGTCAAGCGCGGTGCAATCGTCCACTTCGACGGGCACCCGGAGCGCGGGGCATTCGGGGGCACCGAAATCAATGGTGTGACCGTGCGGTTCTCTGGGTCCGAGGTTGCCGACAACGCCATCGTGGCGCACGTCCGCGCGTCCAAGAAGCCGCGTTGCCTGACCGTCGTCACGGACGACCTCGAACTCGCGCGTCGCGTCGAGCAACTCGGCGCGAAGTCCATACGTGTCGGTCCGTTCTTCGCGAAAGTGCCGAAGCCGCCGAAGCTCCGAGTGCAAGTCGTTCCAAGCGTTGAAGCGCCTGCATCCTACGGCGTCACCGCGGCCGACTTCGGGCTCCCGGAGACGGTGGATCTCGATCGCCCGCCCGCGGATCTGGACAATCGGCAATCGATCCGGCCACGGACAAAAAAACTCCCCCGCTGAACCCGGAATCTGTGTGGCGCGCCGCGCCGCGGGCGGTTAGTTTCCTCTTCGGAGTCGGGGTTGAGACTGACCCTTTCGTAAAGCGACTTGCCGACTACTCCACACCACATTCCCCCTTTCCCTACCGGCGGCCGCTCCCCCTTCTCCATCCCCCCTCGCCCGATCCGGGCGAGGTCCAGCGCGCGAAACCCCGCGGCGCTTCAGTCTCTCCCGGAACTCGGGCCTACCTCGTCGGGGTCCTCCCCACGAGCGCGACGTCATCGGCTCCTCGGTCCGGCCCGGTTCCTCGGACGCGATCGGCGTAGCGCTCTCTCTCCGCTTCGACCGCAGTGGGTGGGCTGACTTGGGGAACTTGACCCCGCTTGCTCCCGGAACTCGGGCCTACCTCGTCGGGGTCCTCCCCACGAGCGCCACGTCCCCGGCTCCTCGGTCCGGCCCGGTTCCTCGGACGCGCTTGGTCTCGCGCTCTCTCTCCGCTTCGACCTCGGCGGGTGGCTTACCCTGGAGCTCGGTCTGGGGCTACCCCATCGCCGCCCGGAGAACGGTTCGTGGGCTCGATTCCGGAGCCCCGAAGGGGCGACACAACCGCCCACCTGCGCCGTAGGCCGACGCGCCTGTGCGAGGCCGCGTGCGATCCAGCATTGACCTGCGACTGAGCCGCCCCTACAGGGCTCGGGTCGGATGATCCGGATTTCCCAAGGCGTTGCCCTGGGCTTGAGTTGAGCTGCCCCTTCGGGGCGAACGAAGTCGGTCGCCTGTCGCATCCCGAGGACCCGGACCCCAGTTGACCGGACGGATGCGTCTGCCCCCGGAACCTGCTCCGGTCTCGCCCGCCGCTCAGATCACCGGCAGGTCGCGCTCCAGCAGGGTGAACCGGCCGGCCAGAACCTCGACCGACAGCGCGCGCAGCGACGCGTCCTCGTTGTGGCTGATGCCGCGGAAACTGCGGTCGATCCGGACGCGAGCCTCGCGGCAGAAGTGGTCGGCTAGGACGATCGCGTCGGCGCCGTCCTTCGCGTCGCCGAGGGCGAGGTGCTGCGCGTAGGCGCACGCCGACGCGATGGCGAAGACCTCCGCGCCGACATCCATCAGGCGACCGAGGAGGACCTGCTCGCCCTCGAGGGCCGTGCTGTGCCGCGCCATCGCGTGGAGCAATGCGCGCGTCAGCCGGCGCGAAGTCCGCGCGGCGTAGGCGAGATGCCCTGCCAGTTGCGGCGGCACGCCCGCGGGTGCGCCAGCGGGGAGCAGCCACATCGGATACTTCGTCGCGTAGTGCAGGCCGGCCTTCATCGCCACGCCGAGCCGCTTGCCCATCGGGAGGCGCTTGTCGAGCGCGCCGCCTGCCACGCGCAGGTGCGGGTCCAGCGCCTCGCGCGCGAGGAACAGACGGAGGATCTCGCTGGAACCCTCGAACACGGTGGTGATGCGCGCGTCGCGGACGAACCGCTCGACGGGGATCGCCGCCTCGCCGCGCTGGGCGAGCGACTCGGCCGTCTCGTATCCGCGCCCACCGCGAATCTGGAGCGTGTCGTTGACGATCCGCCACGTCGTCTCCGTGCCCCACATCTTGCACATGGCCGCCTCGAGGCGGATGTCGGCGTCGCCGCGGTCCACGAGGCCCGACGTCAGGAGCGTCATCGCCTCCATCGCGAACACGTCGGCCGCCATGCGACCGATCTTGTCGGCGATCGCGGCGTGGTGGCCGATCGGACCGCCCCACTGCTCGCGCGACGCGGCCCAGCGCCGCACGATCGCGAGGCATCGCTTCGTCACGCCCACGGCTGCCGCGGGAAGCGTGAGGCGCCCGGTGTTCAGCGTGGTGAGCGCGATCTTCAGACCGCGTCCCTCGCCCCAGATCAGGTTCTCCTTCGGAACGAACACGTTCTCCAGCGTGATGATCACGTTCGCCATCGCCCGGTGGCCCATGAACTGCGATACGTGGGCGATCTTCAGCCCCGGCGAGTCGGCCTCGACGACGAACGCCGAGATCTGGTCGCGCTTGCGCCCGCCGACCTCGACGGGCGGGGTCTTCGCGACGATCACGAGCATCTTGGCGCGGGACCCGTTCGTGCACCAGAGCTTGCGACCGTTGATGACGTAGCCCTTGCCGTCGGCGGTGGGCGCCGCGTGCGTGTGCAGACGCGCAGGGTCGGAACCGGCGTCTTCCTCGGTGAGCGCGAACCCGGTGAGCTCGCCGCGCGCGCACCGCGGCAGGAACCGGTCCTTCTGCTCCTTCGTGCCGAACAGCTTGATGGGGGTCGGCACGCCGATCGACTGGTGCGCCGAGACGAGCGCAGTCGTGCTCGCGCAGATGCTCCCGAGCAGCATCGCGGCCCGCGTGTAGTCCACCTGGTGGAGCCCGAGGCCGCCGTACTCCTTCGGGATCTTGATGCCGAGGGCGCCGATCTCGCGGAGCCCGTCGATCACGAACGGCGGGATCACGCCATCGCGGTCGATGTCGTCGCCGTCGATGTTCGCCTTCGCGAACGCTTCGAGCTTCGTGATGAACTCCTGCCCCGCGGTGCGGTCGGCGGCCGACTGCGCCGGGAACGGCGAGATCATCCCCCAGTCGAACCGGCCGACGAACAGTCCGGCCGCGAAGCTCGGCAACTCGACGGCGTCGCGCGCGGTCTCCGACTGCTCGAGCGCACGCTTCTTCCCCTCGGACATGCCGGTCGTGTCGATTGCGATGTCGGTGGCGATATCGGTGGCGGCTGCGGTAGCGGCGGGAACGCGCGGCGAACTCGGGGCGGACGGCGACGTGGTCATCCAGCCACTATCGGCGGCACGCGCCCCCGGGCAAGTCCTCTCCCAGGAGCTGCTTCGCCCGAGCGTGATCCTCGTCACGTACGGAGACGTTCGGCGCGGACCCGGCGTCCATCCCGACCTCGCCCCGGACGCCCCAGAGGCTCTCGTTCCCGACGTACGCCTGGATCCCATTGGATTCCAAGAGCCCTGCCACGAGGTGGGCGTCCATCAGGTTCTTCGCGACGTACAAGAGCCTCATGGGCCACTCCCTGTCGTGCTTCCTGCGGGCGCCGCATCGGCACCGATAGACTCGCCCGCTCCAGAAGCGTAACGGAGACCACACCATGAGCAACGCACCCAGCACCGTACCTGTCGGCGGAACCATCCACATCGCGAACGGGAAACTCGTCGTCCCGTCGAACCCGGTCATCCCCTTCATCGAGGGCGACGGCACGGGACGCGACATCTGGCGCGCGTCGGTCCGCGTCTTCGACGCCGCCGTGGCGAAGGCCTACAAGGGCGAGCGCAAGATCGTGTGGCACGAGGTCCTCGCCGGCGAGAAGGCCTTCAAGCAGACGAACAACTGGCTCCCCGACGAGACGGTCGCCGCGTTCCAGAAGTATCTCGTCGGCATCAAAGGACCGCTCACGACGCCGATCGGCGGCGGCATCCGCTCGCTGAACGTCGCGCTGCGCCAGATGCTCGACCTGTACGTCTGCCTGCGCCCCGTCCGCTACTTCAAGGGCGTGCCCTCGCCCGTGAAGAAGCCCGAGGACGTGGACATGGTCATCTTCCGCGAGAACACAGAAGACATCTACGCCGGGATCGAGTGGGCCGCGGGCTCCGACGCCGCGAAGAAGGTGATCGCGTTCCTCCAGCAGGAGTTCCCGAAGGAGGCGAAGAAGATCCGGTTCCCGGAGTCGAGCGGCGTCGGCATCAAGCCGATCTCGAAGGACGGCACCGAGCGCCTCGTCCGCGCGGCGATCCGCTACGCGCTGAAGCACAAGCGCAAGAGCCTGACGATCGTCCACAAGGGCAACATCATGAAGTTCACCGAGGGTGCCTTCAAGGACTGGGGTTACGGCGTCGCCACGCGTGAGTTCCGCGCCGACGTCGTCACCGAGCGCGAGTCGTGGATCCTCGGCAACAAGGAGTCCGACGCGTCGCTCACGACCGAGGCGAACGCCCGTCTCGTCGAGCCCGGCTACGACATGCTCCCGCCGGCCCAGCGCGACGGTCTGCACAAGGAGATCGAGACGGCGCTCGCCCTCTGGCCCTCGCACGGCGGCGGCCAGTGGAAGAAGAAGCTGATGGTGAAGGACTCCATCGCCGACATCACGCTCCAGCAGGTCCTGACGCGCGCGAAGGACTTCGACGTGATCGCCACGATGAACCTGAACGGCGACTACCTCTCCGACGCCCTCGCGGCGCAGGTCGGCGGCATCGGCATCGCTCCCGGCGGCAACATCAACTACGACTCGGGCCACGCCATCTTCGAGGCGACCCACGGCACCGCGCCGAAGTACGCCGACAAGGACCAGGTCAACCCCGGCTCCGTCATCCTCTCCGGCATCATGATGCTCGAGCACATGGGCTGGCAGGAGGCCGCCGACCTCATCCTGAAAGGCATGGACACGGCCATCGGCAACAAGACCGTGACCTACGACTTCCACCGCATGATGCCCGGCGCCACCCTCCGCAAGTGCTCGGAGTTCGCCGACGACATCATCGCGGGCATGTAGTTCCCAAACGCGCTCGCAGCTCACCCACGGGGGACGCGCCGCCGCGTCCCCCGTGCGATTCGATGGAGGGACGCAGAGCGGACGGGCTTCACGTCTTCACTCGGTCGCCGCACTTGCCCCGGACGCTCAACCGCCGCCTACGGCGAGCAAGTGAAGAAGTGAAGCCTGTCCCCGGGCCGCCGCAGCGACGTAGGATCCCCAGCGTGTCAGCGACACCGCCGCCCGCTCACCCGCGGAAGCTCAGGAAGTTCGCGGTCCTCACGGCCGCGATCGTCGGCGCGGCATGTCTCGCGGTCGCGCTCTGGCGAACCCCTCGACAGGCCTGGGACGACGAGCGCGCGCGACTCCGCGCCGCGGGGTATGCGATATCGCAGGCCGAGTGGCTCGGGCCGGGGGTCCCGGTCGAGGAGAACGGCGCACCGGAGATCGACGCCGCGGACGCATGGCTCACGGTCGAGCTGGGAACGGAGTGGGAGCGGACGACGATCGGACCGTGGCGACTCGATCGGGATCCGTGGTGGAAGGACGCGACGCCTGAGGATGTCGCAGACACCCAGGCGCTCCTCGTCCGCGCCGAGCCGTACTTCCGGCGCGTGGCGGCCGCCGCGCGGAGGCCGCATCTTCGATGGGAACCGGGCAGTTCTCCGTTCGACTGGACGGCGAACTCCGCTCCGCGCCTGCAGCGGCTCGCCCGGATGTGTTCCGCCGCCGCGCGGTTCTCATCGGACCCGGCGCGGCGACTCGAGTCCGTCGCGACCGAGCTCCGGATCGCCGCCCTGCCGGATCGCCCGATCGTGGGAGACGAGGCGTGGGTGAGGCGGTCCTGCGCCCGCTCGGCACTTGAGGATCTTCGGTACTGCGTCGAGTCCGGTGCGATCTCGGCGGCAGACGCTGCGCGGACGCTGCAAGACGTTCCAATTCCGCAATTCGCGGATCGGTACGACGACACGCTCCGGGCGCACATCGCCGCCTGGGCGTCCGTCGAGCCGGAGTGGTTCCTCTCGCCCTTGACGCGACGGATGGGCTATCTCAAGCCCTACCCCGGCCACGGTCCGGTCCCGGTCCCGCTGCGCCACGGCGACATCGTGGGAGTGGGCATGTTGCCCATCCCGTCGTCGCTGCTCGAGTGGACCTGGTACGGCGCGTCGGATCTGCTCCGTGGGTTCCGCGCGGCCTGCGAGGTCCGCGGCGCGAAGCCGTCGGAGATTCGCGCGGCGCTCCGCCCGCTCGAGACGCCGCACGACTGCAACCATCACTTCGAACCGATTGCGATCGCGGTGGACACACTGCGCGCCTCCACGCGAATCGACGCCAGCGCTGGCCTGACGCGGATCGCGCTCGCCGCGCGACGCGTACGGGAGACGACCGGTCGGTGGCCAGTAACGCTCGCCGACCTCGGCGGCGACTTTCCCGTGGATCCGTTCTCCGACGTGCCTTTCGGCTACGAGGTTGTGGACGACGCGATCCGCGTCACGTCGCGCGGAGCCTTCGCGCCCGACGCGCCGCCGCATGATGAGGCACTCCTCGACGACGGTCTCCTGTGGGTGGTCTACGCGAACTGACCACGCGCGGTGCAGCTGGCGGCGCCCGCCGGGTCACCGCGCAGTCGGCGGTGTACCCGCCCCGCCCGGTGTTCCCGCCGCCGCACGCGACCGCATCAGCGAGGCCGCGACCGCCACACCGAGGATGCCCGCGATCACAGCCAGCGACGCGAGCGGCGGCACCTTCACGAAGTCCACGGCGGACATCTTCACGCCCACGAAGACCAGCACGAACGCGAGTCCGACCTTCAGGTAGCGGAAGCGGTCAGCGAGATCCGCGAGGAGGAAGTAGAGGGAACGCAGTCCGAGGATCGCGAAGATGTTCGACGTGAACACGATGAACGGGTCGCTCGTCACGGCGAAGATCGCGGGGATCGAGTCCACGGCGAAGATCACGTCGGTGAACTCGACCAGCACGAGCGCGAGGAAGAGAGGCGTCGCGAGGAGCCGTCCGTCCACGCGGGTGAAGAAGTTCGCGCCGTCGAGCCGGTCCGTGGACGGGATCAGCCGCCGCACCAGTCGCATCGCCCACGAGTCCGTCGGTCCGTCTGCGTGCTTCCGCTGGAGGAAGAGCTTCACGCCCGTCAGCACGAGGAACGCGCCGAACACGTAGATCAGCCAGTGGAAGCGCTGGAGTAGCGCGGAGCCCGCGAAGATCATCCCCGCGCGCAGGACGAGTGCGGACAGGATGCCCCAGAAGAGCACCCGGTGTTGCTGGATCGAGGGGATGCCGAGCGACGCGAAGATGACCACGAACACGAACACGTTGTCGATCGAGAGCGACTTCTCGATCAGGTAGCCCGCGAAGTACTCAAGTCCCCGCTCAGGCCCGTGCATCGTCCACACGCCCACGCCGAACACTGTGGCCAGAGCGATCCACACGATGCTCCAGACCAGCGCCTCGCGGACGCCGACCACGTGCGCCTTGCGATGGAACACGCCGAGGTCGAGCGCGAGCATCACGAAGACGAAGGCGATGAAGCCGGCCCAGAGGCCGGGACTGCCGATCTGTTCGACTGGGGGCATGGAGTGTTCTCGGGGACTGTCGGATCTGTGGGTGGAGGTCGGACACGCCCGCGATCAGAGCGGGCGCAACGGGGCGCGGGATCGCGGCGACCCCGACCGCCGTCGGATGGCGGGCGGCGGCCAGGGCGCGCTGGATTCGAGAGTTGCACGGAGGATCGCAGGAGGACTCGCCGGGTCTTGTCCGGACCCAGCCGCCCCCGTGGTCACTCCGGGACACGACTTCGCCGGTCAGTCGAACATGCTCGAGATCGAGTCGAACCAGCCGCCGCGGCGGTCCTCTGTTCGCCGCGGATGCCGCCGGTCATCGTCCTCGCCGAACGTGCGGGCGCTGCGAGAGCGGCGCCCGTCGTCGTCGTCGTCGTCGTCGTCGTGCTCGTCCTCGTCCTCGTCGTCGTTGTCGTTGTCGTCTCGGCCCAATCGCGCGAGGAGCTTCTCCAACTCCCCGCGGTCGAGCCAAACGCCGCGGCAGGACGGGCAGATGTCGATGACCACGCCCTCACGGACGCGCTCGTCGAGCACCTGATTCGCGCATCGGAGGCAGTTCATCGGCGGCTCCCATCGGCGGGCGTCCCCGGCTTCCGCACGGGGTGACCGACGCCGCGGTCCGCCACCTCCGCAGCGCTGGCGCGGTCGAGGAGCCTCGATCGGCGGTCTTCTTGACGAGCGAACGCACGCGCGGCGCGGTCCGTCGCCGCGGCGATCGCCGCGTCCACGTCGTCCGAGTCGGCGGCCGCGCGCACGGACGGTCCGTGGCGGCCGCGGACGACGACCGTGCAGGTCTTGTCCACGCCCCCGCGCGGGCCGTTGCTGTCGCTGATCATGAACTCGGCCGCAACGACGGCGCCGCCGAAGCGGTCGAACGCAAAGCCAGCGCGTCGCTCGGCGCGCTCGCGCAACGCATCCGTCACATCGACGCCACGGCCTCGGATCTCGATCTTCATGGGGTTCCTCCCCGGCGGGGATCTCCGCCGGCCGGAGGACTCTCCCCGCAGCGCCCCTGTTCGCCAATGAGGATATCTCGTCGCGCTCGTACGGGAAAACCGTACGATCGCCACGAGAGGCAACCGTGGCCGGCGACTGGCTCAACTACCATCACCTCCTCTACTTCTGGGCCGTGGCGCGCGACGGCGGCGTGCGCCGCGCGGCGGAGCGGCTCTTCCTTTCGCCGCAGACGCTCTCCGGACAGATCCGGGAACTCGAACTGTCGCTCGGAGAGCGCCTGTTCGAACGGCAGGGCCGCCGCCTGGTCCTCACGGAGTCCGGTCGGCTCGCGTACCGCTACGCGGACGAGATCTTCACGCTCGGAGACGAGATGGCGAGCGCGCTCCGCGGAAACTCCGTGGGACGTCCGCCGCGCCTGGTCGTCGGCATCGCCGACGTGCTCCCGAAACTCGTCGTGCGGCACATCCTCGAACCAGCTTTCCGGCTGAAGGACGACGTGCGTGTCACGTGCCGGGAGGACCGGACGGAGCGATTGCTCGCCGAACTCGCGGTGCACGAGATCGACGTGGTGCTCTCCGACGCTCCGGTCTCGGCGTCCGTCGCGGTGAGGGCGTTCAGTCATCTGCTCGGCGAGAGCGCCGTCACGTTCCACGCGGCGCCGAAGCTCGCGAAGTCGCTGCGACGCCGATTCCCGCGGTCTCTCGACGGAGCGCCGGTACTCCTGCCGGCCGAGGGATCGGTGCTCCGACGCTCCCTCGATCAGTGGTTCGACGAAGTGGGCGTGCGCCCCCGTGTCGTGGCGGAGTGCCAGGACAGCGCATTGCTGAATGCGCTCGGCCAGGACGGGTTCGGAGCGTTCCCGGCACCGTCCGTCGTCGACGACGAGGTGCGGCGTCGGTACGGCGTGCGCTCACTCGGCGTAGCGGGCGAGATCCGCGAGCGCTTCTACGCCGTCAGTCTCCAGCGCCGAGTCCGCAACCCGGCCGTAGCCGCGATCTGCGAGCAAGCACGCGCCGTGACCTTCTTCCATTCGGGGACGGGGTGAACCTACGGACTGCCCGGCGGGCGATGTCACGCTAGCCATCTCTGACGCGACATCTGCTCTGGCCTGCGCACCCGATGTGCGTGCCGCGCCGACCGGCCGGTCGGCGACGTCGGGCGTGCTGCACAGTCACATCAACCGCGGTGCTACGGAACTGCAGCGCCTCGGTCTCGCTGCGACGGGCGTGCTCGGCCACAGTCGCGCGGACGATCGCACGTCGGAAAGTCCACAGGTTCACCCTGTCCGCGCGGAGGGTGTCAGCGGGGCTCCGCCGCGTGCAGCGCTTCGAGCCATAGCCCCCAGGCGGCCGGCCCCACCGCCTCCGCCCCGCGGCGGCGGAACTTCGCCGTCACGTATCGCCCCGCGACGTCGAACGCGGCGGGCGCGCCGGCGTCCTGTGCGACCGCGAGGATCGCGAGGCGCGAGAGCACGTCGATCGTCGTGTCGAGGTTCGGCACGCCGTGCGACACGATCTCGTCGCATCGGACGCGCACCGCCGCGGCGAGGCACGCGCGGATCGCGGGCAGGTCGGGGTCGTCTGCAGGCAGCACCGACACGAGCGACGCGAGGCCGCGCACGAGGATGAAGTGGTACACGGGCCGAGCGTTGTGCGCGTCGAGCCACCGGCCGGCGTGCGGGCCGTCGCGGATCTGCCCCGGGAGCACGCCGAGGAGCGCTTTCTCCTTCGCCGCAGCGAGACGCGCCGGATCACGCGACGCGCGGAACGTCTCTGCGAGAAGGAACACGCTGAACGCGTTGTAGTTCCAGTTCGGAACTGCAGGGGACGCGGCAGCCCAGTCAGCGGCGGCCTGCGCAGCGTCGAGCCAGCGGCGCTCGCCCGTCGCAGCATGAAGCTCGAGCATCGCCACGCCGCACAGGCCGTTGTCGAAGGCGAGGTCGCCGCCGCCGCCGTCGTCCACGATCCAGCCGTTCACGAGCACCTGTCCGAGGCGCCCTTCCGCTTCGGCCCGCGCGAGGAACCGTCGGACGAGGTCCGGCACGCGTCCCTCGCCCGCGCGAAGGTCGGGGACAGGAAACGCGCCGCGGCCGCCCTGTGCCTGCGCCCAGAGCATGTACTCGCCGGCCCGAGTCGCGATGTCGAGGAGCGCGGGCGCGTCGTCGCACCCGGCTCGGCGGGCGGCGAGGCAGCCGGTCACCGTCTCGGCGATGGCGCGGAGCGGCCCAGGGAGCTTCGTGGGCGGGACGAACACCGCGCCGGCCGACGCGTCGGTCCGGCCCCAGCGCCACGTCTGCTCGCGGAGGCCCGCGAGGTGGAGACGGAACGCGGCGCGGCGCTCGTCGGCGGACATGCGCGGCACGTCCCGCGGCGGCGCGTCGTACTTCGTCTCCTCGTCGGGAACGCCCGCGGAGTCGCCGAGCGCCGCGCGTGTCTCCGCCACGACCCGAGCGATCTCCGCGGAGTTGTGTTCACGCTGCGCGACCGCGAGCCGGGACTGGAGTGCGCCACGCGCCGCGACGTCGGCAGAACCGACGATGGGCCCGCCGGGTGCGCAGGCGGCGACCACGAACACGAGCAGCGCGGCGAGGGTGCGCACGCCGGGACTACCCCGAAGCCCGCCGCGGGGTTGCGTCGCTCGCCCGCAGGGATGCTTCTCACCGGCCGGTGAAGAGCGTCCGCAACGCAAGCCGGATCGTGGCCCGCGACGCGCGACGAAGCACTCCTCGACGACTGTCTCCTGTGGGTGCTCTACGCGAAGTGACTGGCGGCTCCCAGTTGCCGAGCCGTCGCTCGCGAGCGGGGCCGTCGGAGGCGGCAGACCCCACGACCTCCCGCGTCGCCGTCCCTGTACCGTTCGCGAGTCGGGCCTACCTGGTCGGGAACCTCGCCACGAGCGCCGGGTCGCCAGATCCTCGGTCCGGCCCGGCCGCTGTGCTTCGCGGAAGCGCGTCGCAAGGGAGTGCGTGCGTCAAGCGTCCCCCCCGGGGCTCAGTCTCCGGTCGGCACGACCTCGAGGCCCGTCCGCACCGGCGCCCATCCGACGTCGCAGCCCAGATCCTCGAGCCACGCCGCGACCTGGTCGTGGCAGTCGTGGAACGCCCAGTACCGGTCCGTGTGCGGGACGAACGACATGTCGTAGACCGGGTTGAACACCGGTGCGCCGCCGGCGGCGAACTCCGCGTCGAGCCGTGCGAGGAGACGCTCCGCGAACTCGCGCGACACCACGAGAGCCGAGAGCGTTCCGCCTTCGTACGCACCGGGCGCCGTCGAGACGCGGCGCGCGGCGACCTCGCGCCGGCCAAGCGTGCCGGGGTTGGGCCAGAGCACCGTCGCGGGGGCCCGCCACCAGTCGTCGTGACAGAGCGCGTACCAGCCCCAATCGCCGTAGCCGTACTCGACGACGCGCTCCGCGTCGCGGGGCAGCAGCACCGCTGCGTGCCGGCCGGTCGCGAGCAGGTGGATCGTTACGGGATCCGTCACGTCGGCCGGCGGGCGCACCCCCGAGGCGCAGCCGCTCCAGATCCCGAGGGCGAGGACCACCGCAAGAGCGGTCAGGATCGCGCGGCGGGGAAGGGGACGTCGTGTCATGCGACGACAGGGTACCGTCGGCGGCCGCGCGTGTTCCCGCACATCACCCAACCGCGCGGGACCCGACGATCCACCGGAGCGGCCGCTCGCGGACGTCCGTCGGCGGCGCCGCCCGTTCCGGCACCGCATCATCCCCCTCGAATGCGCGCCGGATCGCGCGGACCGTGGCCGGTCCGATGTCAGGCACTTCGAGGAGCGTGTCATCGTCGGCCGCGACCACCTGCTTCACCGACCCGAGCGATTGGAGCAGCCGACGTGCGCGGTGGTCGCCCACTCCCGGCACCGCAGCGAGCACGCCCAGCGCGACCCGCGCCGGCCGCGGCTCGGTCGGCTGCGCGGCCCGCGCGGCGCGGCGCTCCTCCTGCTCCGCGAGGTGGACGAGGATCTCCGCCGTCTCCTCGACCGACTCCGTGCGAAGCATCGGCACGCGGTAGCCGGTGAGGATCGTGAGCATCGTGCCGCGGAGCGCGCGCGGCGCGATGCGGACGGCGTCGAGAGCGTCCTCCCCCTCCACGATCAACAGCGGCGCGTGGCACGCGTGGCTGATGGCGTACATCTGACGGAACAGCCGCCCGTCCTCGATCGAGACGACGAAGTCGGCAACCGTCTTCCGCTCGACGAGCACCCGCGCGCCGATCGCGACATCGCCGACGTCGAGCCGCCCGACGACGACGTCGTCCCATCGTGCGCCGATCGCGTCGGCAACGCCCGGCCGCGGCTCCCGGTCATCGACGATGATTCGAAGGCGCGCGGGGAACGCGGGACTCACAGCGTTCGGCGACGGACGGTCCATGCGGCGGACGCTACTGCCCCCCGGGGACGGTGCGGTGCGCGTCGCACTGGACCGTAGGGGACTGGCTTCACTTCTTCAGTTGGTCGCCGCAAACGCCCCGACGCTCAACCGACGCGTACGGCGAGCAAGTGAAGAAGTGAAGGGCCAGGTGCCGCAGATCGCTCACCACCCACGACGATCGCAAGTCGAGATCCGCACCAATGACGGAACATGCATGGCCGGCGAGGGCGCTCGAAGTGCGCGTAGAGCCTGGTCTGTCGGCGACGTCGGACTTGGCAGCGACCATCCCTCCAACCGCCGTCCTGCGTTGACTTACGGCCGCGACAGGTGGTGAGCGATGTGTGGCACCTGGCCAGTGAAGAGCGTCCCGCCGCGAAACGTGAGCTACGACTGCTCACCGCGCGTCACGAGTTCCACAACCAGGTCATCGAAGTCTGGCCCGCCGACGCCGTCACTGCACCGCAGTCGAACGCCCGTAGATGTCGGTTCGATGAGCATCCCGCAGTCGCCGATCCACGCCTGCATGCCGCCATCGTCCCACGCGTTCCAGACGGTAATGCGGCACTGTGCACCATTTGGCTGCACGTCTAGGCGCTGCCGCGGCGGCGCTGTGTCCGTCCACAGAATCACATCGCGGAGCTGTTGTCCGTTGACGAGAATCGTCCCGCCGTCAACCGCGACTCGTAGCGCCTGCCGGACGGTCGGACTCGCGCGGACGAACCCGACGTCAAGGGCGATCGGCGCGCTCGTGGTGATCTCGTAGGCGGGATGAACGTCATGGCCCTCGTACCTGATCGGGCCTCCGCGAGTCGCGGCGTACAGTTCTCCGAAGGTCTTGCGGGTCATCGGTACTCCGGTCCGAGCTTCCATCTGATGGATCAGCGAAGAAACGCACGTGCGCGTTGCTGGGCGTCGAAGTTCATGATTCGGGCCGCCTCATCGATCGCAGACCACGAGGCGTCTCCCGCTCGAGTGCCGTGCGCGATCTCGGCGAGCGCATAGACGGCAACCTCCAACTCGCGCTGCTCCAGCAGTTCCTCGAAGTACGCGAGCGTCGCGATGGAATCCGGATTGCGCGGGTTCTCCGTTGCGTACGCGGAAGCACTCGCAGGCAACGCTGCCCGGGCTCGCCGGAGAGTCGCTTCGATTCGCTCGTGTGGACTTGCGTTGGGCATGGGCGACATGATGTCACCGACCTTCCGGTGGATTGCGAGGAAGCTCCGGCTTCGCGGAGACCCCCGGGGACGGGGTGAACTCACGAACTTCGCGAGTCGTCGCCGAGCGGTTGCGGCGGAGCGCGTCCATCGGGGCGAGACCGAGGCGCCGCAGTTCCGCGGCGCAGCGACTGCGAGGGCGCGGCCGCGGCGGTTGACGTTGCGCGCCCGGCACGCGCGCGGCCGCCGACCCTCCAGTTGACGCAGGAGATCCCCTCCTGCGCGGACGCCGGGTCCGCCGGGAAGTTCGTACGTTCACCCCGTCCCCGAACGCTCTACCCTCCGCCGCATGACTGAGAAGCCGAAGCCGTACGTGCTGGACCGGGATCCGCGGTTTCGGGCGGACGATCAGCGGGAGGTGGCGCGGTTCCTGGCGCAGTTCGCGGATCAGTCGCGTCGGCTGGAAGCGGAGATCGCCAACCTCGACGTGGACGCCCTCGCGTGGACTCCTGGGCCTGGGCGGAACTCGGTCGGGATGCTGCTCTGCCACATCGCGCTCACGGAAGTGTTCTGGATGGGCGTGGCGGCGCGAGGCGTGACGACGCCCGAAGCGGCGGAGGCGCTGTCGCTCGAGATCGCGGGGATGTCGCTCAATGACGACGGAATGCCCGCGGCTGCGGGCAGCGGGCCGCCGGCTGCGCTCGCGGGGTGGGACGTCGCGCGGTACGTGGCCCTCATGCGCCACGCTCGGGAGTTCATGGTTGGCGAGACGCTCCGCTGGACCGATGCAGATCTCGGCGGGCTCGCGACGTACCGCGGCCGCGAGTTGTCACGCGAATGGACGCTCTATCACCTGCTCGAGCACTTCGCCTGCCACTACGGGCAGATCTGTCTGGTGATGGCGCTGCGACGAGCGAGCGGCGGCGCGTAGCGGGTCGTTCAGGGCGAGACTCGCGCGCTCACTCCCCGAGCGTCACGTCTTGCTCGAACTCGTCGCCCTTGAAACCGGAGAGGTCGATCTCCTTCGGGTGGGCGTTGCGGTTCGTGTTGATCGTCAGGACTTTCAGCAGCTCGCGCGGAGCGTTCACGGAGTAGTTGCCCGCGCTGTCGGGGCGGAGTCCGACGCGGCCCGCAGAGACCTGGGCGTTCCGCACGTTGCCCTGTTCCTCCTCGCCGAGCGGGCGCAGCACCTCGCCGTCGCGCCAGAGGACCTTTCCGTGGAGCCGCACCCAGTGTGTCGGCTTCAGGCGGACGTCCACGTCGAGCACGCCGTCCTGCTCCTCGAACGTCTGCTCCCAGAGCTCGTACGTGTTCGAGAGGTCGGGGATGCGCAGCCGGATCTTCCGGCCGTCGATCGACGTTCCGGTCATGCGGAGCGAGAACTCCTCGTCGTCGTCGGGATCCAAACTCACCTGGAGCTTCGCCGCGTCGTCGAACGCGTGGACATACATGGTCGATCGCGCGACCGGTTTGCCGGTCTCGTCGTCGATGAGGCGCCCCCGCACTTCCGTGCCGGATCCGAGCGGACCGCCGCCGGAACAACCGATGAGCGCGAGCAGCGCGACAAGTGAATGGAGGGTGCGCATGGCACGGATTGTAGCCGCGCAATGCGCACCGTTGCGGACGTGCGGTCAGAGGTTCGGCTGGGGCGTCATCCGTAGGTACGGCTTGAGGACGCGGAAGCCCTTCGGGAACTTCTGCTTCAGCACCTCGGGGTCCTGGATCGCCGGGGCAATGACGACGTCGTCGCCCTGCTTCCAGTTGACGGGGGTCGCCACGCTGAACTTGTCGGTGAGCTGGAGCGAGTCGAGCACGCGGAGGATCTCGTCGAAGTTGCGCCCGGTGCTCGCGGGGTACGTGATCGTCAGGCGGATCTTCTTCTTCGGGTCGATGATGAACACCGACCGCACGGTGAAGCTGTCGCTCGCGTTCGGGTGGATCATGTCGTAGAGCGTCGAGACCTTGCGGTCGGCGTCGGCGAGGATCGGGAAGTTCACGGTCGTGTGCTGCGTCTCGTTGATGTCGGGGATCCAGCGGGTGTGCGACTCGGCGCTGTCCACCGAGAGCGCGAGCGCCTTGACGTTGCGCTTCGCGAGCTCGTCCTTCAACTTCGCCGTGTAGCCGAGCTCCGTCGTGCAGACGGGCGTGAAGTCCTTCGGGTGCGAGAAGAGGATCACCCACGTGTCGCCGGCCCATTCGTGGAAGTGGATCGGGCCCTCGCTCGAATCCTGCGTGAAGTCGGGCGCGATGTCGCCCAGGCGAAGTACGGACATGGAAGGTCTCCTTGTTGAACCACCTCCGGGGCGTTCGCGCTCCGGACGCCCGTCGAGCCTAACCGACCGCTCGCACTCTTCCGGTGACGGGGGTGCCGCCCCCTCTTCGGTGTGGTCAGCCGACGGCGCGCCTGCGACACTCACCGCCGCATGACCGACGCCGCGCGGCCCGTTACGAAGATGTCCGGCGCCCTGCGCATCGCGCGGTTCCGCGGGATCGACGTACACGTCCACTGGTCGTGGGCGATCGTCGGCGCCTTCGAGGTACTCAAGCGTTCCGACGCGTACACGAGTCTCGCCTGGAACATCGCGGAGTATGTGACTCTGTTCGCGATCGTGCTGCTGCACGAGTTCGGGCACGCCTTCGCGTGCCGATCCGTGGGCGGGACGGCCGAGAACATCCTGCTCTGGCCGCTGGGCGGCGTGGCCTTCGTGCAACCGCCCCAACGACCCGGCGCGCAACTCTGGTCCATCGCTGCAGGACCACTCGTCAATCTGGTGCTGCTCCCGATCGCCTTCGCGGGCTACATCGCGGCGAAGTCGTTCGCACCCGACGGCAATGTCGAGCACTTCGCGCTCACGCTCACCGTCATCAACGGCGTTCTTTTCGTGTTCAACATTCTGCCGATCTACCCGCTCGACGGCGGGCAGATCCTGCGGTCCGTCCTCTGGTACTTCGTCGGTCCGCACAAGAGTCTGGTCGCTGCGGCCGGGATCGGAGTCGTGGGCGCGATCGTGATCGGAGGGATCGCGATCTGGACGGGTGACATCTGGCTCGGCGTGCTCGCGTTCTTCGGCGCGAACGTGGCGTGGCGGCAGTTCCGACTCTCTCGAAATCGCGTGCTCGCCGCCACGCTCGAGCGCCGCGTCGGGTTCGCCTGCACGTCGTGCGGCGAAGGTCCGCCCGTGACCGACGCCTGGCGGTGCGCTGCGTGCACGAAGCACTTCGACGTGTTCGCGTGCGCCGGCCAATGCCCCGCGTGCTCCCGCGTCGAGTCGTCCGCCGTCTGCGTCTACTGTGGAGTGAACGCGCTCGTCACGTCGTACGGAACGTTGCCGACGACGATCGTGCCGACGGCACCCGACGCCTCGGTTCCCGCGTTCGACGCGACGCCACCCGCCGCGCCCCAGTAGTCTCTGGCGATGGACGGCCACCGAACGGCTGGGACGCTCGCGCTGGCTGCGCTTTCGTTCGTCGTCGGC
Source organism: Planctomycetota bacterium (assembly GCA_021414065.1). Classification (GTDB taxonomy): domain Bacteria; phylum Planctomycetota; class JAJSAM01; order JAJSAM01; family JAJVHW01; genus JAIOPE01. Next base: position 35,078 of record JAIOPE010000138.1, read on the forward strand.
GCGATCTGGTTCGTGTCGCGGATGGACGGCGAAGACGGGTCCGGGCGATCGCGAGCCGCTGGCAGCTCACGAGAGGGCACCGCGGAGTCGGCACGCGGTGCCGACTCCGGTGACGAGTCGGTCGATCCGACGGTCGCCGTCGCGCGCAAGCCCCGGCGCCGCGCTCACGTGCCGACCGACGAGGACCGACGCCGCGACGCCGCACGCGAAGCGCTGGCGGACGTCGTGGTCCAGGCCGCCGCCAACCCCGGCGCCGCAAACGTCCGCGCGATGGTGCTGCCGGGCGCGGCGCGCGTCACTCCTCCCGACTGGGTACCGGCAACCGTGAAGCTCGCCGCGATGCAACGGACCGCCGCGGTGCTCGGCGTAGATGCTCTGCCCGGGCTGCACCCGGAAGGCGCGCGCTACGGATCGAGGTCCAGCGTAATCGAGCGACTCGGCGGCGGCGGCAGCGTTCGCGCCGACGAGTCGGAGATCGACCCGCAGGCCGATCCGAAGCGTCACGGGCTGCGTACCGACATCTACGACTTCCTTGACGGCGAACTCGTCGAGGTGCCCGACCTCACGGCGCTCCCGCCGTCGATCACGCGCGTGGACCCGGTGATCGACTTCACAACCGACGCGTCGTTTCATCTCCCCTTCGAGCCCGACACCTTCGGCGTGCTGTGGCGCGGCTTCCTCGTGGTGACGACGCCCGGCGACTACGAGTTCACCTGCGGATCCGACGACGGTGCGCGGCTGAAGCTCGACGGGACGACCGTGCTGGAGCACACCTGGCTCCGGCCCTACGCCGAGACGTCCGGCACGATCCACCTCGACGCAGGACGCCACGCGTTCGAACTCGCCTTCTACGAGAACTACGGCTTTGCATCGTGCCGGCTCTTCTGGGAAGCGGCGGGCGTGCCGCGGGCGATCGTTCCCGCCGAGGCATTCGAGCCGCCCGACGAGATCGCGGCCGTGGACCCGCCGCGCATCACTGCGGTCTCGCCGCTCCACGCGCGCCTCGCCGAGGAGGTGACGATCGACGGCAACGGGTTCTCCGCGACGCCTGCCCTCAACCGCGTGACCTTCGCGGATGTCGTGGCGGAGATCCTCGAGGCTGCGCCGGACCGTCTCGTCGTGCGCGTGCCGATCGGCGCATCGACGGGGAGCATGGTGGTGCAGGTGGGACCCATCTCCACACGCCCCGTTCGGTTCGAGATCGATACGCTCGTGGGCCTCTACGGCGAGTACTTCCAGGTCGGGGCCGAGATCGACGCGCTGCCCGACATGGACACGCAGGCGCCCTACTTCGTGCGCCTCGACGGACCGCTCGACTTCACCGACGACGACCTCTGGGCGCTGCCGTACGAGCCCGACGTCTTCGCGACGAAGTGGACCGGCTACCTGTACGTGGCCGACGAGGACGAGTACGAGATCACGCTCGGCTCCGACGACGGCGCCTTCGTGGCGATCGACGGCACGCGCGTCGTAGACGTGCCCGGGCTGCATCCGTACGAGGAAGGCGCGAACGTCGTCGCGCTGACGCAGGGCTTCCATCCGATCGAGCTCCGGTTCTTCGAGAACTACGGCGCCGCGCGGCTCTCGCTGTTCTGGAGGCGGCGCGGTGACGCCGCCCGTGTCGCGATCCCGCGCGGGTTCCTCTTCGCGCCCGACGCGCTGTCGAATCGCGGCGAACCGACCATCGCGACTCTTGCACCAGCGACGGCGGTGTCCGGCGACGAGATCGTCGTCCACGGGAGCGGCTTCGGCACCGACGCCCGGTACGTGCGCGTGGCGTTCCCCGGAGACGTCTGGGTGCGGCCGACGTTTGCGGCCGACGATCTCCTGCGCGTCCGCGTGCCGTGGGGCGCCGGAAACGGCGAGTTGCGGGTCCATGTCGGAGTACGCCCGAGCGCCGCGACGCAATTCACGCTCGGTGAGGAGACAGGGCTCCGCGGCGACTACTTCGAGTTGTCAGCGTCCGAAGCCACGAGCGCGAGCGAACTGCCCGCTCTTCTGGCGGCCCGGACGCCCGTGTTCACGCGCGTGGACAAGCGCTTCCGCTTCGCCAACCGCACGGACTGGGCGCTCCCGTTCACGGCGAAGGACTTCGCGGTGCGTTGGAGCGGGACCATCGCCACGGAGATCACTCACAGCCTCACCGTGGCGTTCCAGACCGAGAGCGCGGGACTCCTCAGGATCGAGGGGGAGAACGTCGTGGCCGACGTCGAGCCGCACACGCTGCGCGAGGCCTACGGCGAGGGTCGCCTGACGCCGGGCGAGCACGCGATCGAGCTGTTCACGCTCCACCACGGCGGCGACCCGCGTCTGCACGTGTTCATCACGCCCTTCGGACGGATGGACCACCTGGAGGTGCCGGTGGGCTGGCTGCGACCGCGCGCGCCGAAGCGCTAGAGCGCTAAAGACTCAGGCCGTCGCGGAGGTCGGCTGTCCGAGGCGATACAGGTGCCGCATGTGCGAGGCGATCGCCGTGCGGAAGTGGGCGTGCGTGTAGTGCGGCACGCCGAACTCGGCGCAGGTGTCGCGCACGATCTGCGCGAGCGCCGGGTAGTGGACGTGACTGATTCGGGGGAAAAGGTGGTGCTCGATCTGGTGCGTGAGCCCGCCGAGGTACCACGTGAGCACCGGGTTCTTCGGCGCGAAGTCCACGGTCGTGGCAAGCTGATGCTCGGCCCATCCGCGGGGCATGCGCTCGCCGCCTGTCGGGGCAGACGGGAACTCGGCCTCTTCGACGCAGTGAGCCGCCTGGAACACGATCGAGATGCAGATTCCCGTCACCAGCGCGCAGAAGCCGTACATCCCCAGCACGAGCCCCACCGAGTGGCCGAGCAGGAGCGGGACCGCGAACACCCAACCGACGAAGAGCATCTTCCCGAGCGCGAACAGCAGAAGGTCCATGCCCTTCGGACGGGGAATCGTCTGCGAACCGACCTTGCCGGTGAACACGCTCACGAAGTCGTCGTAGAACGCCCACTTCGGCAGGAGGAACCCGAAGAGCGGCCATGCGTAGACGTGCTGGAACCGGTGGACCCAGCGGCGGGGCTGTTGCGGCGCCAGACGCATGAACGGCGCGCAGTCGATGTCCTCGTCCACGCCCTCGATGTTCGTGTAGTGGTGGTGGATGACCGAGTGCTTCTGGCGCCAGACGTAGCTGCTGCCGCCGACCATGTCGAGCGTCCAGGCCATGATCCGGTTCAGGCGGCGGGACTTCGCGTACGCGTCGTGTCCGCCATCGTGCTGGATGTTGAAGCCGACGCCGGCAACCGCCAGGCTGAGCGAGATCGCCGCGGGGACTGCCTGCCACCACGTCTCCGCGAAGAACACGAGCGCGACGTACGACAGGACGAGCCAAGAGATGATCAGCGCAGACTTCACCCGGATGCGCGCTCCTCCGTCGGTCCCGCGATGCTGCGACGTGAAGTAAGCGTCCACCCGTCGGTTCATCTCGGTCCAGAGGGCCGAGTGGGACGGGTACTTGACCGTCGAGCGGGCATCGCCGACGGGAGCGGTCGGAGGGGTCGCTGTTGAGCTCAAGTGAGTTCTCTCGGGCTGTGGGTTCGGGAAAGGACAGGGCGCCGGGCGCCGGAGCGCCCAACAGTCGAGCATGCCGGAGCCCGGCTGCAACGGGAATCGGCAGCGTGAGCCCGGTCGCTGAACCGGGAACTGGGAATACCCTGGGGCTGGAGCCGTACGAGCTCCGATCGCAGGGGGGAGGCTCGAATCTCCCCGCGACGCGCTTCCGCTGAGCAGAGCGGCCGGGCCGGACCGAGGAGAACGCGACGTGGCGCTCGTGGTGACGTTCCCGACGAGGTAGGCACGAGTCGCGAACGGTACGCCGGGCGCGGGCGGATCGAGCCTGCGGTGATCGGGATCGACCGGCAGTCGCCCCACGCCACGGCGTTGGTTCCCGGTTTGGCGTCTAATGACCAGGCTGCGTCGCGCGTCTACTCGGGTGACGGACGACGCACAGGAACCGATGGACGGAACCAACCAGGCCGACTGCGCTGCGTGGATCGAAGGTGCCCTCGCTCGCTACGAGGGGCCGCTGGTCCAGTACGCCTCGCGCCTGCTCGGAGATGTCCACCGGGGCCGGGACGCGGCGCAGGAGACGTTCCTGCGCCTCGTCGCCGCACAGCGGGCGGAGGTGGATGGTCACCTCGGGCCCTGGCTGTTCACGGTGTGCCGCCGCCACTGTCTGGACGTGCTGCGGAAGGAGACCCGGATGATCGCGGCCGACACGGAACTGCTGGACCGGCGGAGCGGCCACGAGGCCGACCCCGCGGCGATCGTCGAGGCGGCCGACCTAGCGTCGAACGCCCTCGGCGCGGTCGCCACGCTCCCGGCGAACCAGCGGGAAGTCGTCGAGTTGCGGTTCCGCCACGGTCTCGCGTACGCCGAGATCGCCCGGGTGACCGGGATGACGGCCACGAACGTCGGGTTCCTCCTGCACGTCGCCATGAAGTCGCTGCGCGCGCGCCTCGCCGCCCCGGGAACCGGGACAGACGTCGGCACCGCTGCGCGAACCGGAGGTGCCCTGTGACGAACGAAACCCGCCCCGACACGAACCGCGACCCCGCGGACGACCCTCGTCTGACCGCATACGCGCTCGGCGAACTCGACGGCGACTCGAACGCCGCTGCCCGCGCCGAGGTCGAGGCGATCCTCGCCCGCGACCCGGCGGCCCGCGCCTTCGTGGACGAAACCCGCGCCCTGGGCGGCCTCCTCCGGGACGAGTTCGCCGCTGCCCCTGCAGCGACGCTCACCGACGCGCAGCGGACCACCGTGATGTCGCACGCCGCCGGGCCATCGAGGGGGACGGTCCTGCGGCTGTCCAACTGGTCGATCCCGGCCGGAGTCGCGGCGGCCCTGCTCGTCGGCGTCACGTTCAGCTACCGACACGAGATCGGGAACTGGTGGGACGGAAGCCGCGACGTCGCGGCGGGCCCGGACCGGATGCGCTACATTCGCACGGAGGACGAGAGCGAGGTGGGGTCGCGCCGCGAGGCGGGAGCCGACGCGGCCCTGCCTGCTCGGCCGGGACGCCGCGCAGCCGCGGAGTCGGCGCCCGCGGAGGTCCACGTCACGCTGGAATCCGAGCGGATCGGCGCCGCAGCGCCGAAGCAGCCTGAGCCCGCGGGCGAGCCCGCCGGCCCGCAGCCCCGAGCCGCGCCGGTCGCACTCGTTCCTCCGGCGCCGACGCAGCCGCCTGCGGGTCATCTCTACAAAGCGGCCCTCCCGGGCAGCGAGGCCAAGGACGAAGTCGGCTTCAGGATGCCGCCAGGCGGTGGTGGTGGAGGCGGCGGCGCCCGCCTGCCCGTCATCCTCGCCGACTCCCCGGAGATCGGCGATCGCCTTCGCCGCCTCGAAGCACTCGGCTACGTGGGGGGCGACAAGGACGGGAACGTGGTCGGTCGCTACGCGGCCACGGGGTCCGGCGGGATCGTGGACCGACGCTTGGTCGCTCTCGGCTCGGAGTCCTACGCCCGCTTCGCCGACAACCCGTTCCGCCGCGCGATCGACGCGCCGCTCTCGACCTTCGGGATCGACGTGGACACGGCCTCGTACGCCAACGTCCGCCGCTTCCTCACGAGCGGGCGGCTCCCGCCGCCCGACGCCGTGCGGATCGAGGAGATGGTCAACTACTTCACCTACCGCTACACGCCGCCGACCGACGGCACCGCGTTCGCCGCGAACGTCGAAGTCGCCGGCTGCCCGTGGGACACGTCGCACCGTCTCGTCCGCGTCGCGCTGAAGGGCCGCGTGGAGGACATCCGCGAGCGCCCCGCCGCGAACCTCGTGTTCCTGGTGGACGTCTCGGGGTCGATGCAGCCCGAGAACAAGCTCCCGCTGCTGATCCAGTCGATGAAGCAGCTCGTCCCCGCGCTTACGGCGCAGGACCGCGTGTCGATCGTCACGTACGCCGGTGCGGCGGGCGTGGCGCTTCAGCCGACGCGCGGCGACCAGCACGAGACGATCCTCGCGGCGCTCGGTCAGCTCGCGGCCGGCGGTTCGACGAACGGCGCGGCGGGCATCTCCACCGCGTACGAACTCGCCCAGCAGGGCTTCATCCACGGCGGCGTGAACCGCGTGATCCTCGCCACCGACGGCGACTTCAACGTGGGCGTCTCCGACAATGAGACGCTCGTGCAGATGATCCAGGAGAAGGCGAAGTCGAAGGTGTTCCTGAGCGTCCTCGGCTTCGGTGAGGGCAACCTGCAAGACGCCAAAATGGAGTCCATCGCGAACAAGGGCAACGGCAACTACGCCTACGTGGACTCCCTCCGCGAGGGGCGCCGCGTGCTCGTGGACCAGGCCGCCGGCACGCTCATCGCGATCGCGAAGGACGTGAAGCTCCAGATCGAGTTCAACCCCCTCCGCGTGGCCGAGTACCGGCTCATCGGATACGAGAACCGCACGCTCGCCGCGCGCGACTTCTCCGACGACACGAAGGACGCCGGCGATCTCGGCGCGGGCCACACGGTGACCGCGCTCTACGAAGTCCTCACGACGACCGACGCCACGGCGGCGGGCGAGCAACTCCGCTACCAGCGCAACACCGAGACGACCTCCGCCGCGCACTCGAACGAGCTTCTCGTGGTGAAACTCCGCTGGAAGCTCCCCGAGGGCGACAAGAGCACGTACCGCGAGATCCCGGTGACCGACTCCGGCGCGACCTACGCGCGGGCGAGCGCCGACTTCAAGTTCGCCGCCGCAGTCGCCGGCTTCGGGATGATCCTCCGCGGCTCACCGAACCGCGGCAACGCCACGCTCGACTCGGTGATGGAGCTAGCGACCGACGCGCTCGACTTCGACCCCGACGGGCGCCGCGCCGAGTTCGTGGACCTCGTACGAGCGACGAAGATGCTCTCGAAGTGAACCGCTCGTCTACCGCCCGCGCAGGATCGCGTCCAGGGCGGGCGACGTCGGCGTGAGCGAGCCGTCCTCGAACCCGTGTGCGGCGCGTTCGAGGGCGGCCTTCTGCGCAGGGTCGGACTCGACTTCGGCAACCGCGCGGTAGAACTCCACGCGTTCCGGCGCTCCGGGGCCGACGGGCGGCAGCACGGCGAGTCCGCCCGACGCCGCGCGGACGAGGTCGCGGCGAATCTCCACCTGGGTCACAGCGCGGTAGAGCGCGATGAACCGGTCCCGGGCGACCTTCATCCGCTCGATGCGTTGCGCGTCGGGCTCCGAGCGTTGCAACGGAGCGCTCATGGAGTTCGCCGCGCCGGCGATCGCCGCTGCGAGGTCGTCGCGCAGGTCCGGCGTCGTCGCGTCGATGGCCCTGGCGACCACGGACTCACCGCGGTCGCGGACGACGCTCGCGCGCGCAACGGGAACCAGGACCCGCCGGCGATCCGCCCCGGGCGGCATCTTCCTCGCGGCCCACTCCAGCGCATCGAGCGCTTCGCCCGTCGGCCGTGCGCCGACGAGTTCCGCGAGCACGCCGAGCAGTTCGGCGTCGGTCTCCGACCGCAGACGCTCCACAGCCGCCGCGATGGCGTCGGGCGGCGTCGGGTCGAGCCCGGGCTGGAGCGCCCATGCCGCGGCGAGGCGTCGCTCCAGCGGTTCGCCCGAGCGAAGGGCGTCAATGGCATCGACCTTCGATGCCGCCGGAACCGACGCGAGCGCGCCGTTCCTGATCACGTCGGCCAGCACACGCAATGCGCCCGCGTCCTTCTCGTCGCGCAACGCGATCAGCACCTCTCCCGCGCGATCCGGACGGACCATGAGCAGGCGTCCGAGGTCCACGCCGACCTGCGACCGGAGCCCTTCGGGCAGCTTCGCCGCGAGCTGCAACTTCCGCGGGATGTTCTGTGCGTTGTGGACCACAGCCGTGGCCTCGTTGATCCCGTCGAACGCCGCAAGTCGCGCGTCCGCAGCGTCGAGCTTCCGCTGCAGATCAGCGACCTCGGCGCGGAGTCGCTCGAGTTCGCCGGCGGAGGCTGCTGTCGCTGTCGATGGTCCTGCCGGTCCCGGAACCGGCGGGCCGCACGCGCCGGCGAACAGCACGGCGCCCCACAGAACGACAGCCGAAGTGAAGCCAATTCGGTGGGTCATGGAACGTCCAGCATAGGGTCGGGCGCGGCGCCGCCTACGTGAACCGGTCCTTCAGGCGGAGGAACCACTTCTCCATCGCGTGGTAGGAGATCACCGCGAGTGCGAGAGTGATCGCCAAAGCGAGTACACCGCGCGCGATGAAGTAGAAACCGCCCCTATGGCCGAACCCGACGTGCTCGAGCACGCGATCGGTGAGTGTGATCGCTCCGTGGTGGAACACGTAGAGCCCGTACGAGATCTTCCCCATCCACACGGCTGCCGGAGTGGACAGCACGCGCGCGAGCGGCGTCGTGGCGTCCAGGGCCATGACGAGAATCCCGGCCGCGACCCCGTCAAGCAGGAGGTAGCCCGTCATCCCGGTGACGACTCCACGGGTCGCGACCGGCGGCAGCGCGAGCAGTGCGACCGCCGCGGCAACAAGCGCCGGACCGAGCCATCGCGGCGGGACGATCCGCACGTCGGAGTTCCAGAGGATCGCGATCCACGCGCCGACGAGGAACGCGTCGGCGCGGACGAGCGTGTTGACGTAGTGCGCCTGGTACTCGTAGTCACCGGCGAGAAGCCACACCTTCGCGACCGTCGCCGCCAGCACCGTGAACACGATGGCGCGCCGCCGCCACGCGTGCGGCACGACGAACATCGCGAGCGGCCAGAGAACGTAGAACTGCTCCTCGGCCGAAACCGACCAGAGCGGACCGATGGGCCCTGCGGGCCACCCGTGCAGGATGACAGCGCCATTCATCAGGAAGGCACAAGTCGGCGCGAAGTACGTTCCGACGAGGTCAGCGTGCTGCTGGCTCCCGGCCGTCGGCCCCACTTCCCACGCGGACGGAAGCTGCGGCAGCGCGAACACGAACAGGGCAGTCGCAGCGAAGTACAGCGGCCAGATTCGCAACGCACGACGTATCCAGAATCGCACGAGGGAGAAACGACGGGTACCGGTGGACGCGAGGCCGCGGTCCTCTTCGCGAAGGAGCAGCCACGTGACGAGAAACCCGGAGAGCGTGAAGAAGACGTCCACGCCGGCCCACATGTTCTGGAACGCCCGCCCGACGACGGGCGCGCCCTGCGGTCCGGCGTGGTGCGCGAACACGAGCAGGAATCCCAGACACCGTATCCCGTCGAGCGCCGGAAGGTGGACCTTCGACACGGCCCCGGCGGGGGACGGACCGCCGCTCATCTCCCGTACAGCTTGCGCTTCGGCCCGCGCCGGTCGAGGCCCGCTGCGCCCAGCTCCTCGGCGCGTCGTTCGGCGTACGCGGTGTAGCCGCCCTCGAACCAGCGGACCTTGCCGTCGCCTTCGAACGCCAGGATGTGCGTGGCGATTCGGTCGAGGAACCACCGGTCGTGGGAGACGACCATCACCGTTCCCGCGAACGCGGACAGCGCGTCTTCGAGCACGCGCAACGTGCCGAGGTCGAGGTCGTTCGTCGGTTCGTCGAGGAGGATCACGTTCGCGCCCTGCCGCAACAGCTTCGCGAGTTGCACGCGGTTCCGCTGACCGCCCGACAACTCGCCGACGCGTTTCTGCTGGTCCTCGCCGCGGAAGTTGAAGCGGCTGATGTACCCGCGGGCGTGGATGCGCATCGACCCGAACTGGAGCCACTCGTTGCCGCCGGAGATCTCGTCGAACACTGTCTTCTCGTCGGAGAGGTCCTCGCGCTGTTGGTCCACGTACGTCATCTTCACTGTGTCGCCGACCACGATCGTCCCCGTGTCGGGCTTCTCCGCGCCGGTGAGCAGCTTGAACACGGTCGTCTTGCCTGCGCCGTTCGGACCGATGATGCCGACGATCGCGCACCGCGGCACCTCGAAGGTGACGTCGGAGATGATCCGGCGACCGTCGTACGACTTCGCGACGTGCTCCAGTTGGAACACGCGGTCGCCGAGGCGGGGGCCGGGAGGAATCTCGAGGTCGATGTCGTCCTCGGCGTGCTCGTACTCCTCGGCGAGGAGCTCCTCGTAGCGCCTGAGGCGCGCGCGATTCTTCACGGTGCGGGCCGACGGCGACGTGCGCACCCACTCGAGCTCGCGACCGATGTGCTTCTCGCGCCGCACGCCTTCACGCTGCTCGATCTCAAGGCGCTTGCTCTTCTGCTCGAGATAGCTCGAGTAGTTGCCCGGATACGGGAATGCGCGCCCGCGGTCGATCTCGAGCATCCAGCCGACCACGTTGTCGAGGAAGTAGCGGTCGTGCGTGACGAGCAAGACCGTTCCCGGGTACTCGCGGAGATGCTCTTCGAGCCAAGCCACGCTGTCGGCGTCGAGGTGGTTCGTCGGCTCGTCGAGCAGGAGCAGGTCGGGGCGCGAGAGCAGCACCTTCGCGAGCGCGACGCGGCGCTTCTCGCCGCCTGAGAGCGTGGCGACGTTCGCGTCGCCGGGCGGCGTGCGGAGCGCCTCCATGGCGATCTGCACATGCGTGTCGAGGCTCCAACCGTCGGCGGCGTCGATCTTCTCCTGCACGCTCGACATCTCGTCGAGGAGCTTCTGCATCTCGTCCGGGTCGGAGACGTCGCCGATCTTCGCGTTGATCGCCTCGAAGCGAAGGAGGAGCGACTTCGTCTCGCCGAGCCCCTCCTCGATGTTCTCGCGGACGTTCTTGTCGAGGTCGAGCCGCGGCTCCTGCAGCACGTGGCCGATCCGGATGCCGGGCGCGGGAAGTGCCTCGCCCTCGAACTCCGTGTCGAGCCCGGCCATGATCCGCAGCAGCGTGGATTTGCCCGCGCCGTTGCTCCCGATGATCCCGATCTTCGCGCCGGGGAGGAACGACAGGGTGATGCCCTTCAGCACCTCCTTCTGGTCCCAGACCTTGCGAAGGCGTTCGACGGAGTAGATGTACTGCGGGTTGGCCATGGTGCTCGTTCGGACTCGTGATCCAGGGCCCGGTGCGGGCCAAGCGGCAGATGCTGCCAAGACGCGCGCCGGACGCCGGAGTATTCACGGCGGGACCCGGCCGGGGAACTGGGCGTGGAACCGCCACCGGGGGCTGCTGTAGCCTCGGCGGCGATGCCGACCGAACTGCCGGAAGAACTGGACCGGGCCGTCACTCAAGTGCGCGACGCCATCGCCTTCGTCGAACGACGGGCGATCAACCGAACCGACGTCGTGAAGCGCATCTTCTGTGCGCTCCTCACGCGGGAGCACGTGCTGCTCCAAGCCCGCACCGGCGTCGGCAAGTCGCTCCTCGCGAATCAGGTGTTCGCGATGTTCGACGGTGCGCGGATCTTCCACGTCCAGGCGAGCAAGGAGCAGCAACCCGACACGTACTTCGGGGCTCTGGATCTCGAGGAACTGAAGAAGGGACGCATCGTTCACAACACCGAGGGCTCCCTCGTCGAGAGCGAGTTCGGGTTCATCGACGAGATCTTCGACGCGAACGACTACACGCTGCGCGCCCTGCTCACCTGCCTCAACGAGCGCAAGATGGTCCGGGGCGTCCAGTCGATGGCGGCGGCCATTCACACCGTGATCGCGGCGACGAACTACGTGCGCGTGACCGAGGTGACCGAAGCCGTCCTCGACCGGTTCCTCTACAAGGCCGTGATCGACCCCGACCGCGAGCCGTTCTTCATGTATCGGATCTCGCAGCAGTTCGTGATGCACCGGGGTCAGGTGGCGAAACCCGAGACGCGCATGCCGTTCTCCGCGCTCAAGCGCATCTCGAACGTGATCCGCGGTCACGATCCGGTCGTGACGGTGCATGTACCGCCGGAGTACGTGTTCTTCGCGAACCTGGTGCTGCGTCACTACGAGGCGCTGCTCCGCCGCGCCCGCAGGCAGAAGGAGAGCGGCGGGCCCGACTTCTACATCTCGCCGCGCACCCAGGCGAAGGCGCTCGACGCGATGCGCGCCGTGGCCGTGATGAACCGGCGACTGACGGTGACGATCGACGACGTGAGCAAGCTCAAGCTGATGCTGTGCACAGCCGGCGTCCGTGAAGAACACGAGATCTGGGACCGTGCCTTCGATTCGCTGCGCAACCACTACGCGGCATCGCAGGCGTTCGAGCAGTTGCACACGCTGCTCGAGTTGCAGGACGTGATCGATCGCGTGCGCCTCGAGCCGGCCCTCCTGGCACAGCCGATCGCCGAGCTGGCGAGCACGAAGGTGCGGCGGACGCTCGCGGAGTGGGCGAAGTCGAAACTCGGGATGGAGCACGACGAAGCCCGCCACAACCAGAAGCTCCTCACCGCGTACCTCGACGCGTTCGAGCCACTGACCGACGAGATCCGCCTGCTCAAGGCACGACTGGCCGACGAGATCGTCCATCTGTTCAAGGTGGACGAGCCCTGGTCGTGAGCTCCGACGCGGGGGGAGGGATCTTCCCGACTGAGGTAGAAGCCGCAGTTGACGCGCACGACGCGTACGCCGACTTCCTCGACGAAATGGAGTCGCTCGGGTTCCTGCACGACCTCGACGACGACCTGCCCCCCGACTTCAGCGCCGTGTTCGAGATCGGCCGGATCCTCGCGTCGCCGGAGAGCGCCGTTGGCCGCGCCGTTTCGACCGCGCTCCAACTGCGGTCCGCCGGAAGCGCACCGGACGACGGGGAAGCGGAGGACCCGGAGAGCCGCATCGAAGTGCCGGCCGCTGAGGAGTACGAGGCGGAGTTCATCCACTCCTGGGCCGACGTTCAGCACGTCTACTCGTGGCAGTGGCTCCTGCCGGACGAAGTGTTCCTCCGGCGACTCGCGCAGCGCACGCTCTGGTTCCCGTCGGCGAAGGCGCCACGCATTCGCGCGATCGAGAGCGGAGGCGACGACTTCCAGCCGGCGCCTACAAAGCAGAAGGCCTACGTGCTCCTCGACACGTCGGCGTCGATGGCCCTGCACCATCGGTTCCCGTTCGCGAAGGCGATCGTGCTTCGGTTCCTCCGCGAGAACCGGCGGGAGCTGGGCGAAGTGTTCCTGCGCACGTTCGACGTGGAGGTGGGGCCCCTCGAGTCGGCGAGAGACACGCCCAGCTACGACGCGCTGCTCAAACGTGTCGCGCGGCGACGCACGCTCGGCAACGGCACATGCCTGGAGCGGGCAATCCTGCGAGCCTGCGCCGACATTCGCGAGCGCCGCGGACTCGCAGGCGCAGAGATTCTGGTGGTCACCGACGGCGCAGCGCACCTCGACGAGTTCACCGTGCGCGAAGCACTCGGTGACGACGTCGAGCTCCACTGCGTGAAACTCGGCAACGTCGCCGTCGCCGCGTCCGAGCACTGGCTGAACGACCAGCTCGACTTCGCGCTGGCGGACCGCACCCATCGCGAGCAGAAGATCCTCCACATCCGCGAGCGGCGCGACCGCTTGAAGCGAGCGCTGACGGAGGCGCGGGATCAGAGCATCCGCCGCGGCATCATCCAGGGCCTCGCAGAGAACGAGATCGAGCGGCAGGCGGTCGCGGGTGAACTGCGCGCCGAGTACGGGCGCGAGATCGAGAACCTGTCGCACGTCTACGTGCAGGTGCCCGATCTGAATCCCGCCTCGCTCCGCCTGACGGCGGAGCAACTCGCCGCACTCGAGCGACTCGTGCGCGAGATGCTGGAGCGACTCGCCGCGGCGCCGGCGCCGCCGCATGTGATGAAGCAAGCCGCCCTGTTGCTCTCACACATCGCGATGCTCTCGGCCGAGCAGACCGACGCTGCGACGCGCGAGTCGATGGAACGACTGCGACAGGCGCTCGAGAACGAGCTCACGGGAGCCGTCGATCACCACTCGCAGAAGGTGATCGAGGCGGGGCTCCTCTCGTCCGGCGACCAGCGCGACCTGCAGGTACTCCTGCGCCGCGGCGTCACGCGCTACTCGTCGCTCTGGGTCGCGCTCCGCGCGTACTGGATGGGGTTCGTGAGACTCTTCCGCTAGCCCGGATCGCTCACGAAGCTCCGCGCCTGGATGAGCCCCGTCGTCGACGACTGGCCGCCCGCTGCGTTGGGACCCTTGCGTGGCTTGACAAAGCCGACGCTGCGGCGCGTCGGCGAGACCGTCCCCCGGACGGTCTCGTAC
>JAIOPE010000012.1 GCA_021414065.1 Planctomycetota bacterium
TGGCGGCGAGATCCGTGGTCCTGCCGACCGTCGCACGCGATGATCGCGCTCGATGACGAACCGACCGTCGCGCGTGCTCCTGCTCGACCCGTACGGCGACGACTCACCTCGCGGCAACAGCGTCGCGGCGGCGCGGATCGCGGCGGGGCTGCGGGCCGCCGGCTGCGAAGTCCGTCGCATCGCCGCGATGCACGCGACGCTGACCGCGTCGCTCCGTCAGACGGCCGCCTGGCGCCCCGACGTGATCCATGCGATGCATGCGTTCCGGGCAGGGCACCTCGCCGGAGAGATCGCACGGCGCGCACGAGTTCCGTTCGTTCTCGGGTTCCGCGGCACGGACGTCACGGCGGGCCTGGAGCACCGTTGACTGCTGCCTCTCGTTGCTCGCGCCGTCGGCGCAGCCGATGCGGTCACGACGCTGACCGACGACCAGGCCGCCCGCATCCGTGCCCACTTCCCCGGACTCGCGGCGCCGGTGTACGTCGTCCCGCACGGGATCGACGTCGAGGGACCGCGTGACGCCGCCGCGCGCGCCTCGTTCGGCGTCCCGCCGGGAGTGCCGGTCGTCGTACACGTCGCCGGTGTGCGTCACGAGAAAGGGTTCCCGGAGGTCTTCGACGTCATCGACGCCGCGCGCGCGACGGTTCCGTCGCTTCAGTACGTACACGTCGGCCCGGTGCTCGACGGAGCACTCGTACCCGTCAGCGATGCGTGGTTCGCCTCGCGCCCGTGGGCGTTTCGGCTTGGCTCACTCACACGCGATCGCGTCCTCGATGTGATTGCGGGCGCGACCTGCACTCTTCACGCGAGTACGACGGAGGGGTTCTCCAACGCCCTGCTCGAGTCCATGGCACTCGGCGTCGCGCCGATCGCTCGCGACATCCCCGCTTCGCGTGCGGCCGTGGACGACGGCGTCAACGGGTTGCTGTTCCGAGACGATGTCGAAGCAGTGAACCGCCTCGTACGCGTGATCACTGACACGCGATTGCGTGCGAGGCTCGGATCGGCCGCGCGCGTCTCGGTCGCGACGCGTTTCTCGCCAGAGGCTGAGACGCAGCGGTATCTCGACGTCTACCGAGGCGCGCGCGACGGACGTCGCTGAGGTGAGACTGGGGAACCGCGCGGCGTCCGTGGTGGGCGATACAGGATTTGAACCTGTGACCTCCTGCGTGTCGAGCAGGCGCTCTAGCCAACTGAGCTAATCGCCCACGGGCGAGCCGCGGAGTGTACGGACGCTCCCCGGCCCGCCAAGCAATCACGCCCGCGGCACCCGATTGCGTCCGGCGGAACTCCGACCGCGCGAGTCGGTACGGGCGGCGAAGGTTCGGGCCGGAGTGCGTGCGTGGAGTCACTCGCGTGGACAAGGGACATTTCGCCCGCCCCGTCCGACCCGCGTAGCCTCGGCAGCTTCGTTTTCAGCCGTTTCGCCCACACTTCAAGGCCCGGACGGGCCGCAACGAGGAGGACCTCGCGATGCTGGTCGGCGTTCCGAAGGAGATCAAGAACAACGAGAACCGCGTGGCGATGACGCCCGCAGGCGTGGACGCGCTCACGCGCGACGGCCACAAGGTGCTCGTCGAGAAGGGCGCCGGGCTCGGTTCCGGCATCAGCGACGACGAGTTCGTCGGCGCCGGGGCCGACATCGTCAAGACGGCGAAGGGCGTCTGGTCGAAGGCCGAGATGATCGTCAAGGTGAAGGAGCCCCTCGCTGAGGAGTTCCCGTTCATCAAGAAGGGGCAGCTTCTCTTCACGTACTTCCACTTCGCGGCGGGCAAGGAACTCACGCAGGCGATGGTGAAGTCCGGCGCGACCTGCGTCGCGTACGAGACCGTCGAAGACGGCAAGACACTGCCGCTCCTCACGCCGATGAGCGAGGTCGCGGGACGCATGGCGATCCAGGCCGGCGCGAAGTTCCTCGAGAAGCCCCACGGCGGCCGCGGCGTGCTCATGGGCGGCATCCCCGGTGTCGAATCCGCCAACGTTGTCGTCATCGGCGGCGGCGTGGTCGGCACGAACGCCGCGAAGATGGCCGCCGGCCTCGGCGCGCGCGTCACGATCCTCGACCTGAACCTCGACCGCCTGCGCTACCTCGACGACGTCATGCCGGCGAACGTCACGACGCTCTTCAGCAACGGCTACAACATCCGGCGTCTGATCCGCACGGCCGACCTCGTGGTCGGCGCGGTTCTGCTCCCGGGCGCCAAGGCCCCGGCGCTCATCCGCCGCGAGGACCTGAAGACGATGCTGCCGGGCTCGGTCATCGTGGACGTCGCCATCGACCAGGGCGGCTGCGTCGAGACGTCGAAGCCCACGACGCACAGCGAGCCGGTCTACGTGGTGGACGGCGTCCTGCACTACTGCGTCGCGAACATGCCGGGCGCGGTCGGTCGCACTTCGACCTACGGATTGACCAACACGACGCTCCCGTACGCTCGCATCCTGGCCCGCCTCGGCTGGAAGGAAGCTGCGAAGTCGAACCACGGCATCCGCACGGGGCTCAACGTGGTCGCCGGCAAGGTCACCTGCCAGGGTGTCGCAGACGCCTTCGGGATGGAGATGACTCCGGTGGACGCGGTCCTCTAGCCCGGGCATTTCACGAGTGAGTTGTCCGGGCTCGCGCGCTGGCGAGCGGTGCATCGTGTGCGACAGCCGGTCCTCCGCAGGGGGGACCGGCTGTTTCGTTTGGTACCCCGCATTCCGGCCGATGGGACCGGCGTCGGATGTTGCGCAGGTTGGACACGGACAGGCGGTTCTCAAGTCGGGAGGGATGAAAGGCTGATAGGGAGGACGGCATCCGCGGACTCCCGCAGGCGCCATGGAGAAGCCATGGACCTCTCGCTCAGAAAGATCGGCCGCACGCTCGTGGTGAGCTTCGCCACGCGCGTTGACCTCGAAGGGGAGACCTCGCTCCTCTTCAAGGAGAAGCTGAAGAGCCTGATCGGCGACGGTCACCTTCACGTGATCATCGACCTGTCGAACGCAGGCTTCCTCGACAGCCAGGGACTCGGCGCGCTCATCTCGTGCCTGAAGGTCCTGAGGCAGGCGGACGGCAGCCTCACGCTCACGAACCTCTCCGAGTCGGTCGAGGCAGTCCTGCGAATCACGCGACTCGTTCGCGTCTTCGAGGTGCTGCCGACGGTGGACGACGCCCTCGCGGCCGCCGCGAGGCGCCCCGCGCCCGTCGGAAGCGAGGTCTGATCCGATGCCGGAACTCAAGCTCCACGTGGTCGCGTGCGACGCCTCAACGCAGGACCAGATCCGTCGCCGCTTCGAACGGGACGGTGTGTCCGTGGAGTGCACGGACCAGTTGAACGACGCTCCCGCATCGTTCACCGGGCACGTTCCGGACGTCATCCTGCTCGACGCGGACGGCGACGGCGAGCACGTCCTCAACTGCCTCCACGAGATCAAGAGCGAGTATCCGGAAATGCCGGTGATCCTCTTCGCCGGCGACGCCGACATGCCCCTCGTGGTCGACGCCATGCGCGCCGGCGCCCATGACTTCGTCGCCAAGCCGCTCGACCTGACACGCCTGGACATTGCGTTCAAGAACGCATCGCAGGTCCACCGTCTCATGCAGCGCGTCAACCAGCTCCAGGACAAGTACGCCCGGTCCGGGACCTTCCAGAACATGGTCGGCAACTCCCCCCGAATGCGTCAGATCTACGACGCGGTCGAGCACGTCAGCCGGACCGACGTGACGGTCTTCGTCACGGGGGAGAGCGGCACCGGCAAGGAGCTGATCGCGCAGGCGATCCACGAGCTCTCGGAGCGCCGTGCTCATGCCTTCGTGGCGCTCCACTGCGCCGCGGTGCCCAAGGAGATGCTCGAGAACGAGCTGTTCGGGCACGAACGTGGCGCGCTCGGCGGCGGCGATGCCCGGTTCGCCGGCTGCGCTGAGCAGGCCGATGGCGGCACGCTCTTCCTCGACGAGATCTGCGAAGTGGACCCGCAGCTTCAATCGAAGATGCTCCGGTTCCTCGAGACGAAGCGTTTCCAGCGCGTGGGCGGAACCGACGTGCTCCGCGTCAACGCGCGGATCATCGCATCGACGAACCGCGACCCGATGGAGCAGATCCGGCTCGGCCGCCTGCGGGAAGACCTCTACTACCGCCTCAACGTGGTGCCGCTCGAGATGCCGCCGCTCTGCGAGCGGCGCAGCGACGTGCCGCTCCTCGTGACCCACTTCCTCGACCGCTTCACGCAGAAGTACGGCAAGTACTTCTACGACTGCTCCCCCGAGGCGATCGAGTCGCTCACCCGCTACTCGTGGCCGGGCAACGTGCGTGAACTCGAGAACGTGATCGAGCGCGTCGTTGTGCTGAACAACGCTTCCCAGGTCACCGCGCGCATGCTGCCGGCCAACGTCCTCCAAGGGGCGTCGGCGGCGCGTGAGGGCGACCCGAGCGAGCAGGCGCCGCAGGGCGACGTGATCCTCCCGTTCGACGAGGTCGAGAAGCGCGAGATCGCACGAGCGCTCCGCATCTGCGGATGGAACGTCGCGCGCGCCGCAGAGCGGTTGGAGCTCGGGCAAGCGACGCTCTACCGCAAGATCAAGAAGTACGGCATTCGCCTGCTGCGCAAGACGCGCGAGCCGGCGGCGCTCTGACCGGCTACGAATCGCCCTCGCGGAGCAGCGCCATGCAGAAGCCAAGGTCGCGCACCACCGGAGTGATGAGTCGCCTCGCGGAACTCGTCGCAGACGTCGCCCGGCGGCTCCGCCCGGAACGGTGGACTCCCGCGCCGGCGCGCGCCCGCGTCGGGTGGCGGCGGCGGGGCGGCTGACGTGACAGGGAGACCGGGCCCGGACGCCAGGACCGCGCTCCTCGAGCTGCCGTCGGCCACGGGCATGGCAGCGGTCGCACGCACCGCTGTGCGCGCCGTCCTGGCGAGCTGTGCCGCGCAATCGCTGAACGGGCACGACCTCGACGAGATCGCGGTCGTGGTGCAGGAGGCCTGCACCAACGCGATCCGTCACGCGCACCGGCTCGACGCGACGAAGTCGTTCCGCGTCGAAGTGTTCAGCACGCAGGATCGGGTCGAGATCGTCGTGTCGGACGAAGGCGCTCCGTTCGCCCTCTCCGACGTCGCGCCCGCCGCTCCTGAACTGCTCCGCGAAGGCGGCTATGGGGTCCACATCATGCGGACGTGGATGGACGAGGTCTCCGTGACACACGACGGGAGCGGAAACGTGTTGCGTCTCATCCGTCAGGTCGGCGTCGCGTCGGCCAACCGGGAGGGCGCCGCCAGTGCCCGCAGCATCTGAACTGCGCACGGTCGCGGAGCGCACGGCCGCGTTCGGCTTGCTGCGCCATCACGCGGTGCTGCGCGGCTGCGACGTGGAGGTGTTCGACGCCGACGGCGTACGGGTCGGGCCGAGCTCCGACGCGACGTGCCGGACGGCACCGGCGTCGCGGGCGCCGTCCCCGGTATCTCGCCAGCTCGATGCGTCCGCCCCCGTCCACGTCTTCGATCGACTGGTCGGTCACGTGGTCGCCACGCCGCGCGCCGACGAGATGCAGACTGCATTCCCTGCTGACGTTGCCGCCCGCGGGGCCGCGCTCCTCGCCGACCTTTGCTCGAGGGAGTTCGAGCTGAACGACTTGTCGCGCGAGATCCTCGGTGCGTACGAAGAGTTGAACCTGTTCTACGAGTTGTCGGCGGACTTCGCGGTTGCCACCGACGCTGCGGCCATCTCTCGCGTGATCGTGGCGAAGGCTTGCCGTGCGATGAACGTAGCGAGCGCCTGGGTGCTGCTCGCCGACGTCAATGGAACGTTGCGTCCAGCGGCGTCGATCGACCCGCCGCGCGGCGCGGGCGACGTTCCGTCGGGCGCCGGCGCAGCCGGCCGCGCCATGGCGACCCGTCGTCCCGACCTCGCGGACGAGACCACCGCCGGCCGCGCGAGCGATTCGTCGTCCGACGCGGTCGCCGGCTGGGAACGTTCGGCGGTCGGCGCGATGCTCACGGTCCCGCTGACGCTGCCGGGGACGCACGCACGCCCGCCCTTCGGCGTCCTGCAGGCGGTCGCCCGCGTGGGTGCCGATGCGTTCTCGTCCGGCGAGGTGAAGCTGGCCACTGCATTGGCGAGTCACGCAGCCGTTCTGCTCGAGAATCAGCGACTGATCGAGATGGAACGCGAGATGCGCCTTGCGCGGACCATCCAACAGAGTCTGCTGCCCGCCAAGGCTCCTGACGTGCCCGGGCTCGACGTCGCCGGCCGGTGCATTCCCGCGGCGAACGTCGGAGGCGACTACTACGACCACTTCCTCGCCGCGGACGGGTCGCTCGCGCTCGTGGTCGCCGACGTCTCGGGCCACAATCTCGCTGCGGCGCTCGTGCAGACCGCCGCGCGCTCGACCATCCGCGCGCAGGGCATGACCGCCAGCGGACCGGCATTGGCGCTCGACGGTTCCAATCGCGCGCTCTTCGACGATCTGACGCGGTCCGACATGTTCCTGACGGCCTGGTTCGCCACGGTGGACGGTCGCACGGGACGCGTTGTGCACGCAGATGCCGGGCATGCCCCGGCCCTCGTCTATCGTGCGGCGTCGCAAACCGTGGACGAGGTGGCGGCCGGCGGACTGCCGATCGGCATCGTGCCCGACGGCGAGTTCGCCCAAGGCGAGACGACGCTCGCTCCGGGCGACGTTCTCGTGGCCTACACCGACGGACTGACCGAGGCGCGTTCACCGGTCGAAACCGAGGAGTACGGCGCCGACCGGCTCGCGGCGGCGCTTCGTTCGAATGCGCACCTCGACGCATCCGGAATCGCCGACGCACTGCTCGCCGACGTGTCGTGCTACGACGGCGGCGGAACTGCGTCCGACGACCGCAGCGTGGTCGTGGTCAAGATGAGAGCGCGAGTCTCCCGATAGGGGAACGGGTCACCCGGACCCGAGGAGCAAGTTCGCCATGCCGGAACGCGTGCTGGTCGTTGACGACGAACCGTTCATCCTGAGATCCCTCAGCTTCGTGCTTGAACGCGCGGGCTTCGAGGTGCACCAGGCGCGCAACGGAGACGAAGCGTTGGAAGTCCTCCGGGACGTCCGCCCGCGCGTCTGCGTGCTCGACGTCATGATGCCGAAGCGCAATGGATACGAGGTCTGCGAGATCGTCAAGGGCGACCCGGACCTGCGCGACACCTACGTCATGCTGCTGACCGCCAAGGGCCAGGAGTCGGCGCGAGTGCGCGGAGTGAAGGCCGGCGCGGACGAGTTCATGACCAAGCCATTCAGCCCGTCGCGCATCGTGGAGCGCATTCACGAGGTGTTGCATGCCTCCGACGCGGATCGGGCATCCCGGGCTGCAGTCCAGGTGACGGAGCTTCGTTGAACTCCACGGTCTCACTGCCTGACGTCTTCGCCACGCTCGCGTTCCTCACGGGCGTGGGTGGCGGAGTCGTCACCGCGTGGCTTGCGCCGCGGCGCTGGTCGCCGGCGACACTGGGTCTCTGGCTCGGGTACACGTTGCTGGTCGCGTCGGGCGTGCTCGCGGTCGGCGAGACCGGCGCTGCTGAGAGGCCGTGGGCCGGACCGCTTGCGAGCGCGGCGGTCGTGGCACTCGCTCTCGGCGGAGTCTTCTCGGTTCTCGACCTCCGTGCGCGCGAGAAGCGGTCCAGGATGGCTCACGCCGACGCCGAGACGCTGCGACGCGACATCGATCGTCTCAACGGAATCAACGTCCGGCTGGAGGACGAGGCGCAGGACCTCCGTCGCCGGGCCCGCGCCGGAGACGAACAGCGCTCCGGCAGCGGCGTGGCGCTCGAGGCGACCCTCACGCGCCAGCGCCGGGCGCTGGAGGCCGCGAGCGCACAGGGGCGCCGCCACCGTGCGGTGTTCGACGGGGCGGTCGAAGGCATGGCATTGCTCGAGCGGGAGACGCTTCGGCTCATCGAGGTCAACCCGAGTCTCGTGCGCATCACCGGTTGCGACGCGAAGGACCTCGCGACGAAGACCGTGATGGACCTCTTGGCCGCGGGCCCGGGACAGCCCGGACGCTCGGACCTGCAACGCTGCGCCCGCGAAGGGCGGGCCCTCTCCGTGTGCGTGCGTCGAGGCGAGTCGAACGAAGTTCCGATCGAGATGACGATCGCAGTCGTCGGCGAGGGCGAGGACGCACGTCTGCTCGCCGTGCTGCGCGACACCTCAGACCGCCATGTCGTCGAACGGGACCACGAAGACGCCGTCCGCGGGTTGCGCGATCGCGTGCGACGCCTGGAAGAGGCAGCCACGCAGGCAGCCGACCAGAACAGCAACCTCGAGCAGGCCAACCGACGGCTCACCGAGATCGCCGACCGCAAGGATCACTATCTGTCGTCGGTCTCCCACGAGTTGCGCACTCCGCTCACGAGCATCCGCAGCTTCAGCGAGATCCTGATCAAGCACGGCGAGACCGAGCCGGCGATCCGTCGCGAGTTCCTCGACATCATTCACAAGGAGAGCGAGCGCCTCACGCGACTGGTCAACAACGTGCTCGACCTCGCGCGGATCGAAGCGGGCGCGGCGAAGCTGATCGTCTCGGAGTTCGACGCGCGAGGCGTGGCTGACGACGCGGCGTCGTCGGTGCAGGGTCTGGCGACCGAGCGGAAGGTCCGCGTGAGCGTCCGACCGGGCGACGCGGCGCGACCTCTGCGCGCCGATCGCGACCGCATCCAGCAACTCCTCGTCAACCTGCTCGGCAACGCGATCAAGTTCAGCGACGACGGCAGCGAAGTCGTCCTTGAGGTAGGGGCCGGCGACCGTCCGGACCGGATTCGGTACACGGTGCGCGACCACGGTCGCGGCATCCCTGCGGCCGATCTGGAGCGCGTGTTCGAGCGGTTCCAGCGCGTGGACGACGGCGGCGGCGCCGGCGGCACGGGGCTCGGGCTCTCCATCTGCCGGGAGATCGTGACGATGCACGGCGGCCGGATCTGGGCAGAGAGCGGCGACGACGGCGGTGTCGGCAGCGTCTTCCATGCGGAGTTCCCGGGCGTGGAAGAGTCCCGCGGCCGAAACAACATGCGCCCCGCGCCGGCGACCACCACGCCGACCGCCGCCCCGCTTCCGGCTCTCGGTGGCCGCGAGTCGTTCGCTGCGTCGTCGCAGATCCGCCGGCCGAAGGACGAGTTCAGCACCACCGGTAGCTTGCCGCCGCTCGGCCGATCCTGAGATCCGCCGAAGCCCCGCGACCAAGCGCCCCGCGTCGAGGTCATCTGCCTTCGCGCAGCGGCGCCGTCGTATCCCTCGGTCCCGGTGCGCTCGAATCCCCCGGGGCGGCCAACCTCCCGCCCGCGAACCTGCCTTCGTCTCTGCGCCCTCTCGTGGTCAACTAGCCGCTCCAGGCGGTTCGACGGCGCTCGGCCGAAGACCAGCCTGGAACAGACCGCACGCGTGGGAACGACCGACGACGAACTGGACGGCGTGAACCGGTCCGGGTCCGCGAAGGCGGGTCCGGCCCTGCCGTCTTCGTCGTCGGGGGGCGATGCCGGGCGGATCTCGAAGCCCGAGCGCCTGCTCAACTTGGTGGCCTTCCTACTCTCTTCGCGCAACGCAGTGCCGTTCGCCCAGATCAAGGGGCGCGTTGCCGGATACGACGACGACGCATCGCCGGAGGCGCTCGAGAAGCGATTCGACCGCGACAAGGCCGAGCTTCGCGGGCTCGGCGTGCCCATTGTGTACGAGCCACTCGACGAGCACGGACACGAGGGGTATCGCATTCCGCGCGAACAGTACTTCCTGCCGGAGATCCGTCTCGGAGTCGAAGAGGCGGCCGCGCTCGCGGTCGTTCAACGGTACGCGCAAACTGCAACGGCCGACCCCTTGGCGAGACCGCTCGCCAGCGCGCTCCGCAAGGTCGTGGTGGACAGCCCGCTCACCGGCGCCGCCGCCGCCTCCATCACCGAGCAGCACATGCTCGGCGTGCGCACCGAGGAGTTGACGGGCGATGTCGGCCCGAACCTCGAGGTGCTCACCGACGCCGTGCTGCGCCGACGGGCCATCCGGTTCCGCTACTACTCGATCGGCCGCGACGAGGAGAACCAGCGCGAAGTCGAACCGTACGGACTCGGGTGGCACGACCGCCACTGGTACGTGGTCGGCCGCGACCGCGGTCGCGACGCGGAACGCCGGTTCCGTGTGGACCGCATCCGCGGACGCGCCCGCATTCTCGCCGGGCCCGTGTTCAACGTGCCGGAGGACTTCGACGTCTCGAAGCACGTGGATCGGCCGGCCTTCCTCCTGCGGCGCGACGGTCAGGGCGAGCGCGTGACGGTGGAACTGCGTCCAGACGTGGCGTTCATGGCCCGCGACGCCCTCCGCGAAGGCTGGACGTACGACGAGCTCCCGGGCGGCGCGGGGCTGCTCGAGTTCGACGCGACGGACCGCCGGGCTGTCGTGCGATTCGTCGCCCGTCACATGGACCGCGCCCGCGTCACGGCGCCCGCGGAAGTCCGTGAGATGGCACGTTCGAACTTCCGCTCGATCCTGGCCGCCCACGAAGGGCCGGCGACGGTCGCACCCGCGCCGGCGGCGAAGCGCGGAGGACGGCGCCCGTGAGCCGCGATCCGTACGAGAGCCTGCGGCACGCGCTCGCGATCATTCCGCTCGTGCAGTCCCACCAGGGGCTCACGATCGAGGAACTCGCCGCCCGCACGGGGCTCACGGAATCGCAGATCACGAACGAGGTGGCGAAGCTCGTGATGATGTGCGGCGTTCCTCCGTACGCGCCGAACAACTACGTGTCGATCTGGCTCGAGAAGGGCCGCGTGTACGTGCGGTTCGCCGAGCAGTTCGAGCGTCCGGTGCGGCTCGTCTTGCACGAGGCGCTCGCGCTGTTGCTCGCCCTGAAGCCGCTCGCGGCGGGGGACCACCCCTTCTCCGACGCCGTGCAGCGCCTGCGGACCAAGTTGCTGACGGCGCTCGACCCCGACGCTCGGAAGGCCCTCAGTCGGACGGAGCGCGCGTTCCGTCTCGCCACCCGCGAGACGCCGGGACGAATCCAGGAACTGCGCGAGGCGATGGCGCGCTGCCGCGAACTCCGGATCACGTACTGGTCCGCGCACCGCGCGGCGCTGACTGATCGCGTGATCCGCCCCTATGCGATGGCGGAACACGACGGCGAGTGGTACGTGATCGCGTACGACTCCTCCCGGGCCGACGTGGTCTCCTTCCGCGTGGATCGCATTCGCGACGCGACGCTCCTTGAATCCGAGTTCGAGGTGCCGCTCGACTTCGACGTGCAGACGTGGAACCGCGACCGCGACTTCGTGCCGAAGCCGGGACGCATCGTGGCGAAGGTTCGGTTCACCGGCGACGCCGTCCGCTGGGCTCGCGAGGAGCTCCCTCGGAAGGACGTCTCCGAGGAAGACGACGGGTCGCTCCTGGCGACGATCCGCGTCGCGTCGGAGATCTGGTTTCTCTCGTGGATCCTGCCGTACGGTCCAGGGTTCGAGGTACTCGAACCGCCGGAGCTACGCGAGAAGGTCGCGGATACCTGCCGTCTGATCCTCGCGTTCTACGACGAGCCCGAACCCTGCGAACAGACACACCCGAACCGGAGATTCCCATGCCTGTCCTTGGATCACAGAGGATCGAGTCGCTCGGCGGCTACGCGTTCGCTGAAGTGGATCGCCTCGTTGACGACCTCCGTCGGCAGGGCGCTCAAGTGCTGGACTTCGGCGTGGGGGACCCGAAGGCGCCGACACCGCCGCTCGCGAGGGAAGCTGCGCAGGCGGCGATCGACGCACACGCGACGACGGGCTATCCGTCGTACATCGGCGCCGCGTCGTTCCGCACCGCGTGCGCCGAGTGGCTCGGCCGGCGCTTCGGCGTGTCGATCGATCCGGCGAAGCACGTCAGCGCGACGATCGGCAGCAAGGAAGCCGTCTTCCACATGCCGCTCGCCTACATCAACCCGGGCGATACCGTGATCTCGCCGAACCCCGGCTACCCGCCGTACACGCGCGGCACCACCTTCGCCGGCGGCGACAACTTCCTCTACCCGCTCCGCGCGGAGACCGGGTTCCTTCCGGACCTCGGCGCAATCCCCGCTGCCGTGCTGTCGCGGACGAAGCTCCTCTGGATCTGCTCGCCGAACTCGCCGACCGGGTCCGTGGCGTCGCTCGAATTCATGAGGGACGCGGCGCGGTTCTGCCGAAAGCACGACATCCTGCTCGCGTCGGACGAGGCCTACAGCGAGCTCTACTTCGGCGAGCCGCCCGCAAGCGCTCTGCAGACCGGACTCGACCACGTCCTCTCCGTGTTCTCGATGAGCAAGCGCAGCAACATGACCGGCTGGCGAGTCGGGTTCGTCGCCGGCGACGAAGACGCGGTGCGCCTGTTCCGCAAGCTGAAGACCAACATCGACTCGGGCACACCGAGCTTCATCCAGGACGGCGCGGTGGCCGCACTCTCCGACGAAGCGCACGTCGAGGCCATGCGCCGGGAGTACCGCGAGAAGCGGGACATCGTGTGCGGAGCGTTCCGCGCGATGGGACTGCCCGACTGCTCGCCCGCGGCGACGATCTACGTCTGGCAGCGGGTCCCGGACGGCATGACGTCGGTGGAGTTCGCGAAGCGTCTGCTCGACCCGGCCGTCGCCATCGTCGTCACGCCCGGTTCCTGGCTGTCGTCGAAGGACGCATCGGGCTTCGATCCGGGCGAAGGCTACGTGCGGCTGGCGCTCGTCCCGACGGTCGAGGAGTGTCGGGAGGCCGCCTCGCGCCTGGCCAAGCTCCGGATCTGATCCCTGTTCCGGCCGTCGCTTCGGGCGTCGCCGTCCGTATAGCATCTTCGGATGCGACCCCTCCCCGCGGCCCTCGTGGCTCTCTGCGCTCTCACCGGCGTCGGCGTCGTGTCCGGCGCGGGGCTGCGCTTCCCGGCGGCACTCGCCCAGGAAGATCCCAAGAAGGAAGCCGAGGCCTGGGTCAAGCTGGCATCCACAGCCGTCCGCCGCGGTGACTGGGAGACGGCGCGTCCCCAGTTGGTGAAGGCCCTGGCAGCGGACCCGGCGAGCGCCGACGCGGCCCTGCTCTCGGCGAGGATCGAGGAGCGGACCGGCAACGTTCGCAAGGCGATCGAGATCGTCGCGGCGCTCGCAGCAGACGTCCGGACGCTCACGCGGAAGGCGGACCTTCTGCTCTCCGTCGGCGACGCAGCGGGCGCAGAGGCTGCGGCGCGAGAGGCGCTGAAACTCGACGACGGTGCGCTCCCGGCGCGACGCCTGCTCGGCATGGCGCTCGAGGAGACCGGTCGCCGCGACGCCGCCATCGAGCAGTACGTCGAGCTGAACCAGAGGTGGGCACGCCGTGAAGGCGACGACACCGACGACGACCTGCTCGCCGTCGCACGCGCACGGCTCTCGCTTCACCGGATCAGCGACGAGTACAAGAAGGACTTGAACTTCGTCGTGAGTCGCGTCGAGGAGCTGCTGAAGCGCAAGGACCCGCCTGAGGACGCCTATCTCCTCGCCGGGGATCTCTACCTGGCGGCACAGCGGGACAACGAGGCGAAGAAGTGGTTCACGAAGGCTGCGGAGATGAACCCCCGCTCGGCCGAGGCGATCTTCGGGCTCGCGCGGCAACTCGCCTTCCGCTACGACGACACGGGCGCCCAGCGCGAAGCGGAGCGGGCGCTGAAGGAGAACCCGGCGTTCGTCCCCGCGCTGCGGTTCCTGGCGGCCGTGGCCCTCGGAGACGGCAATCACGCGAAGGCCGAATCGCGAATCCGGCAGGCGCTGGACGCGAACCCCGACGACGCCGAGTCGCGCGCCCTCCGCGGCGCGCTCCACTTCCTTCGCGGTGCGCAGGGCGCGTTCGAGGGCGAGGTGAAGGCCATCCTCGCTCGCAACAAGTACGAGTCCGCGCCGTACGCAGTGCTCGCGCGCGCTCTTGAGGAGCAGCGTCGCTTCGCCGAGGCGCTCGAATTCGCCGAGCGCGCGATGATGGCGGACCCGAACGACTACGAGGCCCGTTTCGTGGCGGCGCGCAACGCACTCAACGTGGGCGACGAGGCGAAGGCGGAGAAGTACCTCCGCGAGGGCGAGAAGGGCGACCCCTTCCCGAACGTGTACCGGCGCAACTTCCTCAAGCTCTTCGAGGCAACCGCGAAGTTCCCGACGTTGAAGTCCGGACGCTTCGAGGTCCGGCTCTCGCCGCAGACGCAGTCGACCTACGCCCCGCTCGTGATCCGCGCGATGGAGGACTCGCTCACTGCGCTCGAGACCAAGTGGGAGTTCAAGTCGGAGGTCCCGGTCTTCGTGTCGATCTTCGACAGGCAGGAGGACTTCGCCACGCGGACAATCGGTCTGCCCGGATTCCCGGCGCTCGGGGCGTGCTTCGGGCGCGTCGTCACCCTAGACAGCCCGCGGGCACTCCCCCCGGGCGCGTTCGGCTGGCGCGCGACCGAGCACCACGAGCTGGCACACGTGATCACCCTGCAACTGAGCAAGGGCCGCGTTCCGCGCTGGCTCACCGAGGGGATCTCGGTCTACGAGGAGCGGAAGGTGTCGCCGCAGTGGAACCGCGAGGCCGAGAGGGACCTGGTCGATGCGATCGCGTCCGACGAGGTTCTGACCCTGGCTGACGTGAACAACGCGTTCCGCGGCCCGCGCGTGCTCTACGCCTACTACCAGGGCGGCCTGATGTGCGAGCTGATCGAGCGCGACTTCGGCTTTCCGAAACTCCGCGAGATGGTGCGTCTCTTCGGCGAAGGGCTCGACACGCCCGACGTCGTGCGCAAGGCGCTCGGCATCGCGCCGGAGGAGTTCGACCGAAGGTTCCTCGCGTACGCGAGAGAGTACGTCGCGCCGTACAAGGTTCTGCCGTGGCCTTCAACGGACGCCACCGCGAAGCTGCGCGTGCGACTGCGGAAGGACAAGGACGACGCCGACGGTTGGACGCTCCTCGCTCTCGGGCAACTCGCGCGGGGCGACACGGCGGCGGCGTTGGCGTCGGTGGCGAAGATCGCAGAGTTGCGTCCGGGCGACGGGCGGGCCGCCACGATCCGCGCGCTCATCGCATTCCGGCAGCGGCGGCCCGACCAGGCTCTGACCTTCGCGAAGGAAGCGATCGAGAAGGACGACACATTCGATCTGCGCATGGCGCTCGCATCGGAAGCCGGCGAGCGAAAGGACTTCACCGCTCAGAAGGAGCATCTCACGCGCGCCATCGAGTTGTTCCCCGTGGCGCCGATGCAGGCGTCGCCGCGCGTGGAGCTGATCGGGCTGCTCCTCGGGGAGGGCGAGACCCGGATCGACGAGGCGATGAAGCTTCTCGAAGCGCATGTTGCGGTTGCCGAGGACGACTTCCTGGGGCGCCTCAAGCTCGCGAGCTGGTATCGAGACCACGCGCGGCCGGCAGACGAGCTCCGCGTCCTCCTGGAGGCCCGCGACGTCTCGCCCCTCCCCAATGGGAAGTGGAAGCGCGAGGCGTGCGTCGAGTTGCACTCCCGGATCGCGCAACTCGAACTCGACCGGAAGGCGTGGCCCGAGGCGGAGCTCGCGGCCGGGCTCGCCGCGAACGCCGCGGGGATGGAACTCCGGCAGGGCGAGGACCTCCCGCTGACCGCCGGAGCGCAGGCCGAGCTGATCGCCGCCCACGCCGACGCACTGGCGCTCCTCGGTCGCACGGACGACGCCCGGTCGCGTGCCGAGGAAGCGCTCCGGCTCGACCCGGCAAATGAGCGCGCGGGGGCACTCGTCGAGCGCCTGACGCGCTGAGTTAGACCTCCCCGAAGGCCGCGAGGCGTGCGTCGTTGGGATCCGAAAGTCGTGCCCGGCGTTTGCTGGACAGATTGGGCGCACGCTGAAGGCGCAGAAACGACGCCGGTCGCCCCCGGCGAGGCGCCCGTCGGGCTCGAAGCTCTCCACGCCCGCAGCGCGTTCTCCACAGGCCCCGGCACGAGCCTGCAACGACGCTCCTGCCGACGACTCGCGGCGTGTGTGCCTCCGGTCTCTACGCAGCTTCTCCACATCGCCGACGCTTCCCGATCGGCTGTACGGGGCGTGAAGAAGATGCAAGCCAAATCAGGCCCGCTGCAACCGAGGCAGCCTTCGGCGCGCGTTTGGCCGGTATTACTCATTTACAGTGAACGACTTGCGGTCTTGATCCAGCATTCCGACAATCTTGGCGAAACCGACGCGCGGCGTCGCAGCGCCCGAAGTGGTGCGACGGCCGAGACTCCTCTCCACAGGTCATCCACATCGGTTGGATGCAGCAGATGTCTGCATCCCGGCAGGACGTCGCCGGAGCCCGGTAGAGTGTCTCCGTGAGCGCCAAGAGAGTCACCCGAACCCGACGTCGCGCCCGGGGCCGATTCATCGTGCTGGAGGGGGCGGACGGGTCGGGGAAGTCCACGCAGGCGGCACGCCTCGTGGCGGCGCTCAGGGGGGCAGCAAGTGCGCCCGGCGGCGCGGCACGACGCGAGGTCGTTCACGTCCGAGATCCTGGGAGCACCCGACTTGCGGAGTCGGTGCGGGCGATCCTCCTGGACCCATCCCAGGGAGACGTCTCCGTCGAAGCGGAAGTCGGCCTGTACCTGGCGGCGCGCGCCCAACTGATCCAGGAGGTGGTCGCTCCCGCGCTGCGCCGAGGCGCGGACGTCGTCTGCGAGCGGTGGACGCTTTCGACGGAGGTGTACCAGGGCGTGGCCGGTGGGTTCGGCGCGCAACGCGTTCGGCGGGCCGCCAGAGCCCTTCTGCCGGCGGTTCGGCCGGACCGGGTCATTCTGCTCGACGTGGCGGTCGGAGCCGGCCTGAAGCGCCTCGGAAGGGCCCCGGACCGCATGGAACAGAAGGGCGACGCGTTCCACGCCAGCGTGGTGCGCGCCTACCGTCGGCTCGCCCGGGAGAACGCCCGTCACACCGTCATCCCTCCCGGCACGCCGGACGCCGTCCACGCCCGCATTCTCATCGCGGTGGGGCGGATCCATGTCTGAGCTGGCGTCACCGCGTGCCCTGCTCGGTCAGGAGACGGCGCTCCAGGCGTTCTCAGCGGCGCTGGCGACAGGGCGGGTCGCAGGCTCCTACCTGCTCCACGGGCCCGCCGGAACCGGCCGCACGCTCGGCGCGACGCTTTTCGCGAACGCGCTCCTCTGCGAACGGCCGAAGGGGCTCGAGCCCTGCCGCTCGTGCCGCGCCTGCCGTCGCAGCGCCACGGGGACGCACCCCGACCTGCTCGTCGTCGCGGCCGACACCGGGCCGCGTTTCGACGATGACGCTGACGCCGCGCGCGCCGGGACGGACCGGTTCACCCGGGCCGCACGCTCCGCGGCGAAGCCCGGTCCACGGAAGACGATCTCCGTGCGCGTCCTGCGCCGCCTGCTCGAGATCCTCTCCCTCGCGTCTGCGCACGGAGGCTGGAAGGTGGCGATCATCGATGCCTTCGACGAGGTGGAGGAGGAAGGCGCCGCGCTCCTGCTGAAGACGCTGGAGGAGGCGCCGCCTCGGACGACGTTCCTCCTGCTCTCCCGGGGGACCGACGGCGTGCCGGACACGATTCTCTCCCGCAGCCAGCGGGTTCGGTTTCGACCGATCCCGCCGGCGACGGTGCGCGCGATTGCGGCGGCGCACGGCGGCGACGCCGTCCGCGAGCTCCCGCCGTCGGCGCTGGACCTGCTCATCCGGCTGGCCCAGGGGTCGCCCGGTCGCGCCATCCGCGCGGCGCAGATGGGACTCATCGGGATGCCGGCCGACGTGCTGCGCACCCTGGGGTCGGCGACCGCGCCCGCCGAGGAACTGTTGCCGTGGGTCAGAGACGCCGGCAAGGAGCTTGAGTCGCAACGGGAACGCGTCCGCGAAGCCCTCGCGCTGGGGGTCGTTCTCTGCCGCGACGCGTGGACGTCCGGCGGGGACAGCCGACTCGTCGCCCTCCGCACGGCATTCGAGAGTCTCGACGCAAATGTTCCGCCGGAGTGGGTTCTTCGAGCGCTCTGGATTCGAGCCGCCCGGGCTCGATCTCTGACAATCTGACAGTCACCGGGTCAGATTCCGTCCGGTTCGCCGGGCGAACTGCTCAAAGGACGTCGCGCCTTCGGCCGATGAAAGCCCTTGCCCCCTTGGCAAGGCTTCCACCCCCTGGAGGACCTCAATGTCGGAGAAGCTCGAACGGTCCATCGAGGACCTGGCGCGCGAAGATCGAAGGTTCCCGCCGCCCGCCTACTTGCTCGTCTTCGAGGGTCTGGAGACCGCGCTCGCCCGGTTGCCGCACCGTCGCCACGTGGCCCCGCGCGAACTGCTCGAGGGCATCCGCGACTCCGCACTCGACCAGTGGGGGTTCATGGCGCGCACCGTTCTCGAGTCCTGGAACGTCCGGAAGACGGCCGATCTCGGCGACCTCGTGTTCACGCTGATCAAGCGCGGGCTCCTGGTGGCGGGCGACGAAGACAACCGGAGCCAGTTCGACGGCGTCTTCGACTTCGAGGAGGCCTTCGACGAGACGTTCCTCGAACGGCTCGCACGACAGCCCCCTCGCGTCGTCGTGACGCGACTCTGACTCTGGGACCGGACCCGGTCGCACCGCGCGATCCCGCAGCGACACTGCGTGCCTCTCGCGCACGCTCGCGTGTCGCAAGTCGGGTGAACGGGAAGCGTGCGCTTCCTGCCGTTCGCCGTGAACCCCCGGCAACCCTTCGGGATAGACTGCGTCCGTGAAGCCCGCAACCGGACGCACGCTCTTCCTGCTCGCCGTTCTCCTCGGCGTGCTGTGGGTGGGCTACCTCGCGCGTGCGGTCGTCACGCCGTTGGTTGCCGCGCTGCTGCTCGCGTACGTGCTCGACCCGGCCGTCCGTCGTCTACAGCGCCTCTCGATCTCCCGCAACGCGGCGAGCGCCATCGTCGTCACGCTGACGTTCGCGGCGATCCTCGGCGGCGGCGCGATCGCTGCGACGCGCGTCGTGCAGGAGGCCGGGAGTTTCTACAGTGACGTGGTTGGAGAACCGGCGGTTGACGTGGAGGTCGGCAAGCGCGAAGACGATGCGCTTCGACTGTTCACGAAGGACCTGACGCCCGCGCAACTGGCGAGCGTGGCCGAGTCCGATTGGGACGGCCGCAAGTGGTACTACCTGGACGCGAACAACGACGGCCGGTTCCGTCCTGGCATCGCCCGCGAGGGCATCGCGCGCATCCGAACGGATCTCAAAGCGTATCCGGCGACCGCGGCGCTCGCCGAGCGGATCGCGGCATCCGAGGACGTCGGCACGCGCGTCGCGACGTCTGTGGGAAGTTGGCTCGGTGCCGCTGCCGAGGCGGGGCAGGCCACCGCCGGAACCGTGCTCGGACTGCTCACGCTTGTCGTGCTGTTCCCGATCTACCTCTACTACTCGCTCGCTCGTCTCGGGACGGTCTACGACGTGACGGTCATGCACCTTCCCGGCGCCTACCGCACGCGGATCGTCGACATCCTCGGCAAGATCCACATCACGCTGTCGGCGTTCTTCCGCGGGCGGTTCATCCTGCTCGTCGTGCGCCTCGTGGTGCTTCTGATCGCGTTCCCGTCGTTCGGCGTGCCGTTCGGCGGCGTGTGCGCGGGCTTCAACGCCGTCGCGTCGCTCGTGCCGGTGCTCGGCCCCGTGTTCGGCGGCGCAGTCCCGATTCTACTCTTCCTGTCGAGCGGGGCGTCGTCCGGCGCCGTCATCGGACTCGTCTCGGTGCTCGTCGCGTACGAGGTGCTGGAACAGTACGTGCTGACCCCGACGATCGTCGGCAAGCGCGTCGGCCTTCACCCGCTGACGATCCTCGTGGCAACGTTCGTCGCCGGCGACCTGCTCGGGATCTTCGGGATGCTGGTCGCGATCCCGCTCACGGCGGTGTTGAAGATCATCGCGGAGGAGTTTGTCCTGCCGGAGGTTCGCCGCCAGGCGGGCCTCCCGCCGCACCAGGCGGCGTGTGACGGCTTCACTGCGCAGTCGGGCGCTCCGGCCGACACGTCGCCGGGGGAACCGTCGCCGCCCGCGCCCGAACGAGATCCGGGAACGACGACGTGATCCGCATCGCGTCGCTCGCAGTCGGCGGGCGCGTTGGGCACGCACACTCCGAGCGCGACGACGGTCCGGTCGGTAGTTCTGCCGCGCCGGGGTGGCAGGCGGGCCGCGACGCTCTCACGCGCGCCGCCGGCGGCGAACCCGCCGCGCTCGTGGTGCCGCACCAGGTTCACGGGGCGCGCGTTGCGACGGTCGGTGCAGCCGAGCGGGGCCAGGTCATCCCCGCGACCGACGGGCTCGCCACGGCCACGCCAGGCGTGCCACTGCTCGTTCAGGGGGCCGACTGTCCGTTGGTGATGCTCGCGGACCGGGCTGGAAGCGCGGTCTCCGTGCTCCACTCCGGATGGCGGGGAACCGTCGCGAGGATCTCGGCACAGGGCCTGCGCGCAATGGAGTCCCTCGGCGCGAAGGCGTCCGCGACGGACGCCGTGATCTTCCCTGGGATCGGCCCATGCTGCTTCGAGATCGGACCCGAGGTGGTCGATCAGTTCGTCGCCGCGTTCGGGAGCGACGCGGCGGCCTGGACGACACCCGGCCGCGCCGGGACCGATCGCGCGCACCTCGATCTGGCGCGCGCCATCCGCGCAACGCTGATCGAATGCGGCGTTGCCGAAGTCCGTATCCACACGGTCCCAGGTTGCACGGTGTGCGGTGGACGTCTGTGGTCGCACCGGGGATCGCGCGGCGGGCCGGAGCGCCACGGCCTCGTCGCCCTCGTTCTGCACTGACGCGTGCGCGATGCCGACCGGACGGGAGTCGAAGGGGCCGACGGTCGCCGCGAGGCGCGGCGCCGTCGGCCCCGGTCTCAGTCCTGACTGCGTGCGGGGCGCGCCTTCGCGATGGCATCCGGGTCGTAGGTGAGCGGCACCTCGAACGCCTTCCTTGCGATTCCCGCGTACTCGGGCGTCGCCTTGAGTTCCTCGGCACCAGGACGGTCCATCAGGTCGCGAATCGCCCGCTGGATCTGCTGGTCCGCCGCCCAGTCGCCCACAAGCGGGCGACCGAGCGCGTTGCTGGCATGACCCCGGAGCCGAAGGTGGGCCCACACCCAGACCTCGTCGCGGGAGAGCTTGGTGTCGAGCGACTTGTAGAGGTCTTCGAACCCCGGCCACTCAGCGAGGTTGTGGGAGTCGCCCTGCGCAAGACGCAGGAAGGTGTCCTTGTTCTTCTCGAAGAACGCGCCGTCTTCGCCCATGTACCTCTCGAAGGTGTTCGCACGGTCGAGCTTCGCCATTTCCTCCGCGCGCCAGCCTTCCAGCTCCTCGCTCGCGACCGGGGCGTCCGGCTCGACGCCGCCGAGCCACACGCGGCGGTTGGAGACGATCATCTCCTTGCGGTGGGGGTTGAACTCGTACGTCCCGGGCTTCTTCCCGACGAAGTACTTGGCGATCGTGATCTTCACGGCGGGCGCGTCGAAATGGCCGTTCTTGTTGCGGTCGGTGTAGAGCTCCGCATCGTCCCAGCGTCCGTTGCCGTTCGAGTCGCGGTACGGCTCACCGACGTCCCACTTGGCGTTGCGGTTGACGTCGTTCCACGGCTCGGCGTCGTCCCACTCGCCATTGCCGTCGCGGTCCACGAACGACTCGGCGAAGGGAGGTGTGAACAGATAGAAGATGTTCTGCACGCTGCCCTTCCCGAACGTCCGCGTGCCGACGACCTTGGCACGGTCGTTCAGTTTGAGGCATCCGGAGAGGATCTCGCTGGCGCTCGCACTGAACTCGTTGACGAGCACAGTCATGGGCACAGAGCGGCCCCACTCGGTGGAGGAGCCCTGCGAGACGTAGCGCCCGTTCCGTTCCTCGCCCTTCGGGCCGCGCGTCTCGACGACGAGCTTCCCCGGCGGCAGCAGCGAGTCGGCCATCTTCTGGGCAGTGTTGAGGTATCCACCGCCGTTGTAGCGCAGGTCGAGCACGAGGCCCTTCGCGCCGTCCTTCTCGAACCCGTCGAGCGCCCGGCGGAACTCGTCCGCGGTCTCCTGAGCGAAGTTGTCGACGGAGACGTAGCCGATCTTCCCGGGCAGCATCGCGCTGGTCACGGTGGGCACGAGGATCGTGGCGCGGGTCAGCGTCATCTCCTGCGGGTCCTTCCAGCCGGGACGCTGAACGAGGATCTTCACCGCGGTGCCGGCCGGCCCCCGCAGGCGCTTCACGATCTCGTCGGTCGAGTGTCCGGGAGTGTCCCACTCGTCGATCCTCAGGACGCGCGTTCCGGCCTTCAGGTTCGACTTCCAGGCCGGCCCACCGAACATGGGCCGAGTAATCGAGAAGATGCCGTCCTGGTCGAACCCGACATAGGCGCCGATCCCGCCGTACTTCTTCGAGAGGTTGTCGGCCCAGTCGTCGCGCTCCTCGATGTCCTGGTACGTCGTGTACGGGTCGCCGACCGCGTTGACGAAACCGTGTGCCGCTCCCTCGGCGAGCTTCTGCGCGTCGATTTCGTCAGGGGAGACGTACACGGAGCGCAGGTCGCGCAGGACTTCGTCGAGGAGTTTCTGCAGGTCGGACTTGTCCCCGCCGCCGGCCGCTGCGGCGTTGGCGTCCTTGACCGCGATCTTGTCCCAGCTCTCTTTCTCGAGGAGCACCGCGGCGAGACGCCCGCGGTCTGTCGGCTCGACACGGACCTGCTGCAGGACTTCCTGCACGCCCGGCCCGAAGTCACCGATCTCAGCGAGCGCGAGTGAGCCCTCGATCCGGATCTCGGGGTCGTCGCTCCTGACCATCTCCCGCAGCGTGTTCTTCGCCGAGATGTCCTTCGTCAGCCGCCAGAGCGTGAACGCGCACGCAGCGCGGAGCCGGCTGTCGAGCGCACCGTCGAGCACGGCGCGGATCGCGTCCTCGTAGTCGTCGCTCGTCTGCGCGAGCAGGCGCATCGCATCGACCCGGAGCGCCATCGGAGCGTCACTTTGAACGGCCACCTTCAGCAGCGCCTGCGCAGCGCGCGGACGTTCGCGGAGTGCAAGCAGCACCCGGCCGAGTGCCAACCGGCCTGCAGGCGTTGCCTCCGGAGACGCTGCGGCCTCGGCGACCGACTGCACGGCCTTGCCGCCGAACGCGACGAGCCGCATCGCGTCGCTCCACGCGGTCTGCGGGTCATCGGCCGATTCCACCGTGGCGGTCAGCGCCTTGATCTCGGCCTCGGGGCCCTGCTCCTGCGCAAGCGCCGGGGCCGCGCCGCGGAACGACGCAACGGCTGCGAGAGCGAGAGCCGCGGCGAGCGCGGTGCGAGTGGTTCGGGAGGTCATCGGGCGTTCTCCTCGGGGCTGCGGTCGGGGGTGCATCCCCGCGCTTCTGTCGGGCGGATCACGGTCTGGTCCCAGGAGTCGATCCGACGTCGCCCCAGTCCGTCTCGGGAAAAGTCCGCATCGTCGATGTCACTTTCTGCCCCTCCCAGGCGTCCTTCGGGTGGGGCCACCTCGTTTGACGTGTGACAGCCCCCGGAGGACCCATGTTCGCAAGATGCAGTTCAGCGTGTGTGCGCGGCGTGGACGGCGAGGCGACGGACGTCGAAGTTCACCTGCGTCAGGGCAACCCAAGGTTCGACGTGGTCGGGCTCGCCGACACCGCCGCCCGCGAGGCTCGGGACCGCGTTCGATCGGCGCTGGTCCAGAGCGGCTACCGCTTCCCCGAGGGGCGCGTCCTCGTCAACCTCGCACCGGCCGAGACGCCGAAGTCCGGAGCGGGGCACGATCTGCCGATGGCGATCGCGATCCTGCTCGCCGACCGCGTGCTGCCGCCGGATGCAGGCGTCGGCTGGCTGATGTTCGGGGAATTGGCGCTCGACGGACGCCTCCGTCCCGTGCGCGGCGCGTTCCTCGTCGCGTCCACCGCCGAGCGACGCGGGCTCGCGGGGATCGTCGCCCCGCAAGGCAACGGTGCCGAGGCGGCCCTCGCGACCGGGTTGCCCGTCTACGCGCCGGAGACGCTCGCCGAGGCGGTCCGTTTCCTGGCGGGGGAAGCTGCGATCGACGCATCGGTGCCGGCCGTCCCGTGCGCGGCGCGGCCGTCGCGTCGGGACTTCGCCGAGGTTCACGGCCAGGAGGCGGTGAAGCGCGCGCTCGTGGTCGCTGCGTGCGGTGGCCACAATGTGCTGCTGGTGGGGCCGCCTGGTTCCGGCAAGACGCTGCTCGCCGAGCGCTTCGCCGACCTGCTCCCGCCGCTCGAGCGCGAGCAGGCGATCGATGTCGCCAGGATCCGCAGCGCGGCGGGGCTCCCCGTCGATGGACTCCCGAGCACCAGGCCGTTCCGCGCGCCGTCGTGCAGTGCCAGCCTCGCGGGCGTCACCGGCGGCGGTCAGCCGCCTCGGCCGGGCGAGATCACGCTGGCGAATCACGGCGTGCTCTTCCTGGACGAGCTTCCGCAGTTCCGGCCCGACGTCCTGGAGAGCCTGCGCCAGCCGTTGGAGAGCGGGCTCGTCACCCTGTCGCGCGCGTCGGGCCACGTGACGTTCCCGTCGAGATTCCAGCTTCTCACTGCGATGAACCCCTGCCCGTGCGGCTTCGGCGCCGGCACGCCGCGCTGCACCTGCACGCCGCCCGCGGTGCAGCGTTACCTGTCCCGGATCTCCGGCCCCCTCATCGACCGGATCGACCTGCGCGTTCCTGTTCCGGCAGTGCCGTACGCCGCACTTCGCAGCGGACGCGCTTCGCGCGGCACCGACTCGATGGCATCCGAGGTGACGGCCGGGCGCGAGGTTCAGCGCCACAGATTCGGCGGGCCGCGACTCAACGCGACGATGTCGCCGCGCGAGATGGCGCAGCACTGCGGGGTCACGCCGGCGGCCGAGAAGCACATCGAGAACGCCGCCGCCACCGGTCGGTTGTCGGCCCGCGGAATCGGCCGGGTGTTGCGCGTCGCGCGAACCGTCGCGGACCTCGCCGGAGCGGCGGGCGGTGGGACACCAGATCGAATCGACGAGGCGCACGTGCTCGAAGTGCTGCGTTGGAGACTCGAGGCGGGCGGAGTGCAGTGAACCGACGTGTACGCCGCGCGGACGTCGAAACCACGCGCGCTCGATGCGAGGGTGGTGTAGCTTCGGCGGACCCGAGGAGGGCGCGTGGGCGAGTCGCTGATGTGCCTGCTGTCGGTTGCTTTCCTGGCCGCGGTGGTCATCGGCTGGGCGGCGCATCTGCGTCAGCGCGCGAGAACTGCGGTCGTCGAGGCGGAACTCCTCCGGCTGCGACAGGATGTCCGCGAGATCCAACTCGCCGCGGCGCGCGTCAGTTCGCTCGGCGGTCCGGCTGCGAGCCCGCCGCGCGGCGCAGACGCCGCAGCGGGGGGTGCAGCCGACGCTCGAACCGACGCTGGAGCCGACGTTGCGGCAGACGTTGCAGAACACGTTGCGGCCGCCCGCGCCGCGCCGCATGCGGTGCAGGACGTCGTCCCGTTGGGGGAGTGGCCACGCCGCGCAGACGCGCCGACTCCGCCCCCGCTGCCGCCGGACGTGCCGGTTCCGGTCGCCGTGCCGAGCGACGCGTCGCACGCGACCGCGTCGCAGGCGCCGCGCGACGACGCGCAACGCGGACCCGGCTCAGGCGTGACGATGTCGCCTCTCGAAGCGCTTGTGGGCGGGCGCGTCCTGCTCGTCACCGGCGTGGTCGCGATGCTCATCTGCGTGGCTTACTTCCTGAAGATGGCGATCGACCGGGAGTGGGTCAGCGCCGGCGGCCGCATCGCGATGGGCACGATCGCCGGGGCGTTTGCGGTGTTCGCCGGATACCGCATGCAGTCGCGCGGACTGTCCGTGTTCGGCCAGTCGGTGATGGGCATGGGGCTCGGTGCCATCTACCTGTGCGACTTCTTCGCCTCGGTGCGGTACGGGATGTGGTCCCGTCCCTCGGCGTTCGCGATCGTCGCCGTGCTCACGGTCGCGGGAGCGACGCTCGCGGTCCGCCGGAATGCGCCGTTCCTCGCATGGCTCGGCTTCCTCGGCGCGTGGTTCGCCCCTTGGCTGCTCGGCGAATCGAGGGACGCGCTCGAAGGGCTGACTGCGTGGCTGGCGGTCGTGGACCTCGGCGTCGCAGCGACGCTCATCTTCCGACGGTGGACCGGTCTTGACGTCCTCGCGAGCGTGGCGACGATGGGCTACTTCCTCGGTTGGCGCGGTGCGTACTTCAGCGCGGAGCGGATCGGCGTCTCTGCCGGGTGTCTGGGCGTTCTCGTCATCGTACTGATGATTGTGTCGCTCCTGCCCGCGGCGCTGGCGCGGCGGCGCCTCGCGCCTGCGTCGATGGGCGCGGCGCTGCTTGGATTGCTCGCCGCCTACGTGACGAGCTACGACCTCTACTTCCCCGAGCATCGCACGCAACTCGCGCTCGCCGCGCTCGGCGGCGCGGGGCTCGTCGCCGCGCTGGCGGTGGTGCATCGCAAGCGCGTCGCGGACGGGGCGCCCGACGGCGAAGCGATGTTCGCCGGCGCGCTCGCGCTCGTCGTTGCCGCCATCCCGATCCTCTTTCGCGGCGTAGGCGTCGCTCCTGCGTGGTCCGCCCTCGGCGCGGCGGCCATTCACGGAGGCGTGCGGCTCGGCCGGCGTTGGCTGGTGGTCGGCGGATTCGTCGCGATCTCGCTCGCCGGGGGCGACGCGCTCCTGCACCAGGCGCGGATCGGTGACCGGGTCGCCGATCCGGTGTTCGGCGCCGAGTTCTTCGCAGCGCTGTCGCCCTGTGCCGCGCTGCTCGTCGCCGCGTGGAGCCTGCGCAAGGCCAGGGATGCCGTCGCAAACTCGATCGACGCCTCCGCGGATCTGACGCTCACGGCATCCGCCTGGTGCGTGGCGCTGCTGGTTCTCCGCGAAACGTGGCGTGCGTTCGAGACGACAGCGAACGGAGGAAGCACGCAGGCCGCGCTCGCTGCGTCCACGTTCGTGATCGCCACGTTCGCGTGCTCGTTGGCCCTGATCTTCCGGAGTCAGGCGCGCGTGGCGGCGCTCCCGGCGTGGGGCCCGCTGGCGCTGGCGGGTGTACTCGGTTTGCAGGTCGTCGTGGGGCCACGCGCCGCAGCGGTTCCGTTCTGGAACCCGATGTTCCTCGCAGGGGGGGCAGTCGTCGGCGCGTGGATCGTCGCGTCTCGGGCCGGTCCGGGCCCGAGGACTGTCCCCGGCGTCGGCGCCACGGTGTACGCGTACCTGCTCATCGCGGGCGAGATCGTGGCGTGGGGGCGGCATCGCGTCGCAGCCGGAGACTCCCGCGGCGCCGCAGACTTCGACGTTGCAACGACCTTCACCGTGTTCTCGTCGCTGTACGGCTGCGGCATCGCTCTGGCCGGGGCGCGGTGGCGTCACGTGTGGTGGCTCCGCGGAGCGTCGGTCGCCTGCGGGCTCGCCATGTGGGCGGCGGGCGGGGCACGACTGTTCACGGACGACCGCGGCGCGGCCTCGTACTTCGGCACTTCGTTCCTCTTGGCCCTCGTCGCTGCGGCCGCCTTGGTCGTCGTCTCCTGGAGTTGGAAGCGTGCCGCCGGCCCCGAGGAGGGGCGCGGGCTGAGCTGGCTCGGGGCGATGCGGGAGCCGGACGTCCCCTGGGTTGCGGCTGTCGCGTACGTGTTCTCGTTGACGTCGATTGAGATCCACGCGTGGGGCGGGCACGGCGCGCTGGGCGAGTCGCTCACGCGATCCGACCTTCGGTTCCGGGCGCAGGTTGCGTTGTCGGTGTTCTGGGCCGGCTACGCAGCCTCGCTCGTCGGCGCCGGATTCCTGCGGCGCTGCGCCGCGGTCCGGTGGGCCGGAATCACGCTGTTTCTGGCGACGGTCACGAAGGTGTTCTTGGTGGACCTCGCACGGCTCGAGGCGGCGTACAAGGTCGGGTCGTTCATGGCGCTCGGCGCACTGCTTGTCGGCGTGTCGTACCTGTACCAGCGGGTCCGCAGGGAAGCACCCGGGCAGGACACGCCGAAGTAGGATCCCGCGCTGAGCGCGCGCTCAGCGCGCGCTCAGCGCATTGCCTGCCGCGCTGCAACCACGCGCTCGACGACTGCCGGGTCAGCAAGCGTCGAGATGTCCCCGAGTTCCTCGAACTCGCCCGCTGCGATCTTCCGCAGGATGCGGCGCATGATCTTCCCGCTGCGCGTCTTGGGAAGGCCGGGGACGACCAGCACGCGGTCGGGCGTCGCGATGGCTCCTATGACGTGGCGGACGTGCTCCTTCAACGCGCCCGCAATCTGCGCCGGGTCCTCGCGCTCGGCATCGGGCTTGACGATCACGTAGGCGAAGATCCCCGTGCCCTTCAGATCGTGCGGGTAGCCGACGACCGCCGCCTCTGCCACCGCATCGTGCGCGACGAGCGCGCTCTCGATCTCCGCGGTACCGAGGCGGTGCCCGGCGACGTTGATCACGTCGTCCACGCGACCGGTGATCCAGTAGTAGCCGTCTTCGTCGCGGCGACAACCGTCGCCCGTGAAGTAGAGGCCCGGAAAGCGCGTGAAGTACGTCTCGCGGAACCGCTCGTGGTCGCCGAAGATCGTGCGCGCCTGCCCCGGCCACGACGCGCGGAGGCAGAGGTTGCCGCTCACGCCGTTGCCGTGGAGTTCCTTCCCCTCCTCGTCCACGAGGATCGGCTCGACGCCGAAGAACGGCAGGGTCGCAGAGCCCGGCTTGCACGGCGTGGCGCCGGGCAGCGGAGCGATGAGGATTCCGCCGGTCTCCGTCTGCCACCAGGTGTCCACGACGGCGCACCGTCCGTCGCCGACGACGTCGTGGTACCAGGTCCAGACCTCGGGGTTGATCGGCTCGCCGACGGAGCCCAAGATGCGGAGCGACTTCCGGGAGTGGCGCGTGACCCAGTCGTCGCCTTCGCGCAGGACGGCGCGGAGCGCGGTGGGCGCGGTGTAGAA
Organism: Planctomycetota bacterium; assembly: GCA_021414065.1. Lineage (GTDB taxonomy): Bacteria > Planctomycetota > JAJSAM01 > JAJSAM01 > JAJVHW01 > JAIOPE01. The sequence continues at coordinate 28,781 of JAIOPE010000012.1, forward strand.
GATCGTGGCCCCGATGTCGTCGATGACACGCCAGTAACGACCCGGATCGGGGTAGAGCGGCGTGGACTCGAACATGACGGTCGTCGTGCCGTTGGCGAGCGGTCCGTAGACGATGTAGCTGTGCCCTGTGACCCAGCCGACGTCGGCCGCGCAGAAGTAGACGTCGTCGTCGTGGACGTCGAACACGAGCTTGTGCGTGAGCGCGGCGTAGACGAGATACCCGCCGGTGGTGTGGAGCACACCCTTCGGCTTCCCGGTGGAGCCCGACGTGTAAAGGATGAAGAGCGGCGACTCCGGCGACATCCACTCGACGGGGCACGTCGCTCGGTGGCGTCGCATCTCGTCGGCCAGCCAGTGGTCGCGGCCCGCGCGCATCGGAACCTCCGCCGCCGTGCGCTTCACCACCAGAACGGACTCGATGATCGACAGGCCCTCGACCGCGGCGTCTGCCGTCGCTTTCAGGGGGATCTTCTTCCCTCCGCGCACACCCTCGTTCGCCGTGAGCAGCACCTTGCAGCCCGCGTCGATGATGCGATCGCGGAGGCTGTCCGCGCTGAACCCGGCGAACACGACCGAGTGGATCGCGCCGATGCGCGCGCACGCGAGCATCGCGTATGCGAGTTCCGGGACCATCGGCAGGTAGATGCAGACCCGGTCGCCGCTCTTCACGCCGTGCGCGATCAGGACGTTCGCCAGACGGCAGACCTCGTGCTTCAGCTCGCGATAGGTGATGTGCCGGTACTCGCCGGCCTCGTCGGCGGCCCAGATGATCGCCGTCTTCTCGCCCTTGTCCGCGACGTGGCGATCCACGCAGTTGAAGCACGCGTTGAGGCGTCCGCCGGAGTACCACGAGAAGTCCACCGCGTCGTAGTCGCGGTCCACGATCGTCTGAGGCGGGTGGAACCATGTGAGCAGGTCGGCCTGTCGCCGCCAGAACGCCACCGGGTCGTCGATCGAGAGCCGATAGAGGCGGCGGTACTCCGCCAGCGAGTTGACGTGGGCGTGCTTCACGATGTCAGGCTTCGGGTCGTACATGGCGACGAAGCTACCGAAGCGCGCGGCGATGTCCACCACGCGGGGAATCCGGCCGCAGGACCCGCCCAGAACCGGGATGGACGACGCGTGCAGGACAAAAAATCGTCCCGCCTCGGTTGGGAATGGCGTGAAGTCGTCTGCGTGCGCATCGCCATCGACGCTCTGAGCGTGATCCCCGGGGAGACGGGCGGAGGGGAGACCTACCTCGCGTCGCTGCTTCGTGCCATGGAGGAGCCGCCGCCGGGAGCGTCCCACGACGTTGCCGTCCACTGCACCGAGCGGAATCGCGTGCTCTTCCGCGAAGCGGGAGCCGTGCGCCTCGTCGTGCATCCATTCGACAACCGCAGTCGCGGCCGTCGGCTCCTCTTCGAGCACGTGCAACTCGCCGGCCACCTTCGCCGTGACCGCACGGACGTTCTGTTCGCGCCCGGGAACGCGCTGCCGCTGCGTCTGGCAGGCCGGACCGTCCTCGGCGTCCAGAGCCTTCACTCGTTCATCGTCCCCCAAGAGATGTCGAAACTGCGCGTGGCCTACTTCCGCCGCGTCGTGCCGTGGTCGGCGCGGCGGGCGGACCGCGTGATCTGCGTGAGCGACGATCTCCGGACGACGCTGCTCCGAGCCGTGCCGGACCTCGATCCCGCGAAGGTCCGCGTGGTCCACGAAGGCGCCACGGACGACATGCGTCGGATCGACGACGCCGACGCGCTCGCGGCGGAGTGTGCGAAGCACGGAGTGGAACCCGGGCGGTTCGTGCTGTTCGTTTCGAGTCTGAATCCCTTCAAGCGGCCCGAGCGTGCGGTGTCGGCCGTGGCTGCGATCCGCCGCGAGCGCGGCGAGACGTGGCCGATCGTGCTCGCGGGGCGCGCGTCGGCTTCGCACACAGCGCGCGTGATGGACGCGGCGCGGAGGGAAGGTGCGGCGGATCTCGTCCGTGTGGCGGGTGTCCAGGACCGCGCCCAGTTGTCGCGACTGCTGTCGGCGGCGCGGGTGATGGTGTACCCGTCGGTCGTCGAGACCTGGGGCCTCCCGCCGCTCGAGTCGATGGCGTGCGAGTGCCCGGTCGTAGCGTCGAATCGCACCAGCATCCCCGAGGTCTGCGGCGATGCGGCGGTGCTCGTGGACCCGGACGACCAAGCTGCGTTCACGGACGCCGTCCATCGCGTCCTGCACGACGACGAACTGCGGCGCACGCTGGTCGAGCGCGGACGTCTTCGCGTGGCGTCGCTGACGTGGCGCGCGGCGGCCCTTGGCACGTACGCGGTGCTCGAAGACGCCGCCGCCTCGCGTTGAAGTCAGCTCCGCGAACGCTCCGGGTAGGATCCGGCCGACCGCCATGTGGCTCGTCCGCAACCTGTCCGCGATGGAGACGCCCGTCCTCGTGATGGCGCTGCTCGTGCTGTTCGTCGTCGTCCCGGCGGTCACGGCGGCGATCACCCGGAGAGGCCGATGACCCGCAGGCTGCACCGGAGGTTGACGCACGTCGACGCGCGCGGCGAAGC
>JAIOPE010000114.1 GCA_021414065.1 Planctomycetota bacterium
TGGCGGCGAGATCCGTGGTCCTGCCGACCGTCGCACGCGATGATCGCGCTCGATGACGAACCGACCGTCGCGCGTGCTCCTGCTCGACCCGTACGGCGACGACTCACCTCGCGGCAACAGCGTCGCGGCGGCGCGGATCGCATCGGCTCCGTCGGATGTCCTTCCGAGGGCAAGGAGCGCGAGTCCGCGGCGCAGCGCGATCTCCCGCGCGGTGGCTGCATCTGAGCCACTCGCCGGAAGCGACTCCGCAATCGCCAGCACCTCGGCGTGCATCCCGCGCGAATCGAGGTACGCGAGGCCGCAGCACACGTCCTCCCGACTCACGAGGCCGAGTGCACCGGCGAACCGCGCGTGCAGCAGGAGCTCCGCCGAGTCTCGACCGTCTCGCCGTTCCCGGGTCATGAGCGTTTCGGCGAACGCCCGTGCGTATTCGAGTCGAAGCGACTCCGAGACGCCCGCCCGAACCGCTTCGAAGAACGGCCTTGATCCGAATGCCCACCGATCGCCCGCAGCGCGCACGACCAGGCCGCGACGAGCCATCACGCCGAGACGCGCTTCGACGTCGCGTGGCGCCTGCCCCACCACAGCGCCGACGAGCGACGGGTCGAACTCCAGGCCTGCGCAGGCACACGCTTCGATGAGTTCACAGTCGTCCGCGGGCGTACCGCGGAACGCGGAGCGCCCCCACGCGATGACCTCGTCCGGCACTGGCACCGCCCACGCTTCCGCGTCGGGTGACCATGCAGCGTCGGGACCGGACCGCAACGCTCGCGCGGCGAGGAGGCTGCGAGTCCACGCGATCACGGCCCCCGCGTGCCGACCCGAAGCGACGGCGAGAAACTGAACGAGCGCAGGCGCCGGCCGCCCTGCGAGCAGAACGTCGCCCGCGATGTCGGCGACGGCGGCGTCCGTGAGCGGTCCGAGCCGTATGCGGACGACGAAATCGTCGAGCATCTCGCGCCGAACCAGGGGTGTCGGCTCCGACGCCGTCAGGATGACGAGGCACCCGGCTGTGCACGCGCGCCGCGCCAAACCGGCTGCGGCGTTCCAACCCGACGCCGATGCGTGGTCCACGTCTTCGACGACGATGAGCGCGCATCGCGGCGGATCGTCGAGTCCCGCCACCACGTCCGCGCCGTCGCGACCCGGTCCGAACGCGCGCCGAATCACGCAACCGGTCATGCCGCGCGCCGCTGCCGCCTCCGCGAACTCACCGACGAGTCGCGACTTGCCTGCGCCCGGCTCGCCTTCGAGGAGGACCGACGCTCCACCCCCTTCCTGCAGGGAACGCGCCAGGCGCCAAAGCTCCGCCATTTCCTCCTCGCGACCATGAAGACGCGCGGCGCGAACGACCGCGGGCCCCGTTCCGTGTTCGACGGCGCCCCTGCTCCGGAACCAAGGGCCGTCCTCCGCGGACGCGAGAATCGCGGCGAGTTCCGCCGCCGAACGGATGCGACGGTCTGGGGCCCGCTGAATCATCGCGTGTACGACCGCATCGAGGAACGGACTCACATCGGGCCGAACCTGACGAAGGCGCGGCGCGTCCACCTCGAGTTGGCGTGGCACGAATACGGAGTCGCCGGCTTGCTTCCAGGGGTGCCGCCCGGCAGCAAGCTCGTAGATCGTCACGCCGAGCGCGAACAGGTCGAGGCGCCCGTCCACGTCGTCCTGTCCGCGGCTGAACTGCTCCGGCGCAGCGTAGAGCAGTGAGCCGGAGAACCCCGTCCCGACCGCGTTGCGCAGGGAGCGATCGCGCAAGCGCGCGAGGCCGAGGTCCATCACCTTCACGACCTCGTCCCGCGTGAGAAGCACGTTCTCCGGCTTCACGTCGCCGTGGACGACGCCCCGTTCGTGGATCGCGGCGAGTCCGCGCGCTACCTCGCGCGCGATGCGTCGCACGAACCCTTCCGCGACGAGACCGTCGTCCGAGCGCAGCGCGGACAACGTCCGTCCGACGACGTACTCCATGGCGAGATAGACAAGGAGTCCGTCGTCCGTAACGTCCATGCCGGCGTCGAGCGTGCGGACGACGTTCTGGTGCCGGATCGCTCGCCCGAGTTCGGCTTCACGCACGAATCGCTCGAAGACGTCCGACTCGACGACCAGATGCGGGTGGACGATCTTCAGCGCAACGCGCTCACCGACAGGCAACCCGGGAACGGCGCCCTCGACGGTCGCCAGCCAGACGGTGCCCATTCCGCCCGCACCGATCTGTGCGTCGAGTCGGTACGGTCCGGCGAGGCTCCCAGGCGTCGGAACGGCCACGCCGTGATGGTACGTGCGCCCAACGGTTTGCGGCATCGCGGAAGTCGGATTTCCGGGCCGCACACGTTCCCTGGGCGAACCCACGATCGTCGGCAACGGCCGTTTGTTGCTCCCCGCGCGACGCGGCCGATCCTGGGTGTCCCGCATGAGTGCCTTCACGGTCCAGCCGAACGCGTTCGAAGCCGCCTACCTGCGGACGCTGCGGAAGCAGATCCACTCCTCGCGGTTCTTCACGGTGAACACGCTGAACCGCGACTTCGTCGGCACGCGCGGGTTCTCGATCGTGTTCCGCCGCGAGACCGTCGCTCGAGTCGCGCGCGAGTTTCCGTACTTCGCGCGGTATCTCGATGTGGCGCTCACGCCCGACTGCAACGCGTTCTACCTGAACCCGCTCCACCTCGTCGGCGGCTCGCGCGTGGACCCGCACATCGATCGAAGCCTGCGTTCCTACTGCGCCGAGGTCGCGCCGCCGGTGCTCGTCAGCGTGCTCTACGTCGAAGTCCCACCGGCGATGCGCGGAGGCGACCTGGTTCTGAGCCGGGGGAAGAAGCACCTCGGACGCGTCACGCCGTCGGAGAACACGATCGTCCGGTTCGACGGCGACCTGACGCACTCCGTGGAACGGGTCGAGACCGACGGTTCGCGGTTGAGCCTCGTCTGCGAGCAGTACCGGCTCACGCCGGACGAGCTCGACAAGGTCCCAGAGTTCACGATCGAGACGCGGGCAAAGGCCTACGGCTCCGACACGGACTCGCGCAAGCGACGCTGAACCTGCCCGCAGTTCAACTACGGATCAACCGCGCTCTGGCCGACCGCGGAACGGCGGGCGCGCCCCGGGAGGTCCACCCGCGCCGCGGGGTCCGCTGCGCGGCGCCGCGCGCGACTCGCGGCGGCGCGGCTCCACGGGCGGCGCACCGTCCGGCCCGACGAGCTCGACCTCGATGTCGCTGTCGAGCTGATCGGGTCGCGTCGCCGCTGCTGCGAAACGCTCCGCAACCTGCTCGTCGATCTCGAATCGCGTCTCGCGGTCGAGGATCGCGATCTTCCCGATGTCGGCCTTCGTCACGTGCCCGCGACGGCAGATGAACGGCACGATCCACCGAGGGTCGGCGTTGCCGAAGCGTCCGACGCTCATGCGGAACCAAACGGTCAGGCCGGTCCGGGGGCGCTCACGGACGGGCTCGCCGGTCGGCTGGCGCACCGGCCAGGTGTCGCTCGTCAGTTCCTCCGGCTCCGGACGCTGCGCGCGCTGGAGCTTGACGAGTCCGGCCGCCAGTTGCTCCGGCGTCCGCTGCGCGAGCAGCTCGCGCGCGGCGTTCAGGTCGTCCACGGCCGGTTCGGCCGTGAGGGCGATGAGTTCCTCTACGAGTCGCTTCTGATCGAGGGCTCGGATCTCGTCGGCCGTCGGCGGCGGCGACCACTGGGCCTTGATGTTCCCGGACGCGAGGAGTCGCTCCACGCGGCGGCGGCTGTGGTACGGGACGAGGATCGCGCAGGTACCTCGGCGTCCCGCGCGGCCCGTGCGTCCGCTCCGGTGCTGCAGGCTCGCCGTGCTGTCCGGCAGGTCGGCGTGGAGGACGAGCCCGAGGTCGGGGATGTCCAGACCGCGAGCGGCCACGTCCGTGGCGACGCAGACGCGAGCGCGACCGTCGCGGAGCGACTGGAGCGCCCGCGTTCGATCGGCCTGACCGAGTTCGCCCGAGAGAGCCACGACGCCGAAGCCTCGTTCCTGAAGGTGAGCGTGGAGGTGACTCACCGCCTCACGCGTGCGGCAGAAGACGAGCGCGCCGCGCGGGTCGAGGTATCGGAGCAGGTTCACGACGACGCGTTCCCGGTCGTGCGGTGCGATGACGACCGCGCGGTAGTCGATGTCGCCGTGGGCTTCGTCGGCGGAGTTCGTCTCGATGCGGAGCGCGTCTCGCTGGTACTTCTTCGCGAGCGTGGCGATCCCCGGGGGAATGGTCGCCGAGAACAGCAGCGTCCGACGCGTCTTCGGCGTGGAATCGAGGAGCAACTCCAGTTCGTCGCGGAAGCCGAGGTCGAGCATCTCGTCCGCCTCGTCGAGGACCACGGCACGGATCGACGACATATCGATCTGGCCGCGCTCGAGGTGGTCGCCGAGGCGCCCCGGCGTGCCGACCACGATGTGCGCCCCGCCGGCGAGCATCCGGCGCTCCTCGCGCGGGTCCATGCCGCCGACGCACGAGACGACCTTGCCGCCGGCGGCTGCGTACAGCCACTGCAACTCGCGCTGCACCTGGAGCGCAAGCTCGCGCGTTGGTGCGATCACGAGAGCCAGCGGCGACGACGCGCGCTCGAATTTCTCGGCGGTGCCGACGATCGTCGGCGCCATCGCGAGTCCGTACGCGACAGTCTTGCCCGAGCCGGTCTGCGCCGAGACGAGCAGGTCGCGCCCGGAGGCGCCTTCGGCGAGGACGTTCGCCTGCACTGGCGTTGGTTCGGCATAGCCACGCTCCGCAATCGCGCGAGCGAGGGCCGGGTGGGCGTTCGTGTACGGCATGGCAGGAGTCTCCGGGGCGAGTTCGCGCCGAATCGGCGTGAATCCGCCACCCTACGGCCTCCGACGATGATCGCGGCGACCCTTCACGGGGTGGAACGGGCCTCGCGCGGCGTGCAGGCGCCTCCAGTCACATCGCGGGAACGAAGCGCGCGTCAGGTTGACGACGCGGTGGATGCGTGGGAGCATCCACCTGCGTTGCAGAACATCGTCATCGCCCGGCCGTACGAGTTCGTGCCGCCGCGCGGTGGCGCCTTGTGGCCGACGCTGCTTCGACTCTGGGTTCCGGGGCACCTCCGCCGAACGTTCGGCGTGACGTCGATCGAGTGCCGCCACGTCGAGCGGTTGCAGGCGTCGGTGGACGCAGGGCACGGCATCCTGCTCGCGCCGAACCACTGTCGTCCGTACGACCCGTTCGCCGTGGACTGGCTCGGCCGCGCGGTCGGGCGAAACCTCCACATCATGGCGGGTTGGCACCTCTTCATGCAGAGCCGCCTGCAGCGCTGGCTCCTGCCGCGGGCCGGCGTGTTCAGCGTGTATCGCGAAGGGACCGATCGCGAATCGTTGAAGTGCGCGATCACCATCCTGACGGAGGCGAAGCGCCCGCTCGTGCTGTTCCCGGAAGGCGTCGTCTCACGTCACAACGACCGGTTGAATCCGCTGATGGACGGCACGGCGCTGATGGCTCGGTCGGCAGCGAAGGAACGCGCGAAGAGCACTCCGCCCGGCAGGGTCGTCGTGCACCCGGTGGCGATCCGCTGGGTGTTCGACGGCGACGTCGACGCGACGCTCGGCCCCATGCTCGACGACATCGAACGCCGCCTCGCGTGGCGCCCGCGTCCGGGGCTGCCGCTCGCCGAGCGCATCCGACAGGTCGGGGCGGCGCTGCTCGCATCGAAGGAAGTCGAGGTCCTCGGCGCCGCGTCCGAGGGCACGTTCGCGGAACGCACCGTGCGACTCGTGGAGCGTCTGCTCTGCCCGCTCGAGGACGAGTGGCTGAAGGGCCGTCACGACGGAGGCGTCGTCGCGCGCGGGAAGTCGCTGCGCGCCGCGATCGTGCCCGGACTCGCCCAGGGCGACCTCGACGGGCCAGAGACCGCGCGGCGCTGGCGGCAACTCGAAGACATCTACCTCGCGCAGCAGTTCGCCTGCTACCCCGCCGGCTACCTCGACTCCCCCACGCCGGAGCGCCTGCTCGAAACGGTCGAGCGGTTCGAGGAGGACCTGACGGATAACGTCCGTCGAATCCCCGGCATCCGCGGTTTCCTTTACGTGGGCGAGGCAATCGACGTGGCTCCCGAGCGACAGCGCGGTGTCGCGGGCGATCCGCTGATGGCACTCCTTCGCGAGCGTCTCGAGTCGATGCTGGCCGCGTCACTCGCCGAGCACCGACCAGGTGCCGTGCTGCCGTGACCGGCGACCTTTCCGCGGTTGCTGCCCGTGTCGTCGTGATCGGCGGAGCACTTGTGATCTGGTTCTGGACGCAGCGACTGATCGCGTCGCGACGACCCGCCGCGTCCGCGGGTGAGTTGGGCGATCGCATGCACGCCTGGACGGCCGGGTGGAACGCATGGCTCGCCTCGAACACACGTGCGACGAACCTGCTGCTGATCGTCAGTTCCGCATCGATCGACGTCATCGCACTCTGGATGATCGGTACATCGGTTCTCGGCCCCACCTTCCGGCCGTTCCTCGGCGTGCTGTTTCTCTTCGGGCTCCGCCAGACGTGCCAGGGCTTGTGCGCCATGCCGATCCCAAAGGGCATGATCTGGCGGCACCCTGGCGTGCCGTCGCTCCTAGTGACGTACGGAACGAGCAACGACCTGTTCTTCTCCGGCCACACTGCGCTCTGCGTCCTCGGGGCGATCGAGGTCCACCGCGCAGGGCCGCCGTGGCTCTCGGCGGTCGCATGGACTGTCGCAGCGCTTCAGGGGGTGTTCGTGCTGGCGTTGCGCGCCCACTACACCGTGGACGTCGTTGCGGCCGTGTTCGCCGCGTGCTGCTGCGACGCGCTTGCCGCGCACACAGCGCCCGGCGTGGACATCTGGCTGCGGTCGCTCGTCTGACGTTCGCTCCAGCCCGAGTTCGTCACCAAGCGTGGACGTCGTCCAGGGAATCAAGCGTTCGTGCGCGCGCGACCAGTTCCGCCCGGCGCTCCTCGTTCGACTCGCGCGCGGCCCACGCCAGCGTGAGCGCGGCCGTGGGCACCGCACCGTTCAGTTCCGCGAACGCTTCGATCGGCGGCAGCGTGGCGAACGTCGGGTCGGGGAAGTCCGTCTGCGCCCACGGCGGCATCGCTGCGTGAACTACGGCCGCGTCCGCGGTGCGCCCGACGCGTGCCAACTCGGCGCCGAGCTGGATCAAGATCTCCGGTTCGAGTCCGTGCACGTCCTCGGGCGCCACACTCGACATCTCGCGCACAGCGGCGGCGGGGTCGCGCCACGTGGCGAACACAGTTGCGCCCGTCCGCAGCATCGCGGCACCAGCGGGGAACTGGTCGCGCGTCGGGAAGGCGCCTTCGTCGCGGGCGAGCACCGCAATCCACGCGGTGATCTCGGTCGTCAGTGCGCGCCGCGCGTCAGCGGCGTCCTTCGAGGCGTCCGTCGCATCGACTTGCAGCGCGACGAGCTTCGGCACCCATTCCGCCGCGCGTCGGCGCGCGGGGATCGAGTCCCCGGCCACGATTCGAATGCGCTCGTACGCTCCGAGGACGAAGACCGCGCCGTCTTGCACTGCGGGGGCGTCATCCAAGACGAGCGACAGGGCGTCGAGCGCCCGCTCGGGTTTGCCGGCCGCGTGCAGCGCCCGACCGCAACTCGCGAACACCTCGGAGAGTTGCGGGTCGCGCGCTCCGAGGATGCGTTCCGCTTGCGCTGCAGCCTCCGCAATCATCCCTGTGCGGTGGTACACGCGGAACGCCATCTCCTGCACGAGCGGGTCGTCTGCCGCGGTTGCCAGTGCCGACTTCACGAGCGCCTGGGCCTCCGCACGCGGAGTCACGCGGGCGAGCAGCGCCATCAACTGCGGTGAGTCCGGCGACTGCGCAAGCGCGGCACGGCCCTCGGACGCAGCGACCGGCGATTGTCCCGACCAGAGTCGCGCGTCCTGCAACGCTCGTCGCGCCGCAGCCGATTTCGGCGACGCGGCGACGAGTCGCTCGCTCATGCGCGTCGCCGCCGCCGCGCTCCCGACGCGCAACGCCACGTCGAACATCTCCCGGACGGCGAGGGGATCGTCAGTGACCGCAGTGGCGACCCCGGTGACGACCTTCTCCGCCGCCTCCGCGCCGCCGTAGCGGTGCGCGAGACCGACCGCCGTGCGCCAACCGCCGTCGAGCACGTCGGCGTGGTAGCGGACCGCCGACGTGGACTTGCTGTCCAGTTCGATGCGCGTCGGCGCGTCGCTGAACACGAACTGGACGGTCTCCCGCTGGATGAACACCTGCCCGGCCAACGACTCCACGCGCGGCTCGTTCTCCGCCGCCGACTTCGTCGAACCAGGCTTCGTCGTCCGTTTCGACGCCGCGTCGTCGGCTCGGTACTCGACATCCTCGATGAACAGCGGAGCCGCGCCCGCCACGTTGTAGACGACCAGGTCGGCCGTCCCGCTGACCCGCTCCGTGGTGTCCGAGACGACACGCCCCGCGACCGTGCAGCGGAACCGGTGCTCGCCCGACGACGCGACCACCGTCACGCGTCCCGCCGGATCGACGACGATCGGCGCGTCGTCGTCGATCGTGAGCTCCGCCGCCGACTCGAGTCCGTTCACGACGTGCAGATCCGAGTGCGTGAACCGGTGCAGGAGCCAGAGCCCGACCGCGACGACACCGGCGCCGAGCGCGCAGAGCGCAGCGGTGCGAATCGTGCGCGTCTTGCCGACGACGGGCACGCGCGCGTGGAAGTGCCATCCTCCGTTCGGGGCGTCGGTGACGAGCCACGCGTCGAGCGGAAGGACCGGCACGAACACGAAGGTGAGCCACCTCGTCTTCACGTAGGAGCCGTCAGCAGAATCGCGCTGTTCCGCGCCGATCATCGCGGGGCCAACGCCGTTGATCCGCTGCAGCCCCGGCGCGCTCCGCAGCGGTTCGGCGAACAGCCGCGACTCCGCGAGCGCTGCGTCGATTCGCTCGCGCTCTCCGTCAGCGGGCGACTTCCTGCGGACCGCGCGTAGTCGGTCGTGCGCGGCGAAGCCGCGTCCGGCTTCGAGGTCGCGGATCACGTCCGGCCAGCGCGCGAGCCCGAGCGACCGCGCGCGCTCCGCCGCCCAGTTCGTCTCCGCGGCCAACTCGCTCCCGGTACTGGCGTCCGAAGTGCCGTGAAGATCGTCGTCGGTCGTCGCCATCGCCACAGGCTATCGCCGCCGAACGAAACCGAGCCGAAGTCGGAGCCGCATGAACGCGGTCCAGGCGACCGGAGATCGCGCCGTCAGTGCGTCGCCACCGCGACGTGGTCGGGTCGTCACCGCGTCTTGCGCGGCGTCACCTCGGCTCCAACTTCCTTCATCAGCCGGTCGAGCGTCCTTCGCATGTCGTCGGTGAGCGGCACCTCGTCCCAGCACCACGCCATGTCCGCGCCGTCGTTCAACGCGAGCGTTCCGCTGCGCGCGCCGACTGCGACCGTTCTGCGATGCCGCTGGAGCGTGACCCACTCATCGCCGTCGTCTCGGTACTCCCACTCGCCCGACTGCGCCTGCGACGGCATGCGTTCCGGCTCGGCGTCGCCGAAGTACTGCGCGCCGATCGCGACCATGCTTGCGTCCGGCAGCCAGGGCACGAGCCATCCGCGCCAGCGGCGACCGTCCACGAGCCCGAGGATCGGCGCGCCCGCGGCGCAGCGAACGAGCGTCCAACGGAATGCGGTGCGTCGAGCCATCGGTTCCAGCCCTTTCGCCGGCCGCGGACGTGACCGCGGCGGACTGCGTCGTTCGCTCGCCGCCGTGGCGCCGCCGGCGGCGGCGCGACACAGTGCGAGCGCGGCGAGCAGTCTACGGAGAGACGGACGTCATCGAAGGTCGTAGCGCGGTTGCCGGGGAGGTCGCACCGCCACGCCGACGGCGGTCGCCGAACAGCGTCAGCTGACGGCCCCGCGGCGTCGCCCGTCGCGCAAGGTTGGTTGCCGGACAAGGACGCCCCCACCTCAGGCGACTTAACTCTTCAGGCTCAAACACGTTACGTCGCGTCGCTTCCCGTCGTTTCCCGGCGTGCGATAGTGAGTATGAGATGTGAGTACGCGACGGGGCCCGCCACCGCGCCGCGGGTCTCGACTCGGGTCAGGTCGCGCCGCACCTGCGAGTGCGGCACCCCACCCGAGTCGCTCAGCACACAGACCATCTCTTCCGCCGGGCCGGTCGGTCGGTCACCTGATCCGCGTCTTCTTCGGCAGCGTCAACGTGACGGTGTAGCGCGTCGTAAGCGCCGTCCCGTCGATCGTCCCGCAGTCGATCACGTAGTCGCCCCAAGCAGTGATCGGCAGGGGCGGGAACGTCGGGCCGCTGTAGCTGTGCGGATCGCTCGTCCCGTCCGGGCCGGTCGCCGACCGTACGTGCGTCATCCGGCTCAGAGTCACCGACGAGCCCTTCTTCTCGAACCGCACGGTTGCGATGTACCCGTCGGGCGCCGCGAAGGGAACTGCCGTCATCCCGCCGGCCGGGATCGTGATCTTGGCGGTGAAGGTGCGCTTGATCGTCACGTGCGGAGCCACCGTCATGTCGAACGCAGTCGCCGCCGGCGCCGCCGTCTCGAGCATCAGGAAGTACCGATCGGTCTGCGCCGCTGTCGGCAGCGCAATCGACACGCCGCCTCGCAGCTTCACGGCTTTCAGCGACCGCTTCGTCGGATGCGCGGTGCCGTCAGCGTGGAGTAGGCGGAACGTGTACGGCATCGCCTGGCCGTCGGGTCTCCGGAACTTGAGTGACGGCGTGCTGCCGACAAGCGCGTCGTACGCGACTAGGTAGTGGTCGCCAGGGGGAACGGTGAGCGGCACGCCGGTGACATCCGCGAGCGAAACGACGTGTGCGACCTCGAGGTGATAGGTCTGCGGAACCGACGCGCCCGCAGAGTCGGTCGCCTGCACGACGAAGTCGAACGTGCCCTCGCTCGGTGGCGTCCCCGACAGCACGCCACTCGTCGCGTCGACCAGCATCCAGGACGGCTTGTCCGAAGATGTGTACGTGTACGGCGCGGTGCCGCTGGACGCCGCGACGAAGTCGGTGTACTCCGCGCCGGCAGCGCCGAACAGCAGGTTCCTCGCCGCGAGTTCGATGCCAGGGTTGATGACGAAGTCGAACGACCGATCGGTCGTAGAGCCCGCAGCGTCGGTGACACGGAAGACGGCCGTGTACGACCCCGGCACGGTGGGCTTCCCATGATAGCTGGGGGGCGCCGCGGCGCGGTCGAACGCGAGCTGCGCGTTGTTGTTGTAGATCATCTCCCATCGCAGCGGGAGCGTCCCGCCCGACGCCGTGAGCTCCTCTGCATAGTCACGGCCGACGGTCCACGGTCGCAGTTGCGCCGTGGCGATCTCGACCGGGTCGTTGATGGTGATGGTGATCGGCAGCGTGGCCACGGCACCGGCTGCGTCCGTCGCGTCCGCCGAGAACGAGAACTCGCCGCGTGTCGTCGGCGTGCCTGTGATCTGCATCGTGCGGCCGCTGATGCTGGCGTTGAGCCCCGGGGGCAGCGCGCCGCTGAGCGTGAGAGCAACGGCATCGGTCCCGCCGGACGCGGTGATCGTCCGCGTGGTGTAGTCCTGAGCTACGGTCCACGCCGGGAGCGTTGTCCCGGACGATGTCGCAAGGGCGAGCGCCGAGTTGATCGTCACAGACCAGGCGCTGGACTTCGACGCACCAGCGGCGTCCGTCACGCTCGCCAACACAATGAACGACCCGGAGGTCGCAGGCGTGCCGGAGAGCTCGCAGGAGGCGCCGCCTGTGTCGAGCTCCGTCAATCCGAGCTGCGCGAGGCCGGAGACGCTCCAGGTGTAGGGCGCCGTGCCGCCTGTGGTGCTGATCGTCCGGGTGCCATAGGGGCGGTCCACGGTCCACGCCGGAAGTACGCCGGCGGGTTCCGTCAGCGCTGGGTTCACGTTCACTCTGATCGAACGGCTGGCCGACGAGCCCGCGGCATCCGTCGCGGTGACGTTGACGTCGTAGCTGCCGGCTGCCGACGGCACGCCGGTGATCGTCAACATCCGCGATGTCGGAGTTGACCGCAGACCGGGGGGCAGATTGGTGACGCTCCAGACGATGGGGTCGGTGCCGTCAGTCGTCGTGAGCGTGCGCGTCAGGTAGTCGCGCCCAATCGTCCAGTCGGGGAGGCTCCCCGTGGGAGTCGTGATCGCCGCGTTCACGACGATCGTGAACGTCCGCACCGCCGTAGCGCCAGCGGCGTCAGTGGCGGTGAGCGTCAGTGTGTTGGTGCCGACTGCGTCCGGCGTGCCCGACACGTCGAGCAGACGCGCGTTGGCCGTCGTCGAGAGGCCAGAGGGAAGGCCAGCGACCGTCCACACGACGGGGTTCGTGCCGCCGGTGGTGCTGATCGTCCGGGTGCCGTAGTTGCGGTTGATCGTCCAGTCTGGGAGCGTCCCAGACGGCGCGCTCAGGCCCGCGTTGATCGTGACGGGGAACGACGCCGAAGCGGTCGATCCCGCCGCATCCGTGACGGTCGTCGAGACGGTGAAAGTGCCCGTCGCCGTGGGCGTACCCGCGATCGAGAGCGACCGGCCGCTCGGCGTGGCGACGAGACCCGTCGGCAGCCCCGAGACGGTCCAGCCGATCGGGGCAGTACCGTCCGTCGTCGTGAGAGTGCGCATGCCGTAGTCGCGAGAGATCGTCCAGTCGGGGAGCGTCCCGGTCGGCTGGGTGACGACCGCATTGACGACGATCGGGATCGTCCGCGACGCGGTCGAACCGGCCGCGTCGTTGACAACGGCGACGACCGAGAACGCGCCCGTGACGGACGGTGTCCCCGAGATCGTGACCGTGCGTCCCGACGGCGAGGCGGTGAGCCCCGTCGGCAGGCCGGTGACCGTCCAGCCGATGGGATCGGTACCGCCGGTGGTGGTCAGAGAGCGCGAACCGTAGGCGCGGCCGACCGTCCAATCGGGGAGCGTCCCCGATGCGACGGTGACCGGCGGACTCACGACCATCGTGAGCGAGCGCGTCGAGGTGCCGCCCGCTCCGTCGGAGACGGTCGCGAGGATCGAGTAGGTCCCCGCCGTGGTCGGCGTGCCGGTCACGGTCAGCGTGCGCCCCGTAGGCGTCGCGATGAGTCCGGCAGGTAGACCGGTGACGCTCCAGTCGATCGGGTCGGTTCCCCCGGTGGTCGTCAGCACGCGCGAGCCGATGTCGCGGCCGACCGTCCAGTCGGGCAGCGTGCCCGTGGGCGACGAGAGCGCCGGGTTGATGACGATGCTGTAGGCGCGCGACACCGCGGCACCAGCGGCGTCCATGGCTGTCACGTTCAGCGCGTACGGCGCCGCCGTGTCCGGGAAGCCGCTGATCGTGAGCGTGCGTCCCGATCCCGAGGCGGTGAGACCCGACGGGAGGTTCGTGGTCGTCCAGACGATCGGATCGGTACCGCCTGTAGTCGTCACGGTGCGCGTTCCGTAGTTGCGGCCCACGGTCCAGTCCGGGAGGGAGCCGAGGAGAGCCGTGAGCGGCGGGTTGATGACGACGGTGAGCACGCGGCTCGCCGTCGAGCCGGTGCCGTCCGAGATGCCAACGTTCACGGCGTACGTGCCGGCGGTGGTCGGCGTGCCGCTGAAGGTGAGGTTGCGTCCAGACGGCGTGGCCGACGTGCCGGGCGGAAGACCCGTCGCCGTCCACGTGACGGGGTCCGTGCCGCCGGTGGTGGTCAGCACGCGGTTGCCCCATGCCTGCCCGACGGTCCAGTCGGGAAGCGCTCCCGTGGGCGTCGTGAGCGGCGCGCTGATGACGATCGTCCAGTTCGACGATGCGGTCGAACCGACGTTGTCCGTCGCGGTGATCGTGACGCCAAAGGACCCGGTCTGATTCGGCGTGCCAATCACGGTGAGCGTGCGGTCGCTCGCAGTCGAGAGGAGACCGGGCGGAAGGCCGACGACTGTCCAGGCGATCGGACTCGTGCCGCCGGTGGACGTGATCGCGCGCGTGCCGTAGTCACGGCCCTGCGTCCAACCGGGCAGCGTGCCGACGGGCGCCGCCACAACCGGGTTCACGACGATTGCGAACGTCTGCGATGCCGTCGCGCCCGCGGCATCCGTCGTAGTGGCGACGAGCGAGTAGGTACCCGCGGTCGTCGGCGTGCCGCTGACCGTGAGCGTGCGGTCGATCCCCGTGGCAGTCAGGCCCGGCGGGACCCCCGTGGTGGTCCACGAGATGGTGTCAGTGCCTCCCGTCGTGGTGACCGCGCGCGAGCCGTAGGACTGCGCGACAGTCCAGTCCGGGAGCGTGCCCGTCGGCGTGGTGAGCGGCGCCGAGATCGTTACGGCGAACGTCTTCGCAGCGGTCGAGCCCGCGGCGTCGGTCGCCGTGGCGACGACTGAGTAGCTGCCGACGGTCGTTGGCGTGCCCGTGATCGCCAGGGTGCGCGACGAGGGCGTGGCCGTCAGTCCCGGCGGCAGGCCGGTGGCCGTCCACGTGACCGGGTCGGTGCCTCCGGTCGTCGTGACCGTGCGCGAGCCGTAGTCACGCCCGGAAGTCCAGTCCGGCAGCGTGCCAGTGGGCTGCGTCACAGGCGCGCTGATCGCGAACGAGAACGTCTTCGTCGCCGACGAACCGGCGGCGTCAGTGGCGGTGGTCACCACCGAGAAGCTGCCTGTCGCCGTGGGCGTGCCGCTGATCGTGAGCGTGCGTCCGCTGCCCGAGGCCGAAAGCCCGGTGGGCAGGCCGGACGTCGTCCAGGTGACGGTGTCCGTGCCGCCCGTGGTCGTGACCGTCCGGGAGCCGTAGTCGCGGCCGCTCGTCCAGTCCGGCAGCGTCCCGGTGGGTTGAGTGACGGTGCCGTTGATCGAGACTCCGAAGGTCGTCGATGCGCTTGAGCCAACGGAATCCGTCGCCATCGCAGTCACCGTGAAGTTGCCGATCGAAATCGGCGTGCCCGAGACCGTGCGTGAGCGTCCGGTACCCGCCGCTGCGAGACCCGGCGGCAATCCGGTGATCGTCCACGTGACTGTGTCCGTGCCTCCTGTCGTGTCGAGGGTCCGCGAACCGAAGTTGCGGCCGATGGTCCAGTCGGGAAGAGACCCGGTCGGCGCCGTGACCGCCGCAGCGATCGAGAGCGACAGCGCCTGGCTCGCGGTCACGTTGGAAGCGTCCCGTACCTGCACCGTGAACGACGCCGTCCCGGACGCCGTCGGCGTCCCGGAGAGCAGACCGGTCGAGGACAGAGTGATCCCCGCCGGCAACGCACCGGCCGTGACCGACCACGTCAACGGCGCGGCCCCGCCCGTGACGCCGATCGAACGGCTGTACGCCTGCCCGACCGTCCAGCCGGTGAGCGAGGTGTCGGTGATCGACGGCGGGACCGCGGCGGTGAACTTCTGGAAGCTGGTGGTGTTGGTGCCGCCCCAGGCGGTGACCTTCAAGTTGTAGGCCCCGGCCGCGACGCCCGACGGTACGCGGGCCGTGATCGTTGTGTCCGACACGACTGTGAACGACGCGAGCCCGGTGGACGCGCCGTCGTCGAGGGCCGCGGACGTGGCGAAGAGGAAGTTGGAGCCGGTGAGCGTCACGTCGGTGGCGAGGGTGTTGGTGCCCTGGGAGGGCGCGACGGCGCTGACGACAGGGACGCCGGGGGCGACGAGGGTGGTCGTGATGGTGGTCGGGGAGGAACTGGCGTAGCTGGTGTCTACGGTGGAGGCCCCCATCCCGAGAGCGCCGCCATCGGCAGTCACGACGATCGAGTCCCCGGAGGTCGAGACGCTGAAGCCGCTCGTCAGGTTCGCGGTGCGGAACGACTCGAGCAGGAAAAGCCAGTTGCCTGACGAGTCCGTCAGCACGGTCTTCCTCTGGCTGTCGCCGGTCGAGCCGGCGCCGTCGGCGTTGCGGAGAGTGACGTGAACGAGGGTGCTCGAAGCCGGATTGCCACTCGCGTCGAGCACCTGCCCGGTTACGAAACGCGAGCCGAGCAGGATGAGCGAACTGCCGGTCGTGGTCTGGTAGGCCGCGCCGGTGCCGTCGCCGTACTCGGTGCCGCCGGAGACGATCTTCCAGTAGCACGCCGAACTGGCCGAGAGCCCCGTGATCACGACGGAGTGAACGTTGGCGCTCGTGGACGACCCGCGGGTGTCGTAGGCAACGCTCCCGAGGGAACCGGCGGATGTGCCGTACTCCACGTACCCCGTTTCGGCGGTCGTCGTAACCCAGGAAACCGTGAACGCGGAGTCGCTCACGCTGTCAGTCTGCACGGCGTACGGTGTCGTCCCGGCCCATGCGGTCGACGCCGCAGCGAGCGCCAAGACGCACGCGACGAACCCGGCCCGCACCCAGCGCGTCATGCGGTGCCTCATGGCTTCACCTCCCAGACACAGTCGTTCTCAACGTCCACAACGAAGCCCTCGCCGACGACGATGTCGAAGTCGTTCAGCAGCTTGCCGGGCAGGTACGGGACGAATGCCCCGTCCTTCCAACGGAGGATCGCGCGGACGCGTCCGCCTTGGGCGGCGATGTCGGCGGCGACGTCGGAAGCACGGCGGGGGGAACCGGGACGAACCGGAATCACCAAGTAGTTCTGACCGTGGCTCAGCGCTCGCCACTCGGTAACGGCCTCGTGGACTCCCGCGACGATCGCGACGTCCGATGTCGTTCCTGATTGTACAAAATACGCCCGTCCATCGATCAACTCGAAGTCCGGCCCAGCCCCCGACGCATGCCGCGCCGAGCCGGCCGCGCTGGCCGCATCGATCACGACTGTAGCATCCCCACCCGAATCATTGATCGACCTTAGAAGCGTCGAGGCACGCAGCGCCACCACGGGCACGCACGGAAGCCCGACCAAGTTGTAGCCCGGTCGCAGACGCAACACGCGGGGTGTATAGTCAATATCGACGATTTCAGTGGTGGCATTTCCGCTACCGTCGAGCGCCGTGACCCTCAGGCGATTGACGCCCAGCGTCAAGTCGACTCGGGCACTCCACCGACCCGTCCCTCGGGCCACGCCTCGAGCGCCTCGCTCGACTTCCCAAATCACCTCCTGTAATCCAATCCCGTCGCCAGCCCGCCCGCTTACCTCAAGCGACGAACCACCCACACTCACGGAAGCGCCGTCCCGATGCGCCGGTTGGTCGATCGCGATCCAAGGTGCGACACGGTCCACGGTCGCGCTCGTCCGCTGCTCGCCGCCACCCTCGGCCCGATCGACGATCGTGTAGTAGCCGTCAGCGACTGGCGCGCCGCCGTCATCAGTCCAATCCCAGCTTGCGAGTCCCGGCGGCAATCGTCGCACGACGCGTCCCGCAGCATCCAGCACCCAACGCTCTGCGATTGTGGCCACGACGGCGCCACCCCCTCCGCCGGCGACCGCGTTCGCCCATGGCGACGGGAGTCCCATCGCGCCGCCCCTCCTCGACACAACGCGATAGTAGTACCGCGTCCCAGTCGTTACCGCGGAGTCGAGGATGTCACCCGAACCCCAGACAACCCGCCAAGCGGGCTGACCGAGCGGAGCGCTCGGATCTTCTGCGCGATAGACATCGAGGGTCACCCCGTCGTGCACCTCTGACGTGTCCCATTTGACCCGGAGCGCGTTGCCGCTGGCGATCACGCCGAACGGCACCGGTGGCGCCGGAACCGAGTCACGTAAGACCTCGTACTCCACGAACGACCTCAGCGTGAGTCCGCCAGCAAGTGTGACGACGGCGCTTACAGCATGCGTACCGTATACGCCCATCGAGTCGCCTGACGCCGCAGGCACCACAACGACCTCTTCACCGGCACCAGCGGTGGTACTGAGGTCGGTCCACGTGCCATCCGGTGGGAGATGTCGCAGCATCACGTGGTCAACTGTCTTCAAACCAGAGGCATCTCGAGACTCGAGTAGGACTCGCGGCGCAGCGCCCGCCCCAAAGCTGATCGCTTCCAGTCCGGTCGCCGAATCTCGGACGCTCAGACGCAGAACCGCTCCACCATCAGTACGAACTGTGATTGGATCGCTCCTGCGCCCCTCCTGCCCGGAGTCCCATAGATGACTCACACTGTACTGAACAGCGGCTCCAAGCGTGACGTCGCGATCGATGAACTGGCCGGAGCACGGCGCAGCAGCCCCAAGGTATGTCCACACAGAAGTCCCGACTGAACGGCGCCACACCTTCGCACAGACCGGGCCATCATCGTCCGCGATTGCTGGTGTCCACGACACGTCCACACCGCCCTGTTCGAGCACACGCGCAGAGACGTTGGTGGGTGGCGGCGTGTCCGTGAGATTCCGCGTGACAAACAGGGGGCTCTCGGCGGACGTGTCCAGCGAGTCATCGATGATTACGCGACTCGACCAGGCCCCGGTCGGGAGCGGATCGCCTGTCGGGCTGTACTCCGGGATACGTACGCTGCCTACGAACTCGACACGATTGCCATTTCGCACCGGGCGAAGAAGCGCCGAACCCGAGCCTGGCACTGAACCCGCCACCGGGATGAACGATCCACCAGTCGGCGACAGGAGCTCGAGTCGGCACCTAAGTTCCGAATCGAGCGCAGCCCTGTGGACCTTGTCCCCTACGGACACCACGACGGGGTAGGTCCCGCCGAGCGCGACAGGCCCGCCTAGCGGGGCCCCGGCGTACCGCGGTCCGGTCCCGAAGTCGATCGCCCCGGGGCGCGCGGCCGGGGTTCGGACTGTCACCTGAATCTC
Source organism: Planctomycetota bacterium (assembly GCA_021414065.1). Classification (GTDB taxonomy): domain Bacteria; phylum Planctomycetota; class JAJSAM01; order JAJSAM01; family JAJVHW01; genus JAIOPE01. Next base: position 18,606 of record JAIOPE010000114.1, read on the forward strand.
AGTTAGCGTCCCCTGATTCAGCGTGTCAATCCACTTGCGCGGAACTGAGTACGCGGCGGGCAGCTTCTTGACTACCCACAGCGACTTGGCGATCGCATCCAGTTCCTTCTCAACGTCGCCCCCAAAAACTTCTTTCCCATCGACCGTTGCATGCTGCAACCAATTTCCCATGCCGTTGCGAAATGACGGCGAGCCTACCGAGTCGCGCTCGAGCGCTAACAAGCTCCAACCAGCCGCGTTGGCCCATTGCTCACGTTCGCCCTGGGATGTGGCAGCGCGGGTGTTCGCCACCGCTTCGGAGTAGGAGACGATGTCCCCAGTTATCGCGCGCAGCGCCCGAACGTCCTTGAGCATGTCGCCGGCAATCCGTTGTGCCGTCTGCGGCTTCGCGGCTCCGAACGCCTGCGCGGCCGCGTCGGTTGTGGTATCGAGACTGAGCATTGCAGCTACCAACGTGTCTTTGAATGCTCTCTGAAATGGCTCGCCGTCGTACTCCGTCCCGCGCACTACTCGCACCGCCGCCACGGACGCCTCGATAATCCACATGTCCTTACTGGGGTTCAACCCGGTGGCAAAGACGTCGTAGCCATTGCCTCGCTTCTGCATGTCAAATGTATTAAGAACGAGCGCAATCGGATCCTGACTCGTAGCATCTGCAGTGACCGTATACGCGTCACCCGGCTTGGCCCCGAGAGCTAGAAGATCTAGCGATAGTGGCCGTCCATCTTGCCAGACTAGGTAGTCCAACAACGGACGATGCTCCTCCGTCTCCGGTCCAAACACCACGACGCCGTCGGAGTTGCGACGAATTCGGACCACTGCAACCTGTGCCTTCGGACACGAGAGGGTGAGAGTACTGCCATCGCGCGACGCGCGCGCAGGGCCAATCATGGGCGCACCTACTCCGGCCGGTCGCCACCAGTAGGACTGTGGCACGTAGCGCCAGTCGTACTCGAGACGTGACGCATCCGCGAATCCGACAGTCAGATCCATAGATGCTCGCCCGGGAGCAGCTACGTGACTCAGGCTAAACTCCAGCCGAACTCCCACCGCTCCGGGTTTGCCATTCGACCGGAGGTACTCGCGGATCAGTCGTGAAGCAAAGACCTCGACATTGACCGTGCACGGAGCGAGCACCACACGTGTCGGAACGATCGCGCAGAACTCCGAGTTCGACACGCCAATCGTGGTCAGGGTCGCGGTGACCTCGACCGGCACGCGAACGCCGTCTTGCGTGTCGATTCGGATGGGGATCTGCGCCCGACGCCCCGGTTCGATTGTGATCTGTGCTGGCGGAACCGTCTCGACTTCGGTCGAGATGTAGACGCGCCCCATGCCGATCGATTCGCCGGTCCCCCACAGCGGCGTAGCCCCCTGCAGCACCGACACTGTCGATCCGCCGTAGTACCGTCCGTCCGCCGGGCAGGTCACGGCGAGATCGCGGAGGGAGTCGCCCGTAAACTCTCCAACGACCCCCACGTGCGGCCCATGGGCCGTCTCGTAGCTGATGAGGTCAGCAGGATTCGCGCCGAACTTCCCGGTGCCGTCTCCGGGAAGCACCGTGACCCAGTGGGTGCTCGGTGCGTATCGCTGATGGCTCCCGGATGCCACGATGTCTGGCTTCTTGTCTCCCGTGAAGTCGGCGCAGGCGATCAGGCGATCGAACGCGCCCGGAATGGTCTGCGGCTCAACCTCGAAGTAGGGTGCCGATGGAAGCCCCCGAAGCACGGAGATCTTGCCTGGGTATCGCAGCACGATGAGATCCGTGAGGGCGTCGCCCGTCACGTTGGCGGCGAGGATCTGGAATGGGTTCGGGAGCGCCCCCGGTGCGTCGTTCAGGTCAAACAACCCCACCGAGCCCGTGAGGTCGAACGCCGCCCGCCCGTTTCCTGCCTTGCTCGTATGCACGCCGATCGAGCTCGAGTTCAGGCACGCGGTGAGGATCTCGGGAATGCCGTCGCCGTCCAGGTCGGGAACGACTGCACCGTCGTAGATCATCGGGTTGTAGCCGTTCAGTGTCGATCCGGACCGATGCGGACTACCGGCGTCGGGAGCGAAGTCCACGGCCCCCGCAGTGCCTGTGTTACGGAGGATCGAGATGTCGCCGGGGTAGTAGTTCCCCACGACGATGTCGTTCTGGATCAGATCGGCGTCCAAGTTCGTGATGGCGATCCACCGGGGGTTGTTCCCGAGACCGTTCTCGAACCTCTGCTCGGGAAGGAACGTCCCGTCGCCCTTTCCGGTCACCGCGTCCTTCCGGCCGAGCAGGACGGACACCACACCACGCCGAGTCGTGTACATGCAGTCGGCCAGCGCCAAGTCGGGGACTTGGTCGCCATTCAGGTCACCCACTGCGACAGAGTAGGGCTGTGGTCCGACGGCGTACTGAGCGACCGGCTCGAAGCCGCCTCCGGACTTGCCGAGGAGCACGCCGACCTTGTCCTCACCACTGAGCGCGATGACGAGGTCGTCGATCTTGTCGTCGTTCAGGTCCGCCATCGCTACGCCGCGCGGCTTCGCTCCTGCGCCGACGTCCGTACGCGTGAGGAACCCGCCCTGCCCGTCGTTGAGCCGAATGGAAAGCGAGTGCTCGACGCTGTTCGCGGTCACGAGGTCCATCCGCCGGTCGCCGTCCAGGTCCGCAACTGCGAGCCCGTACGGATCCGCCCCGACTGTAACGTCCTTCGGCTCGTCGAAGGTGCCGTCGCCTCGCCCCTTCAAGGTGACAAGCCCCGAGAACCAGGCCGTTCCGGGCTGGCTCCAGCCGACGAGCGAGACGGAAAGGTCGATGTTGGCGTCGTCGTCGATTCTCGCAGCGACCGCCAAGTAGCCAGACCCGGGCAGCAGCGGAGTGGTTCCGCCCTCGTCGTACGTGTACGGCGCGCCGCCCTTCGCGGAGAGCATCAGGCCGACCCCGCGCGATGTGCCGTCGGCCGGGGTGGCGATGTCGTCACGCCCGTCGCCGTTGAAGTCGGCGGCTACGCATGTGCGCGCGTATCCAGGGCTCCGGTATCCGGTGGTGATGTCGGGACCAACGATCGACAAGATCCCTTGCCCGTTTCCCTGAAGGAGCGTGAGCGTGTGGGTCGATCGGTTGAACACCACGAGATCACGGCTCGCGTCGTCGTCCAGGTCAGCCGAGGTCGCGAACGTGGCGCCTGCGAGCGAGGACGCCGTTCCCGTGGTGGTGCACAAAACCGTGCTCCCCCCTGCAAGGAGACTCCCTCCGATGACCCGTAGAGTCCGGGTGGACGCATCGCCGACAACGATCTCAGATGCGTCCAGACCGTCCCGAGTGTCAAAGTCACCCGCGGCGAACGCTGTCGGCGCGACGGAGCTCGGCAGCAAGATGTCCGGTCCTCGCGTCAGCGCGCCCGTGCCGTCGCCGACGAACACGTACAGCTTCGCTTCACTTCCGGACGCGCAGATGACGTCGCTGTCGCCATCCCCGTCGAAGTCGGCGACCGCGAGGATGCCCGCATTCGGACCGACCTTTCCCGCCTCGCCGAGCGCATACGTCTGCGCCGGCGTAAACGAGCCATCTCCCCGCCCGAGGCAGACCTGAACGGCGCCGCCCGTTACGCCGGTTCCAAGCGTCGTGGACACCGACACGATCAGGTCCGGGAACTCGTCGGCGTTCATTCGCGCCGTGGCAACCCAGTTCGGACCGGCGGCGCAGTCGACGGGGATCTCGAGACCCGCCTCAAACGCCCGACTCACGGACTGAGGCGTCGGGGTTGCGGCGCCTAACCCGCCACTCGGCGTCGCATCCTGCGCCAGCGCCTCCCCGTCCTGCGTCCCCGACGGGATCGCGGTCAGGCCAATCGCGATCCACAGGCCCACAGCGAGCTTCCGCAGCAGCTTCGATCTCACAACCCACCTCGCTCTTCAATTCTGCGTTCGACTGCCCCACCGACTGGCGAATGGAGCTCCGTTCATCACGTCGAGTTGCACCGGAATGGCGTGCTGGGTCACGGCCCGCCGCGCGGTGGATGGCCGAGTCGCCAACTCCACATGGAGGCGTGCGCGCTCCAGAATCGCCGGTGCCTCGATGCCGCCCTGCGCGTCATCGGGAGGCGCCTTTCCAAAGGCGGTGTGCGGCGGCTACGTGATCCAGCGGCCGGGTCGCGCCTCGGCCGTCGGTGGTCGTCAACGCCCCCGTCACCAGGTCAACCCGGGTCTCGACGCCATCGCCATCGACCATCACGACCGCGCCGTCGCGCTCGGTCGGCATCGCGCGGATCTCGCTGGACGGCAGTTGCCGTATGGGCAGCCGGAGGTAGTACGCATACCCGGAACCGACGTCCGTAGTGTCGGCGGAACCGATCGGACAGCGGCCCTGGATCGTTGCGGCGGCGGCCCCGGATCCGCGCGGCGGCAGATCGAACAGCGCGAGGACGGTGGCGTAGTTCTCACCCAGGTCGCGTCTCAGGTGCTCGCGGTCGAGGTCGTTGTTGACCCCTGTGAACCCAAATCCCCGGCTCGTGCGGAACACGCCGCGGATCGAGCCGAAGTTCCAGAACACGAGCCGCTCGTACGAGCGCCCCGCCTCGTCGAACTCGAGCAGAACGAGAGGAGACGGCGCCCATCGCCCGCACGCGCCGATCAGCAGGAACCGGCGACCGTCGGCGGTGAAGGGAAGGACTTGGTCGCGTCCCGCGACGACGACGTGCCGCCGGCAGCCATCTTCCGGCGCGGCGCTCCCGGTCCGCCGCTGGAGCTCAGGCAGCGGGAACGGACTCTGCCGGGGGAGCGCATAGTCGAGCGCGCGTGTCCCGTCGGCGTCGAACACGAGCACCTTGCCCTGGTCCTCGCCAGGATGGAACCCCGTGCGAACCACCTTCTGCTCGTGCGCCGCCGTGACCTCTGCCGCGAACGACTGGATCACGCCCCCATCGACCGCCGCGAAGGCAAGATCCTCGTCGCCCCCCACTGCAAGCGCGACCGTGGATTGTGCGGCGGGACTTCCCGGCCCGAGCCGCGGCGTCGTCTGCGGTTCGCAGCCGCCAAGGCCGAACGAAGGCCCCGCTGCGAGCACGATCGCCGCCACCGTCGCGGGCTTCATCGGCCCCACAGCTCCGTGTCCGTGCCGTGAGCGTCTCCTCGGACCTTCGAGTTCAGATCGGACAGGAACTCAGCGAGCCCGCCGTCTGCCGCATCGATCTCAGCGAACCGGCGGCCGCCCGCTGTCCGATCGAACAGATCTGGGAAAGCGTCGGTGATAGCCGCGCGCGCGGAGCCCGGGACGAGCAGGCCGTCCTTCACGTCGAGGACCCACTCGATCTCCTCGGATGTGAAGATCGAGACCTCCGACGGACGCGCGGCTCCGGTCTCAATTGGATTCCGGGGCCAGAACACACGCGCCCCGACTGCACGACTGCCGCCGTCCGGCCGGGCGCCGGAACTCGGGAACCGCAGGTGCTGCAGCACGTGGCCGTCGGCGTCGAACACAACCGCGCACGGCGTGGTCTGCGGTCCTCCAATGGGGTCCGCCCCCACGACGAGAAGGTGGCGCGAACCGCCGGGCGCCTGCGGCGGCAGGACCGCGGGGCTCATCGCGTCGGGCGGGACCGACGTGTCGAGCGCCACATGCCCGTCGTGCCACACGATGCCGCGCTCGCGCCCAGTCGCGGGATCGAAGAGCAGGAGGGCAGACTGCGGCCCGTGCTGGATGGTCGCGATGCCGACCTCCTCCATCCGGTCCCCGGCGACCGCGGCGGTCATGACGCGGAGTTGCACGAGTTCGTACGTGTAGCCGGCCAGGAGTCGGTCCCAGGACGGCAGCACACCCGCATCGCCCGTGCGCCACAGCTTGCGTCCGTCGGCCCCGAACATCGACACGCCGGTCTGCGTGCGGCCGTCGCGGACGGTGATGAACGCCACGAGCGTCCCGGGAACCGACGTAGTCGAGCGGCGACCGCCGAGGTGGACGTCGCACACGTCGCGGAAGAACTCCGCGTCGGCGGCGATCCCTGCGCCGACTAGGTCGAGCCGCGCGAGCCGCGAGGCCTCCGTCTGCGTCCAACGGCGCTGCGTCGTGAGGCCCAAGATGCCGGCGAGACGCGGAAGGACGCGCGCAGCCGCTCCGGTCGCCACGAACGCAAGCAGCAGCGTCGCCGCAACTCCAGCCACGACGGCGGCCCAGCGTCGCCGCGGCCTCGCGGGCTTGGCGTCCGGCTTGCGCGCGACGCGCGCAGCGACGGCGAGCGGCGCGGCTTCCATGGCCTGCCAGTCCTCGAAACACCGCGCGCAACTGAGGAGGTGATCCGCGACCTCGTCCGCCTCGGCGGGCGACAGCTTCGCCAGTTCGAAAGCCGTGAGCTTCGAGCCAACGTCGGGGTCCGTGCAGGCCATGGGCTCAGCCGTTCTCGCGCGAGTGAGTGCGAACGCCAGAAGTCCCATGTATGCCTGTGCCGCGCGGCGGGGTCCGCTTACTCAGGAATCCCCTTTCTTCGAGGCGTAGCCTCACGACGGCGCGGAAGCGGGCCACGCGCTGGTGCAGCGCGTTGGGGAGGATCTGGAGCTTGATGCAGACCTCGGCGACGGTCGCCCCGTGCGCGGCGAGGAGCTCGAACGCCTCGGCGTCACGGGAACTCGCGAGCCGCGTGGCCTCGTCGATGGCGGCGCGCAGCTCCCCCGCAGCCACGAGATCGGGTACGCCCGGCGCGGCGTCTGGCGTTTCGCTCGCCGCGTCGTCGTCCGCCTGCGGTGCGCGGGAGCGAAGCGCGACGAGCGCGAGGTTCCGGACGATCCCGCCGAGGTAGCTCCGTACCGCCACCTCGCCGCGATAGCGGTCGCGCGCAGCCCAAAGCTCAGTCAACGCATCGCGCGCGAGCGTCTCTGTCTCGCTTGGCGCCAGACGGTGAATTCGCCTCGCCTGCGCCTCGATGCGTTCCACGAGAAGCGCGTGGAGATGCGAATCGCGCCAGATCGCCTCGTCGAGACTCGTCCCGGCGAGGATCTGATCGAGTCGCTCTGCAGCCCCAGGCTTCATCGGTCCCACTTGGTCGAAGGCTGGAGGGTACGCAAGTCGGATGCGCGAACGCACGCGGCATCCGGAGCGGGAGGCTGGGCGAGGGGTCGGAGCGTGACCTGGGTCCCGCGGCGAGGCGACTCCCGCAAGGCGGTCCGCGAGGGTGCGCGTGCGTCATCAGGGAACCCGCGCCTCCCGCCACGCGCAACAGACGCAGGGCGTCGCGCGCTGGGCCCCTTCTAGTTCCTCGACTTCAGGCGTGGTTGCCGGACAAGGATTCGAACCTTGATAAGCAGATTCAGAGACTGCTGTCCTGCCATTAGACGATCCGGCAACAGATGGCACGGGGCTCGAACACCCCGAACGGCGGAGACTACGGCGCACCGGCCGCGGCGCAAGTTCAGGGGCATGGTGGCGCGGAGAGTCGATCACGGCTGTGACACAGATGGCCTTGCCGAAGCGACGGCGGCGCTGTCGGGACGTCGCCGCGCGTTCCTCGCTGGACGGCGCTGGACGGCGCTGGACGGCGATCAGGCTGGACGGCGATCGGCGCGGGACGGCGATCGGCGCTGGACGCGCCGCAGCGGCCGGGCGTCAGGCCGTCGGTGTCGGGCCGTCGAACCCGCCCTCGCGGGTCGCGCGACCGCGGGGGGTGCGAGCAGGCTGGACGCCCTCGCCGTCCTTCAACTCGGCAGCGACGGCCTCGATGCCCGACGCGTCGCCGGCGACAGACTTGCGGACGATCTCCAGCCGGCCCTCGGCGCGGTCGAGCACGTGGTGGCAGCGCTTCAGAGCGCCCATCGCCTGCGCGTAGAGATCGATCGAATCCTCGAGCGCGATGTCGCCCGCTTCGAGGGCGCGGATGGCACGCTCGACCTGGGCGAGGCTCTCCTCGAACGTCGGCTCGGGGTTCTTCTCGGTCACGGACGGACCTCCAGTGAAACGGTTCGGCGTAGGAACACGGGCGGGATCACAACACCCCGGGCGGGTGCACTTCGACGACCTCGGACACCACGGTGCCCCGCGCAAGCCGCGTCGTGAGACGCTCGCCCGGCCCGAGGCCGTCGATGCCGCGGAGCGTCTCGCGGTGTCCGTCGCGCGTGGTGATCGAGTAGCCGCGGGCGAGGACGGCCAACGGGGACACGGCTTCGAGATGGCCGGCGACGCGCGACAGGCGCTCGCGGGAGCGATGGACGTGGCGCTCGAGCGCGGCGAAGCTGCGAGTCTCCCATTCGTCGAGATCCTGCGCGAGTCGGCGCAGCCGCTCGATGGGCTGGGCGAGGGCGTGCGTGCGCTCCAGCGCCACGAGTCTCTCGCGGGCAAGCTCGAGGCGGTGCGTGACGCTGCGGGAAAGTCGCGTGCGGTTTTCGTCAATCCGCCCCAGTAGCTCCGCGACGTCGGGGAACACGATTTCGGCCGACTCGCTCGGCGTGGCGGCGCGCAGGTCGGCGACGAAGTCCGCGATCGTCGTGTCGGTCTCGTGCCCCACCGCGGAGACGACCGGCATCGGCGCGGCAGCGATCGCGCGGGCGACGGCCTCCTCGTTGAACGTCCAGAGGTCCTCGATGCTGCCGCCGCCTCGGCCGACGATGAGGACGTCCACATCGGGGAGCTTCGCGGCGTCGCGGATCGCCGCGACGACGTCGTCGATCGATCCCTCGCCCTGCACTCGAGCCGGGATGACGGTGATCCACGCGCGCGGCATCCGTCGCAGGGCGATCTTCAGCAGGTCTCGGACGGCAGCGCCCGTCGGCGACGTGACGACCGCGACGTGCCGCGGGACGAGCGGCAGCGGACGCTTGCGTTCCTCGTCGAAGAGGCCCTCGGATGCGAGCTGCGCCTTGAGTTGCTCGAATCGCACGTGCAGGTCGCCGACGCCGAGCGGCGTGAGCCCCGTGCACACGAGCTGGTACTTGCCGTGCGGTGGGTAGACGTCGATCTTCCCCATGGCGACGACATCCTGGCCGTCTTCGGGGCGAAAACGCAGGCGATCGGCGGTGCTGCGCCACATCACCGCGGGGAGTTGCGCCTCGGCGTCCTTCAGCGTGAAGTAGACGTGCCCCGACGATTGCCGGCGGAGATTCGAGATCTGGCCGCGGACGGCTGCGCGCGGGAACGCCTCGCCGAGGAGGGCGGCGATGACCGTGGTGATCTCACCGACCGTCAGCGGCTGATCGTCAGGGCGGCGGGGCTTCGTGGCGGCTGGCACGTGAAGAGTGTCGCGGAGGGGAGGGACGTCATCGCCCGCGACTCGGGCCTACCTCGTCGGGGACGTCGCTGCGACCGCGGCGTCACCGTCTCCTCGGTCCGGCCCGGCCGCTCTGCTCCGCGGAATCGCGTCTCGGTCGGCGCTGCGCGTCGATCGTCCGCCTCCCGACGTCACCTCGCGTAGTCGGTGACCCGCAGTTCGCGCATCAGCGTGACCTTCACTTCGCCGGGGTAGGTCAGTTCGTTCTCGACGGCACGGGCGATCTCGCGAGCGAGGCGCTGGGCGGTGCGGTCGCCGATCTTGCTCGGGTTGACCATCACGCGGATCTCGCGGCCCGCCTGGATGGCGAAGGCCTGGTCCACGCCCTCGTAGCGGCAGGCGATCTCCTCGAGCTTCTGCAGGCGCTGGACGTACTTCTCGAGGCTGTCGCGGCGAGCGCCGGGACGAGCCGCGGAGACGGCGTCGGCGGCGGCCGTGAGCACGGCGTACGGACTCTCCATCCGAACGTCTTCGTGGTGGGCTGCAATCGCGTTGACGACGATCGCCTCCTCGCCGCAGCGGCGCGCAATGTCGGCGCCGATCGCGGGGTGGCCGCCCTCGATCTCGTGATCGACGGCCTTGCCGATGTCGTGGAGCAGACCGCAACGCTTCGCGAGGCGGGTCTTCATGCCGAGCTCACCCGCCATCGCGGCGCAGACCTCGCCGGCTTCGACGGAATGCATGAGCACGTTCTGGCCGTAGGACGTGCGGTACTTGAGGCGCCCGAGCAGGTGGACGAGCTTCGGGTGCATCTGACCGAGGTTGGCCTCGAGCACGGTCCGGCGACCGGTCTCGTTGATGTCCTCGTCCATCTCGCCCTGCGTCTGCTTGACGAGTTCCTCGATGCGCGCCGGGTGGATGCGGCCGTCCTTGATCAGCTTGAGCATCGTGCGACGGGCCGTCTCGCGGCGGACGCCGTCGAAGGCCGAGAGCACGATCACGCCCGGGGTGTCGTCAACGATGACGTCCACGCCGGTGGCCTTCTCGAAGGCCCGGATGTTGCGACCCTCGCGGCCGATGATGCGGCCCTTCACGTCCTCGTTCGGGAGGTCCACGACGGAGACCGTGATCTCGGACGTGTGCTGCGCGGCGACGCGCTGGATGGCCGTCGAGAGGATGTCCTTCGACTTCTCCTCCACGGTCGACTTCACGTCTTCGAGGCTCTTCCGGATGATCTTCTCTTCCTCCTCGGCCACCTCCGCGTGGCAGCGCTGGAGGAGTTCCTCGTGGGCCTGCTCCCGGGTGATGCCTGAGAGGCGCGAGAGCGCTTCGCGCTGCTCTTCTTCGGCCTTGGCGATCGCGTCCTCGCGAACGCGGACGTCGGCGGTGCGTTTCGTGACGATGACTTCCATCTCGTCCATGGCGCGCCGGTTCTTGTCTACGGCCGACTCGCGGTCGGAGAGCGACTGCTCTCGACGGCTCAGTTCGCGTTCGGCGGCGCGCGCCTGATCGCGCTGCGCCTCGAACTTGCGGTCCTGCTCCTCACGGAGCTTCAGGATCTCGGACTTGGCCGCGAGTTCCGCTTCGCGCTTCAGGTGCTCGGCGTCCGTGACGGCGCGTTCGCGGAGGGCCTTCGACTCGGCTTCGAGCGCGCTCCGGTCGACGCCCGCCCGGTTCCTGCCGAGCACCCAGGCCACGACAAATCCGATCACCAGGCCGGCGATACCGCCGATGAGATAGTCCACCGCGACCTCCGCTTCTTGAAGTGTTGAGGTTAGGTCGGGACGACGATCCGTCCCACCTGCGGCGTCCGGCGGCACGCTCCGGCAGCGCACGTGCTGACCACACGACCGATTCGCGGTCGCGCGGAGGCTCGATGCTGGTCTGCGCACGCAGTGCGAAGGCACTGCGCACCCCGGCTGCGACGCGTTGAAGCGCGCAACCTGGGGCTGGAGTTTGCGTTCTGAAATCCGTCAGGTCCGCCGGCCCCGGCCGATCCAACCGCGGGGGCGTGGCGAAATCGCAGCTTACCGCGCCGGCGCGCGGGCGTGTCAGGTTCTCGACCGGAAAGCGTTCCGACAGTGGTTCGACGGCCGAGCGGCGGCCGAGCGGCGGGTTGGCGGTCAGCGGACGACGGTCGCCGGCTACTGGATTCGCAGGCAGGTCAGTCCGCTCTCGCGCCAGACCTTCGCCGAGCCCTCAAGCGAAAGCGTGTACGCGCCATCGAAGAACGGAGCCTTCCGCCCTCCGACGATGAGGAACCCGTCCACGAAACGGAGTCGCACGGCACCGTCGGCAGCAACGGAGATCTCGAGGCGAGCGGCCTCGACCGTCCGGAGGGTGCGGCCGGACTCGTCCCGGCCCGTGACGCGGACCCCGAGCAGGTCCAGCGCCGAGACCCCGCTCAGCGACTCGATCTCGTACCGGGCGGCGCCGGTGGTCCCTTCCAGGAGCCCATTGATCCTCGTACGGATGCGGTCGAGGTCGGCCGGGTCCCGCGTGGCGGTCGCCGAAGTCGGCGGGGTCGCACGAGGCGTCGGCTGCGGCGCCGCGGACGGGGCCGACGCGGACACCGGTCGGTCCGCACCGCCCGCCGCAGGCTCGGCGGGCAGGCCGCGGGGAACGCGCGCATCTGCGGCCGACGCACCGGCGGGCTGGAGGGGACCCGCGAACGCCGGCGGCGCGGCCGTGACGGCGGCAGCGAGCAGGCGTGCCAGCTCGTCTGCCCGGGCCTTCTCGGCCCCTGCGACCTCCCGGAGCGCGCCGACCTCGGATCGAAGCCCGCGAACTTCCCCGGACACCCGTTCCGACTCGGCCAGCTTCGCCGACACGGACCGCTCCCGCTCCTCACGGAGGCGCCGCTCCTCGGCGAGCGCGGCGCGTGTCGTGTCGAGATCGACACGCACGGACGCGCCGTCGGCCGCCGCGGCCGCGATTCTCGCCTCAAGCTCCGTCCGGACGACCGCGACACGCCCGGACGCGATCCGCTCGGTCTCACGATCGCTTTGCAGAGCCTGCCGATCGCGTGCAACGTCCGAGCGGAGGACCTCCAGGCGGTCGTCCGTGGAGCGTACGCTCCAGACGACTGCGGCACCGGCAGCGAGCACGACGACGGGCACGAGGACGAGCGCCACGAGCAGGCTGCGCGCGCGGCGACGCTCCTCTCGCAACTCCGTGCCGAGGTACTCGTGCGACTTGGCGAGCCCCTCCACCGCGCGGATGAGTTCGCGCGCCTGGGCCCGGTTCGCGGACGCATCCCGGCTCTGCTGGTCGAGCACGGTCGCAAGTACCGCCGCGAGTCGGCGCGGGTCGCCGGCAAGCTCCACGGGATCGAGCGGCGCCGGTGCGAACGACGACGTCTCGGCCGACGCGGTGTCGGGCGAACTCCGGGCCATCGGGGAGGGGTCGGTCATGGGAGGACTCTCAGCGACCGGTCGTCGTGCCTGCGGGATCCTCGCGGAAGCGGCGGATTCGCTCCAGTTCGAGGCGGTCCTGCGCGAGCGGGCGGCCTTCCCATTCGACGTCCGTGAGGTCCGACAACTTCCGGCCCGGCGGAAGCGCGAGCAGAACTTCACGCAGGGTCCCGGGCTCGAGGCGCAGGCGGACATCGCCGGCACCGAGGCTCCTGAGGCGCAGGGCGTCGGCGGACGCCAGGTCGTGGTGACCGTCGATCACGTCGATCGGCGCCCAGTCATCGGAACCGACGCGGCACCGCGGCGCCGCCACCGCGAGGTCGATGTCCCAGATCTCGCGTGGAGAGACGTTGGCGAGCACCAGACTGACGAGCTCCCGCGGCGCCCCGGGTGCGAAGAGCCGCCCGGCGAGCCGAGGTTCCCCGGTTGCGTCGGGTCCCGCGGGGATGAGCATGGCTTCGCGGGCGCCGCCGGAGGGGAGCCGGAAGATGTCGATCTGCGCCACCGCACGCACCGGGGGCAACGTCGGCGGGTTCGCATCCTTCCAGGCCGACCAGGCCGTGACGCCGACGGCCGCAGCGAGCAGGCCGGTGGACGTGCCGAACGCCACCGCGACCCAGGGACGCGGCGCGCGGGGAACCGGAACGAGGTCGTCGTCCGAGTCGCTCAACCCCAGACCTTCGCGTCCTTCTTGTGGTCGTTGTACCACTTGCGAGCCGCCAGGGGATCCGCGAGGTTCTGTCCCGACAGCGCCTTCAGCGCCGCCATGACGCCGCCCTGGATCGCGTTCCACTTCGCCACGGCGGCGGAGTTCTTCCCGTCACGCGAAGCCGCGAAAACCGACTCCCCGGTCTTCAGCACTTCCTCCATGAGCCCCTTGCGAACGTCGCCGGCGGCATCCTTGTAGCCGGAGACCGCGTCGGCGGCCTTGGCGACGACGTCGTTCTCCTTTCGCTTGAGCAGATCGAGGAGAAAGCCGGTCGTGGCCTTCGACGGATCCGCGACCTTCTTCATGGCGCGCAGGCCGCTGCTCACGATCTCGGTCGGCGGATTCTTGGCGTCCACTGCCTTTCCGACGATCTCGCGGAGCGGCTTCCCGGCCGCCGCGGGGCCGAGTTCGCCCAGACCGTCGAGCGCCGCGGTCGCCACGGCGGGCATGTCGAACTCCCGACCGAAGTGCTCGAGCAGGTCCGGCACCGGCTTCTTCGCGGCGTCGGACACGGTGCCGTCCTTCCAGATCGTGACGAGCTTCGTGATGGCGGCCTTCGACTCGGCCTCCTCGGGCTTGGCCATCTTCGCCTTGATGTCGTCGATGGCCTTCGCGGCCTCCGCCGACTTCTCCTCGCTGGGCTTCGCATCGACCTTCGGTGCGTCGTCGGCGCGTGCGGGGGCCGGCGAGGGTGCGACCGTCGCGAAGACGGCACTTCCTGCGAGCAGTGCGGCGAGCGCGGACGTTCGGATGGTCATGGGGTTCTCCCGGGTTGCGACGCGAGCAGACGATGAGATGTTAGACGCCCGAAGTGCCCCCGGAGTCGCGATCCGGTTGGACTTCTTCGCGGAGAGACGACGCAAGTGCCGCGCCGGGTGTCCGCCGACCGTCCACGGTCCGCAGGATCTGCACTCCAGCCAGGCTCGACGTGACGAACGCCTCGCCTGCGTTCCGCACATCGTCCATGCTCACGCGGCGCTCCTCCACGGTCGCGCCGCGCGACCGGAGCGCTGCGAGAACCCTCGCCCGGGTGATCCCGGGAAGCACGCCGCGGCTGAGCGTCGGCGTGACGACGCTGCCACCCACCACGACGAACAGGTTCGCCGCATCGGCCTCCGCGACGTCTCCGTCGGTCGTCCGCAGCAGCGCGACGTGGGCGCCGCGCGCACGGGCCAACCGGCGGGCCTCGACCTTGTCCATCCAGGAGAGCACCTTGTGTCCCGCCAGAGGACTCAGGGGGTCGATTCGCGGCGCGTCGAGGATCACGGCATCGAGCGCGACGGCAGGCGGCGAGACCGCACGGAGGACGAGGACGACGCCCGGCTCCGTCACGTCGTCTGCGCCGAGTCCCGTCCACGGGCCCCGGGACACGCTGATCCGCAACGCCGCTCGCGCCGGACTGCCTTCTTCCGCGTGCATCGCGGGGAGCACTTCGCTGACGCCCTGCAGCAGGTCGAGCGGCATGGAGATCGCGAGCTTCGAGCAACTCCGGCGCATGCGCTCGATGTGTTCGCCGAGGAACGACGCGCGTCCCGCCGTGACCAGCACGGTCTCGAACACGCCGTCGCCGAGGTGGAACCCGCGCTCGAGGCCGCTCTCGCAGAAGGACCGGATTGCCGTCATGCGTCACCCGCCCCGAGCGCACGAAGGATCGCGCGCGCCTTCACCAGCGTCTCCTCGTACTCAGCCTCCGGGCTCGAGTCGGCCACGATCCCTCCGCCGACGCGGAACGAGAGATCGTTCCCGTCGGTCACGATCGTGCGGATGAGAATGTTCAGCACGAGGTCGCCTTCGTGTCCGAACCACCCGGCCGCTCCGCAGTACGGTCCCCTGCGCGCGTCTTCGAGTGACTCCAAGATCTCCATTGCACGGATCTTCGGCGCGCCCGTGATGCTGCCGCCGGGGAAAGTGGCGCGGAGCAGATCCGCAGCGTGAACCGCAGGGTCCAGTTCGGCCGCGACGACGGCATGCGCGTGGAACACCGTCGGGTGGGCGACGACTTCACGCGCAGTCTCGACGCGCACGCTCCCGGTCGTCGCGACGCGGCCCAGGTCGTTCCGGAGCAAGTCCACGATCATCGCGAGCTCGGCGCGGTCCTTCGCGCTCGCCTCGAGCTCCGCACGACGGGCTGCGTCCGACGTCGGGTCGGTCCCCCGCGGCTGCGTGCCCTTGACCGGATGCGTGACGACCCGCCCCCCGCGCCGCTCGAGGAACAGCTCCGGGCTGATCGACAGCACCTGCGGACCGCCGAGATCTAGGAAACAGCCGTACGGCGCCGGGCTCTCTGCCCGCAATCGCCGGTAGAGCTCCCGAGGCGAAACGGCGAGCCGCCCCTGAAACCGCTGGGCGAGGTTGGCCTGGAAGATGTCGCCCGCACCGATGTGATCCAGCACATCTCTTGCCCGGCGCAGGTACTCGCCCCGCGTGATGTCCGGCGCGACCCCGTCCGCGGCCGGGCCGGGGATCGCGTCCGGCGTGACGCCCGCGCGGATCACTTCGATCGCCTCCGCCTGGCGGGCGAGAAGTCGCGACGGCCCCTCGGCGCGGTCGCACGTGCCTGTCACGAACAAGCGGCGGTCGCGACGATCTTCGACGAGAAGGGCCTCGTACTCGGCGAGCACGAACTCCGGCACACGCGAGTCCACCGGATTCCGTGTCGGCAGGCGCTCGATGTCGCGACCGAGGTCGTATCCGAGCCAGCCGATCGTTCCCCCGCGGAAAGGGACCGGGGAACTGGGGTCCGGCTCCAGCCGACGCCCGCCGAGAAATGCTCGGATTCCTTCGATTCCACCGGCCCGGCCGGGCGGCCAACGCAGGTTGCGTCGCGGCCGCCAGCCGAGGAGCGACCACCGCCCGGGCCCCTCGGGGTCGCCCTGGCCGTCGAGGAACGCCACGCCCTTCTCGCGCCCGGCGAGCATCCAAGCGACGGGCCACAGCGGCGCGTACGGAAGTTCCTGCCTGAAGGCGGCGAGCGGGCGCTCCGATGAATGGGACATGGGCGTCGCGAATGCTACTGCCGGAGACGACACGCCCGCGGGAACCCGTGCCCGGGCTGCTGAGGAGTCCGAACTCACCTCGCCCCCAGCCGCCGCCGAGACCGCCGCCGAGACCGCCGCCGAGATCACCACAGAGATCGCCGCTGCGGCCCGCACCGCCCCGCGCACCGACATCTCGCACCCGGACGACGCAGTGGACGGCTTCCTCTCGACGCTCCGAACCGTGCGCCACGTCTCGCCGCACACGCTGAACGCCTACGGCGGGGACCTCTCACGGCTTTCGGCCTTCCTCGAGCTTCAGCGCGTGGCGGATGTCCGCCGGGTGGACCTCGCGGTGCTGCGCCGGTTCCTCTCGCACGAGGAGGAGCGGGGGCTCGCGAAGACGAGCCTCGCGCGGACCGTCGCGTCGGTGCGGTCGCTCTGGAAGTGGATGCACCGCGAGCGGATCGTCCCGACGAACATCGCGACGGCGCTCCGCTCGCCGAAGCGCCGCCGCTCACTGCCGGAACCGCTCACGAAGGAGGAAGTCGAACGCGCGCTCGCGCCGCCCGAGGACTCGGGCTTCCTTTCCGCCCGCGCCGGGGCAGTCATGGAGGTTCTCTACTCCGCAGGGTTGCGCGTGGTCGAGATCACCAGGCTCGACCTCGCCGACGTCGATTTCGCCCGTGGAACGCTGCGCGTGCGCGGCAAGGGGCGCAAGGAGCGACTCTCCTTCCTCGGGGCCCCCGCTCGGGGTGCCGTCCAGCGGTACCTCGGACTGCGACAACTGACGCCGAAGCTCCGCGACGCGCCCGCGGTGTTCGTCAACTCCCGAGGCGGACGCCTCTCGGTCCGCGGCGTGCAGCGCATCGTGGACAAGGAACTCGCGCGCGCCGGACTCGCCGGCCGTGGATCGCCGCACACGCTGCGGCACTCGTTTGCGACGCACCTGCTCGACCAGGGTGCCGATCTTCGGAGCGTGCAGGAGATGCTTGGGCACGCGGACTTGGCGACTACGCAGATCTACACACACGTGACCGCCCGGCGACTCCGCGAGGCATACGACGGCGCACACCCGAGGGCGAAATGAACTCACGCAGCGCAGCAGCGATCTCCGGTTTCCTCGCCGTCGCCCTCGGCGCGTTCGGCGCGCACACGTTGAAGGATCGATTCTCCCCGGAGCAGGCCGAGTGGTGGAAGACCGCCGCGATGTACCACCTGATCCACGCCGCGGTGATGCTCGCATCGGGCGACCGCGACGGCCGCGCCACCGTGGCGACGTGGTGCTTCGCCGCGGGAACGACCGTGTTCTCCGGCTCGCTCTACGCGATGGCGATCGGCGCCCCGCGTTGGTTCGGCGCCATCACGCCCATCGGCGGTCTGGCGTTCCTCGCCGGCTGGTTGCTCCTGCTCCGTCGCGTGCGGTGACGACACGCGCTCAGGCGTGGAACTCGATCGCGCCGCCCGGCAGGAAGTAGAGAATCGTCATCCGCCCGTCGCTCACGACCGGCACGTGCGTCGATCCCTTGCCGAAGACGACCCAGCCCTCTCCGTGCCCGCAGAACTTCGCATCGCCTTCGTCCGTGAAGCAGAGGTTGATCTCGCCGTTCGTATGCGTGTGCCTCGGCCCGGAAACGCGGTCCATGACGACGGCGTCCACCGAGTACCCGTTCGACGCCGGCGACGGCTTCACGGGTCGGCTGAACCTCACGCCGCCGTTCTCGCGGTTGCAGAACCACCCCTCGACCAGACCGGCCGCTGCCGCAGCGCGGACGGCAGCGCAGACCGGTCCGTTCACCGGGAACGACGCCGAAAGGCGAGCGGCCAACCCGCGATCGTCGGGATCCGCGTCCTTCAGTGCGGCGAAGAGCGGCGCCAGTGCGGTTTCGAGCGTCTCGCGTCCCATCGTGTGTCCTCCAGGTCGGTTCCACGGTAGGCTACCGCACCCGCACCGACGTTGGAGGACCTCCCCATGCACCGCTGGACGACCTATCCGGTACTTCTCCTTCTGACCGCCTTCGCCTTCGGCGACGACGCGCCTGCGGCGCCGCCGCTGCCCGCTGCGCCGGTCGCGCCGGTCGCTCCCGCGGACCACTGCAAGGAGATCGTCGCAAGCTGCCGCTATGTGGCGGCGCCGTTCGAGATGAAGGCGCGCGACCCGGTGAAGTTCGGGGAGCTGCTGACCGTGCAGGCGCTCGAGTATCCGTCGCCGGTGAAGAGCGTCGATCCGGAGCGCAACGACACCGTGCGCGCGAAGCTCTTCACGACCGCGACGCCCGAGGCGGGCGCGGTCATCTGCCTCGGGGGCTGGCGCCGCGACCCGATCTCGCCGATGCTCGGCGCAAGAGTCGCTGAGGCGACCGGCCTGCAGGTCCTGTACATCGAGCTCCCTTTCCAGGGAGAGCGCACGCCGAAGGGCAAGCAGACGGGCCAGCTCACCTTCTCCGCGGACATCGACCAGAACGTCGCGACGTTCGCTCAGGCGGCCCAGGACGTCGGCCGCGCTGTGGACTGGCTCATCCGGGAGCGGAAGGTGGACCCGAAGCGGATCGGCATCATGGGAACGAGCCTCGGCGGCTATGTGGCGGCCGACCTGTACGGCATCGACGACCGGTTCGCGGCGGCCGTCATCCAGATCGCGGGCG
>JAIOPE010000026.1 GCA_021414065.1 Planctomycetota bacterium
AGCTCGGCTTCGCGACCGGTTCGGCCGCCGAGCGCACGGAGTTCGTCGCCCTCCTCGAACGCGCGGCGGCGCTCTGCGAGGAGTCCGGCGCCACTGCGCTTGCCCGTCGGGCGCTCCGTCGCGCTGGCGCGGTCGATGCGCCGGGCGCCGCGCGGGCGATGGATCTCGCCGACGCGCTCGACCGCCGCGTCGCCGAGAGAATTGAACGTCTCCAGGCCGGCGTCCGCGGCGACCCGCGGGCGCGGGGCGCGCTGGCGATCGTTCTTGCCGGCGACGGTAGACTCGCCCCGGCCGACGAGATCGCCGGAACGTCCGCGCTTCCGGCGGACGCGTTCCCCGGCGCGGCCGCCGTGCTCTGGATCCAGTCACGCTGGTTCGCGCGCGGAACGAGAGAGGGCTTCGAGCGGGCGTCGGGCGAGGCGATGTCGCTGGCGACGCGCGGCCCTCCGGAGGCGACCGCCGATGCGCGGTTCCTCGTCGCGCGATCGCTTGAGGAGTTGGGCGACACCGCGGCTGCCACCGACGCATTCGGGTGGATCTATCTGCACCGCCACGAGATGTCGGGCGACGACGACGCGAGAGTCCGTTGGGCGGCCCGTTACCTCGCGGCGCGCGATCGCGTGGACGCAGTCCCCTTGTCTCGCATTCACACGGAACGCTGATCTGCGACCGTCTCGGGGCGATTTGGAAACCGGTGCTTCCGTTCCGAGCGCCCCGCCACTACCCTCCCCCGTCCGAGACCTGAGTCCCTTCCGGAGACCGACCCATGGACTGGTGGCAGATTGCTCTGATCGTGCTCGGCGCGCTTCTCTTGATCGTGTTGATCCACGACCTCACCCAGACGAAGCACGCGATCCTGCGCGTCTTCCCGATCATCGGGCACGGCCGCTACTTCCTGATCGAGGTGGGACCGGAACTGCGCCAGTACCTCGTTGCGCAGAACCGCGAGGAGCTCCCGTTCAACCGGAGCGAGCGCGAGTGGATCTACCGTTCGGCCGAGAAGGGGAACAACTACTTCGGCTTCGGCACCGACGATCAGGTCTACGGGATCGGCTACCCGATCATCAAGCACGCGACCTTCACGTACGACCCGCACCCGTTCACCGGGAGCAAGCACGACAAGGCCGTGTCGCTGCCGTGCGCGAAGGTCGTCGGAGAACCGAACGGGCGCGCGATGCCGTACCGGCCGTCGTCGATCATCAACGTCTCGGCGATGAGCTTCGGTTCGCTCGGGAAGAACGCCGTCAGTGCGATCAACCTCGGCGCAAAGGCCGCGGGCGCCTACCACAACACCGGTGAGGGCGGGTGCTCGAAGTACCACCGCCTCGGCGCCGACGTCGTCTGGCAGATCGGCACGGGCTACTTCGGCGCCCGCGACGACAAGGGCCAGTTCAACCTCGACCGCGTCAAGCGCCTCGTGGACGACGTGCCGCAGATCAAGATGATCGAGATCAAGCTCTCGCAGGGTGCAAAGCCGGGCAAGGGCGGCGTGCTCCCGGGCAGCAAGGTCACGGCCGAGATCGCCGACGCGCGCGGCGTGATGGTTGGCCAGGACTGCATCAGCCCGAACGGCCACTCGGCGTTCCGGAACGTGGACGAGTTGCTCGAGTTCATCGAGCGCATCGCCGGTGCGACGGGCCGTCCCGTCGGCATCAAGTCGGCGATCGGCCACCTCGACTTCTGGTACGAACTCGCCGACAAGGTGAAGGCCTCCGGCCGCGGCCCGGACTTCATCACGATCGACGGCAAGGAAGGCGGCACTGGTGCCGCGCCGCTCGCGTTCGCGGACCACGTCGCGCTCCCCTACCGCGTGGCGTTCCCGCGCGTCTACCGCATCTTCCAGGACCGCGGGCTCGACGAGCGGATCACGTGGATCGGTTCCGCGAAGCTCGGGTTCGGCGACCGTGCGATCGTCGCGATCGCGCTCGGCGCGGATCTGGTGAACGTCGCACGCGAGGCGCTCCTCGCGATCGGCTGCATCCAGGCGCAGAAGTGCCACACCGGCAACTGCCCCACCGGCATCACGACGCCGAAAGCGTGGCTCCAGCGCGGCATGGTGATCGACGTCGGCGCGGAGCGCCTGAAGAACTACCTCGAGTCGTTCCGCGCCGAGGTGGACGCGATGACCCACGCCGCGGGCTATGAGCACCCCGGCCAGTTCACGCCGCACGACGTCGAGGTCTCGGCCGGCCCCGGCATCTTCAAGTCGCTCTACGAGATCTACGGCTACGACAAGAAGCAGTTCGCCCCCGGCAAGGCGCCGGTGCTCAAGATGAGCGATCTGACGGGGTCGAAGGCTCTCGTGCGCTGAGGGTCCGCCCTGCCTGACCCGATGGATCAGTTGTTGCCTGACGGACCCTGAGCGTTCTCCGCTACTCTGCGGCGGTGCGCGGCATCACCATCTTCGACGTCATCATCGCGGCGACGATCGCCGCGCTGGCGGCGATCGTCGTCGTGCCCCAGCGCCGCGTGAAGCGGCTCATGGACAACGAGGACCGCGTCATCGAGGACCTGCGCGACATCGAGCGGCGCCTGATGCAGCACCAGAAGGCCGCCAAGCGGGACCGTGACGGCGATGGCGTCGGCGAGTTCGCGCCGCTCACCGACATCCTCGGTGCGCGCGCCGCGGCGGCCCGCCGCGTCGGTCTGAGCGACGTCTGGGAGATGGACGGCTACTACTTCGCCGTGATGGTGCCCGGGCCGCGGAAGCTCCCGGTCCTCGCAGGGTCCGACTCCGACTCCCCCGACTACTCGGAGGTTTCGTACATGGTCGTCGCATGGCCGTCGGAACCGGGCGTGACCGGGATGAGGGCCGTCCTCGAGACCCCGCAGGGCATCCTGCGCCACCAGATCGACGGCTACCCCTACGGCCTCACGCCCCCGGCGCCGGAGTGGCCGCTCATCCAGTACGAGGGCGAGAAGATCCGCCGCGGCTCCGCATACGCCGGAAGCGACTGGAAGAGCCCGGCGCAGGACCTGCGGAAGTAGCGCGGACGGTTCAAACGCACGCCGGCGGCGACACCGCCGAGGGCCTCGCGTGCTACGCCCGGGCGTCGGGGCGCCCGGCAACCGAAACACGTCGTCTCAGCGACGCTCTTGGCCGGTGCCCGACGTCGGGGCGGCGGGCACGGTCGGCGCGCTGCCGCGGGGGCCGACGTAGAAACGTGACTCCTCGCCGGTGATCGGGTCGCGGCGGGCGACGTATCCCTCGGCGTCGGGCGGGTCGAGTGCGTACGGCGCAGGCGGGTCCTGCCGGACGCGCTTCGCAACGCCGATCGTCAGAACGACCGAGCCGTCGGCCTCGCGGACGATATCGGTCAGGTCGAGACGGAAGCTGCGCGGGGTGGACGGCGTCACTCCCGGTGTGGTCTCGGGCGTGATGTCGCGGCAACGTGCGCTCGGGAAGGCGATGTCGTCGGTGCGCACGAGCGCCGCGTCGAACGTGTCCACGCCGTGGGCCTCGATCAGATCCACCGGTTGCTCGTAGACGGCCTGCCCGGGAGGGCGGGCCCCGCCGATGTGCCAGACGAGGAGTCCCTCGCTCGGAAGCTCCGCGTCGAAGGCGCGGCGCACGCGCGTCTCGAGCAGCACGTACTCTTCGCAGCGGGCGTCGAGGGGAAGGAGCAGTGCCTGGTCGAGGCCGCTCGCGGCAGGACGCAGGCGGATGCGCTGCTCGACGCGCGGATCGACGATCACCGGCTCGAGCCAGCCGAGCTGCATCTTGCACTGCGCGCAGAGCGAGAACGGACGGTCGGCGCCCTGTTGGAGGCCGCCGCGGTGCCCGATGGCCATCGCGCAGAAGTCGCCGGAGCCCGTGCGGTGTCCGCTGCCATAGGCGTCCGAGAGGCCGATGAGGTGCCCGAACTCGTGACAGTGGATGCCGATCGATCGACCCTCGGCGCCTGCGCTCGCCTGGACGTAATACGGGATGCGTCGCGCCCCGGCCGTGACGGTCGAACGATGCGGCCACAGCGCGAACCCGGAACGTGTCTCCGGCGCGCCGCCGTACAGGAACGCGATGCCGTCGAAGTCGGCCAGACGAGCGTCGCCGAGCCGAGTACGCAGAAGGTCGGAGGCCTCTTGGAACGCTGAGCCGGCCATGGCACCCATCGGGAGCGCGGCGTACGACGAGCGCGTGTGCGGGAGTTGGACGGCTTCGAGAACGTCGCCCTCGACCGACAGCCGACCGAGAGACTGGGCGGTGTAGTAATCGGCGACGGACGCGCCGCGCTCGGCGCGTCCGGTGTGCTCGAACAGAAGTCGCCGGACAGTCTCCGGGTCCGCCGCGGGCGCCGTGTCGTCGGCGAAGCGAATCGGCACCGCCGCGAGCTTGAACACGGACCCTCGGAAGATCGAGTCCGGCGGGCGGCGTGCGGCGAGTCGCGCGGTCGGCGCGATCGTCTTGCCGCCGCGGGTCGCAGCGATGGTGACGCCGTCGCCGGGGCGGAACACCTCGAGCGCCTGGTCGAGATCGTCACCAGTTGCCAGGTCCACGTTTCCGACGCGCTGCAGCATGTCGCCGCCGCGCAGCCCCGCATCGTCTGCGGGAGATCCCGGCACGACGCGAAGCACGCGCACGCCCGAGATCGACGACTCCACCACCACCCCGAGCCAGGCGACCAGATCGGGTCCGGCGATCGCGGAGCGCGCCGCACGACTGGTCTCGCGCACGGCGAGGCGCTGGGGAGCGCCCTTCGCGGAGCCGTCAGCGAGTGCCTCGGAGTTCCGGGTGACCGTGGGGAGCCAGGAGCCGAGCACGCAGGCTGCCAGCGCCACGGCCGCGGCCAAAGCACGCCGCGCCCGCCTGAGGGCTCCGCCCGGGCGTGCATCGCGTTTCGTCGTCGGCACTCGTCCAGCGCGCCTCAAGCCGTGCGACCTCCTGTCGAGCCGGGCACTCCGGCGCGCGATCACCCTATCGGACGCCGGCGATCAGATTGGGAATCGGACGCTGCAACCGCGCGCCCCGGCCTCGAGTCGGCCGATCTTGCGCATCCCCGTCTCGCCGGCGGCGGCGAGCTCGGCCAGCACGCGGTCCGCGTCCGCTGGAGACGTCACGAGGACCATGCCCATGCCCATGTTCATCACGCGGTAGCACTCGGCCGGGTCCACGTTGCCGCGGTCGCGGATGAGTTGGAAGATGGCGGGAACCTCCCACGACGCCGCGTCGATCACGGCGTGGACGCCCTCGGGGAGAACGCGCGGGACGTTGTCGGGGAAGCCGCCGCCCGTGATGTGGGCCATCGCCTTGATCCGGCCGCTGGGGAGCATCGGGTGGAGCAACCCGGCGTAGCTGCGATGCACGGCGAGGAGGGCGTCGGCCACGGTCACGCCGCCGAGCTCCGCCGGGCGGTCGTGTGGGCCGAACTTCGCGACGTCGAACAGCACCTTGCGCGCGAGCGAGTAGCCGTTCGTGTGGAGACCCGACGACCGAAGCCCGATGAGGACGTCGCCCGGGGCCACGCCCGGCCGAGGCAGCAGGTGCTTGCGTTCCACGACGCCGACGATCGTTGCGGCGAGGTCGTAGTCCCCCGCCTTGTACGTGCCGGGCATCTCGGCTGTCTCGCCGCCGATGAGCGCGCAACCGCTCTCGCGGCAGGCCTTCGCGAAGCCGGAGATCACCTGCTGGATAACGCTCTTGTCCATCTTCCCGACCGCGATGTAGTCCAGCAGGAAGAGCGGTTTCGCGCCTTGGACGAGGATGTCGTTGACGCAGTGGTTCGTGAGGCACTGGCCGACCGTGTCGTGCCGCCCGATCTGGATCGCGACGTGGATCTTCGTGCCGACGCCATCGGCCGACGAGCAGAGGATCGGGTCGTCGAGGCCGGACGGCATCTTGAACAGGCCGCCGAAGCCGCCGAACGAGCCTACGACTCCCGGCCCCCACGTGGATTCGATCGCCTGCCGGGAGGACAAAATGGCGCCCATCTTGGCGTCGATGTCTACGCCGGAGTCTCGGTAGCTCGTGCGGGGCTCGTTGGTCATGGGGCCTCTCAGGCGGGGGGAAACGCCAAATCTACCCGGGGCCCCTCCCAGCCTGCGACGATCCGAGACGTGCCAGAGACCCACGCCCCCGGGAAGCCCGTCGAGCTCGCGCCGGATCGCGAGCGCGACGCCGGATTCCGCGGCGAGGCCTACACGAAGGCCGCGTTGATGTTCGGGCTGGTCTTCGTGACGGGCTTCGCGATCGTCGGCGTGCTCGCGTGGTCGCGTCGGCGCCGGAAGACCTAGCTACCCGGTCCGATTGCACCCGCCGCCGCCCGGCGTTTCGATGCGGAGAACGTCCCCCGCCTCGGCGGCGAACTCGGCGCGCCCCGGAAGGACGGTCTCGACGTCCCCGCGGAGCAGCGAGTTGCGACCCGGCTTCCCGTCTTCGCCGCCATTCATGCCGTTCGCCCCGTGGACGCGGTGCTCCGAGAGCACGCCGCCGCGCACGGGTTGCAGGAACTCGATCTCGCGGACGAGGCCGTCGCCGCCGTGCGTGGCGCCCGCGCCGCCGCTGCCGCGCCGGATCGAGAACGAGCGCACCACGACCGGGCGGCGCCGCTCCAGAACCTCGACGTCCGTGATCCGCGTGTTCGTCATGTGGCACTGCACCGCCGACGCGCCGTCGAAGCCAGGGCCCGCGCCCGTGCCGCCGCCGAGCGTCTCGTAGTACGTCCACGTGTCCGTCCCGAACGTGACGTTGTTCATCGTGCCCTGGCTGCCCGCCTGCGCACCGAGCGCACGGAGGACGAGATCGACGATCCGTTGCGACGTCTCGACGTTCCCGCCGACGATCGCCGCGGGCGGCGCAGGGTCGAGCAGCGAACCTTCCGGAATGCGGATGTCGAGGGGCCGGAGGCAGCCTTCATTCAGCGGGATCGGGCGGCGGACGAGCGTGCGGAAGGCGTAGAGCACTGCCGCGCGGGTGACGGCGCGCGGTGCGTTCAGGTTGCCGGGGCTGCGAGGGCCGGTCCCCGCGAAGTCGATGACGGCGCGGCCGTCGCCGATGGTCACAGACACGCGGAGCGGCGTGCCGTCGTCGAGCGTGTCGTCGGCCGTGTGCGTGCCCCGCGGCAACTGAGCGAGGACCTCGTCCATCGCGGCCGCGCCGTCGTCCTGCACTTGCGTCATGTAGGCCGCAACGACGTCCGCGCCGTGCAGGTCGCAGAGTTCCCGGACGAGCTTCGCGCCCTCGTGGTTCGCCGCGGCCTGCGCGCGCAGATCGAACAGACGCTCCGACAGAGCGCGAGCCGGATGCGGAGACGCCGTGAACGCCGCGCGGATCTCGTCTTCCATCAGGCGTGCGTCGCGAACGAGGAGCAGGTCGTGGATCGTCACGCCCTCGTCGTCGATCGTGCGCGAGAGCGGCGGCATGGAACCCGGAACCGCGCCGCCGACATCGGCGTGGTGCGCGCGGTTCGCGACGAAGAACGTCGCGCGGCCGTCCACCACGAGCACCGGCGTGACGACCGTGATGTCCGGGAGGTGCGAGCCGCCGCGGTACGGGTCGTTCGTCGCGAAGCAGTCGCCTTCGCGGAGGTCGGCGCCGCGCGCCTCGCGGATCGCGCGGACGCTCTCGCCCATCGCGCCGAGGTGGACGGGGATGTGCGGGGCGTTCGCGACGAGGCGGCCGTCGCCGTCGAAGAGCGCGCACGAGAAGTCGAGGCGCTCCTTGATGTTCGTCGAGTGGCTCGTGCGTTCGAGCACGGCACCCATGCGCTCTGCGGCGGACATGAACGCGTTCGCGAAGAGCGTGAGCGAGACGGGATCGCGCGCCGCCGTGATCCGCGGCGGCGCAACCGCCGCGACGTGCAACATCGCGAGGTCGCCCGTCACGGTCGTCGCGAGTCGCCAGCCCGGCGCCACGTAAATCGTGAGAGTGCGGCTCACCGCGAGCGCGGGGCCCTCGAGAACTTCGCCCGCGCCAAGAACGGACTCGATCTGGCGGTCGCTGTCGAGGTCGAGGCGCACGCGAATCGGGTCGGCATCGCGCGCGACGTTCGGAGGCGCCGGCGGTGGATCTTGTTCCTCGGCGCGGAACCGAACGTTGACGACCTCGATCTCCGCCCCGGGCGGCGGCGGGAAGCCGTACGCGAGTCGGTGGGCCTCGGCGAAGGCGCGCTCGTAGCTCGCGATGTCGGACCGGCTCGTGACGGCCAGCGCTGCTTCCGAGCCGCGCACACGCAGTTCAACGAGCGTTTGCAGGCAACGGGACGCCCCGCCGAGGGCTGCGTCGGCGCGCGCACCCGCGTCCACCCACGCCACCATGATCTCCTCCATGGCGCTGCGATCGAGCGGCCGCAGGATCGGCGTGACGAACTCCAGCGCCCGCCGGGCCCCGGCGATGCCCCACGCCGAAAGCACGCTCGCGTGGCGCGGGACGACGACCTTCGTCACGCCGAGTGCCTCGGCGACGGCGCAGGCGTGCTGCGGTCCGGCGCCGCCAAACGCAACGAGCGCGTGCGTCCGGACGTCGTACCCGCGGAGTACGCTCTCCTCGCGGACCGCCTGCGCGACGCACTCGTCGGCGATGCGGACGAAGCCCGCGGCGGCGTCCTCGACCGTCAGTCCCGCTGCGGCCGCGAGCGGCGCGATGGCGCGGCGTGATGCCTCGACGTCGAACGAACTCGCGCCGTCCGCGCCGAACGTCGCGGGGAACGCGCTCGACAGCAGACGCCCAAGGACGGCGTCGGCATCGGTGAGCGTCGCGGGGCCGCCGCGACCGTACCCCGCCGGACCGGGGTGCGCGCCCGCACTCTCGGGCCCGACGAGCATGCGTCGTCCGTCGAACCGGAGGATCGACCCGCCGCCGGCCGCGACGGTGTGGACGCGCAACGCAGGAACGCGCAGGCGGAAGCCGGCGACGCGCGTCTCGTAGCGCCGCTCTGGGTCCGGTGCGCAGCGGCAGACGTCGGTGCTCGTCCCGCCCATGTCGAACCCGATCACCGCATCGAGGCCCATCGATGTCGCGATCCGCGCCACTGCAAGCGCGCCCCCCGCCGGACCCGAGAGGACCGCCGCCGGACCGCGCGCCTCGGACGCAGGGCACAGCCCGCCATCGCTTCGGATGAAGAGGACATCCACGCCCGCCGTGAACGCCAGACGGAACTGCGTGAGCGATCGGCGGAGTACCGGCGTGAGGTACGCGTCGGCCGCGGTGGTCTCGCCACGCGGGACCGCCTGGATCTCGCGGGCCGACTCGTGGGACGCGAAGACGTGCACGATCCCGACGCGTCGCAGGATCGCGACGGCGCGGCGCTCGTGCTCCGGATGCGCGTACGAGTGAAGGAAGAGCACGCCGACGGAGCGGATGCCGTCGCGGAGCAACTCCTCGGCCGCCGCGCGGACGGCGCCTTCGTCGAGCGGGGTGCGCACGGTGCCGTCGGCGAGGACGCGCTCGGGGATCTCGACGACCCGCTCGGGCAACGGCGCGGTCTTCCGCACGTCGAGCGCGAAGATGTCCGGGCGTTCCTGCGTGCCAATCGCGAGCAGGTCGGCGAAGCCCATCGTGACGAGCAGCGCGCTGCGCTCTCCGCGCCGCTCGAGAAGCGCGTTCGTCGCGGCGGTCGTACCGCAGCGCACGTGGCTCACGCAGGTCGCGGGGATCGGGCCGACCGCGGGCGCATCGGTCAGGCGTCGAATCGCTGCGATCGCGCCGTCCTCACGTGTCTCCGTGGCGACCGACGTGTCCGTCGGCACCTTGAGCACGACGACGCGTCCGTCCGGAGCCGTGGCGACGATGTCGGTGAACGTGCCGCCGCGGTCGATCGAAACGCGCCACGCGGGCGGAGGCCCGGCGTCGGCCGCTGCAGCGGGCGCAGCCAGCACCGGCGGCGTCGGCGAGCGGACGTCGGCGGTCTTCGTCTGGGGGACGACCGGCGTCATCGCGGGAACAGCACGCCCGGAGCGAGCTTCCATGCGGGATCCAGCGCCTGTTTCACCGCGCGCATCTGTTCGATGCCCGCAGCGCCGCGCAGCAGGCGCAGCATCGCCTGCTTCATCGGGCTGCGCCCGACGCCGTGTTCCGACAGGGGCGACCCACCCACGGACACGACCCACGCGGCCGATTCGAGCAGCGCTTCCTTCGCGGCGGCGACGTCCGCTGCTCGCTGCGGCAACGCGTTCGGGTGGACGTTCCCGTCGCTCACGTGGCCCCAGATCGCCAGGTCCACGCCGCGTTTCGCGAAGTTCTCGCGGTAGCGACGGATCGACTCCGGGAACAGATCCCACGGCACCACGAGGTCGCCCGCGGTCTTCGTCACGCCCGGGTCGCGGAGTCGCGCGTCGCGGATGCGATGGTTCACGGCCATCGGCACCGCCTCGCGCATCGCTGCGAACTTCGCCGCCCGCGACGGCTCGCTCGGCAGCGCGATCTCGAGACGCTCGGCGTCGGGCCCGAGGATGCGCACGAGGCGTCGCAACGGAGTGTCCGGCCCGTCCGGCTCGGACAACTGCTCGACCACGTCGTCGTCGGACGTTGGCGTCGGGAGATCGACCGTGAAGATGAGCACCATCGCGGCGTTCGCGGGGAGCGGCACGCCGTGCGTGCGGTCGGCGCCGTCGTCGCGGAGAAGTTCCACGCACCGCCGATCGAAGTGCTCGATCGCAGGAACGTCGAGACCGTTCGGCTCGTGCGTGCGACGCGTCCGGATCGAGGCGTCGCGTAGCCCGCGCACGATCTCGAACCCGCGCGTCTCGTCGTCCACCGGAAGCCAGCACGTCACCGACGCCGCAGGCAGCGGCGCGAGTTCGACGACGACCTCCGTGACGACGCCGAGGGTGCCTTCGCTCCCGATGAACAGGTCCACGAGATCCATCGCCGGCGCCGCGAAGTAGCCCGCCGAGACCTTCGGAACGGCCGGATCGCGATACGTCGGCACATCGATCCGCGTTGTCGTGCCGTCGAGACGAACGACGTCGAAGTGTCCGTCGGCGCTCGCCTCGACCTCGCCGCGGCGCAGGTCGAGCACGCTGCCGTCGGCGAGGACGACCGTCAGGCCGCGCACGCAGCGGCGCATCGTCCCGTGCTTGAACGTCGCGGCGCCCGCGGCGTTCGTCGAGGCCATGCCGCCGAGCGTGGCGCCGTCCCACGTCGGAGCCGCACCGCAGAAGAGGCCGAGCGGGCGCGCTTCGTCGCGGAGACGGGAGAGCACGACGCCGGCGCCACAGACGGCTGTGCGAACCGACGGGTCGATCGCGAGGCCATCGAGCCGGTCGGTCACGAGCAACGCTCCGCCGTCGGGCGTCGCGCCGCCTGTGAGAGAAGACTGCGCGCCGACCACGAGCACGCTCGCGTGCCGACAGACGATCGCCGCGACGTGGCCCTCGGTGCTGGGTTCGTACAACACGTCGGCCCGTCCGCCCGGGAAGTAGGCGGCGTCGAGCAGACGCGCCTCAGGCACGTCGCGCGGAGTCGGAAGGACGACCTCGCCGCGCGGCGCCCGTGCCCGGATCGATGATCCCGTCACTCCTCGACCTCCAGGACGATGTGGCCTCCGTCCGCGACGAGAGCGCCATGCCCGGACGCCCCGACGATCGATGTGATCCACGCGCTCGCCGCGGTGTGGTCACGCACGACCTGGAAACCGGCGACGCGCGCCGTCGCCTCGTCGAACGACGCAGAGAGTAGCGCGAGCCGCACGCCGCGATCCGTCAACGCGCGGAGGCGCACGGCCTTGTGGTCGCCAAGTTGATAGCCCTCGGCGTCGACGATGTCCCGCGCTGTCGCCTCGTCGGGCGCGCGGCGCAGCAGGTCGATGAAGCGCGACGGGCCGACGCCGTCTTCGCATGTCGCGACGAGCACGATGGCCCCGCCGTCGCGGACGGCATCCTCCCCGAGCTTCACGCCCTTCTCCGCTTGGTACAGAGAACGCGAAAGCGGTGGTTCGATGGCCGTGACGAGGAAGTCCAGTTCACGGGAGAGCGTGCGCCCCCACCGCGCCCGGGCGGCATCGACGCAGTCCTCAATCACGTCCTCGACGTCGCCCGCGATCCAGCGGTCGCCCACGCTCTCGACCGCGAGCACGCGGCGGTCGGCGAGCACCTGACGGAGAACCGAGACGTGTCCTTCGAACACGGGGTTGCCGTAGGTGACGAGGGGCCGCGCTTCCGGGTCCAGCGCGAGGCGGTGGTTCCGAGCGATGTCGTCGCGCAGCATCAGTCCGACCGTCAGCGTCTTGTGTGCGCCGGTCACGCCCGCGAACCAGTGCGGCTCGACGCTCCCGATGGCGACGATGTCGCCCGCCGCGAGGAGCCGACGGTCGAGCCGCGCCCAGCCGGCCGTCGCGTGCCCCGCGGCATCGGATCCGTCGTGCCAGTCGATCGTCGCCGGATCGCCGGCCGCAGCGCGGAGCGGCGCCTCGTGAGCGGCGCGTTGGACGTCGGACCAGCGGTGGCTCCCGGTTGCCACCAGGATGTGGATGGCGCGCTTCCCGATCCGGCGTCGCAGCGCGGCGAGCACAGGTGCGGTCGGCGTCGCCCGATCCGGATCGTTCACGACGACCAGCAGCGCCCGCTCCGGGCGCGACGACGGCACGCCGCCGCTGCGAGCGATCGCCTGTTCCGGCGTCTCGCGGCCGAACGACGTGCCCACTTCGGTCGGGGCGACGTGAACGACGTCCGCGCCGCCTGCCGCCAGGCCGCGTGCGAGGCGGGCAATGTCGCTCTTGCCGGGGACCGCGGTCATCCCACGCATCATCGCCCGCAGGGCGCTCAGACTTGCCGGAGTTCAGTCCGCGAGCGACTTCGTGAGGAGTTCCGCGATCTGACGGGCGAACCTCGCGGGGTCGGACGGCGCGCTGCCCTCCGCGACGAGCGCCTGATCGTACAGCAGCGCCGACATGTCGTTCACGCGGTCGGCGTTCGACGCGTCGCCTGCGAGCGTGTTCAGACGCTGGATGACAGCGTGCGCTGGGTTCAGCTCGAGCACGCGCTTCGGCGGCGTCCAGTTGCGGTCCTGCGACTTCAGGATGCGCGCCATCTGAGGGCTGACGTCCTGGTCCCCCGCCACGAGGCACGCGGGTGAGTCGGTGAGGCGCGACGAGACCCGCACGTCTTCCACCGACGATTCGAGCGCGCCCTTCACCCGGCCCACGAGCGGTGCGAACTCGCCCTCCAACTTCTCGTGCGCGGCTTTCTCGGCGTCGTCCTCCGGCAGGTCGAGCTTGCCCGAAGATGCGGAGACGAGCTTCTTCCCGTCGAACTCCGGCACCTGCTGGAGGACCCACTCCTCGACGGGCTCGGTCAGGTAGAGCACTTCCCAGCCGCGCTTGCGGATCGCTTCGGCGTGCGGGCTCCGTGCGGCGGACTCACGGGAGTCGGCGACGACATAGTAGATCGCCGGCTGCGCTTCGGGCATGCGTGTCCGGTAGTCTGTGAGGCCGGTCAGCCCCGGGGCGTGCGACGACTGGAAACGCAGCAGCTTGGTGATTCTCTCCGCGTTGTCGGAGTCCGACACGACGCCCTCGGTCAGGATGCGGCCGTGTTCGCGCCAGAAGTGCTCGTAGCGATTCTCGGTGTCGGGAACCACGTCGGCGGCGGGCGCGTCGGCGTCGTCTTCGGACTTCTTCACCGGGCGCGGACCTTCCGCGGCGAGATCCTCGAGGAGCTTCAGAACCTGGCGCACGACCTGCTTGCGGATGCCGGCAGCGACGCGGTCGCGCTGCAGGAACTCGCGTGACACGTTGAGCGGGAGATCGTCCGAGTCCACGACTCCGCGCACGAACCGGAGGTACTCGGGGAGGATCTCCTCGCAGTCGTCCATGATGAAGATGCGGCGCACGAACAACCGCACACCCTTGCGCCGCGCAGAGGTGGTGTCGAACGGCGGCGCGCGGCCCGGAATGAACAGAAGGCCCGTCATCTCCTGCATTCCTTCGGTGCGGAAGTGCGTCCAGGCGAGCGGCGCTTCCCAGTCGCGCGAGACGTGCCGGTAGAAGTCGTCGGCCGCCTCGTCCGTGATCTCCGACTTCGGCCGCGTCCAGAGCGCAGCGCCCTTGTTGACCTGCTCCATCTCCTTGTGCTTCTTGTCATCCTGACCGCGCTCGACTTCGAGCCGGATCGGGTGCCGCACGAAGTCGGAGTACTTCTTCACCAGTTCACGCAGCGTCCACTCGCGCAGGAAGTCCGCTTCGGTCTCCTTCATGTGCAGGACGACGTCGGTGCCGCGGCCCTCGCGCTCCCCTGGCTCGAGCGTGAACCCGGACTTGCCGTCGCTCGACCACTTCCAGGCGCGGCCATCGCCGCCGGCTTTGCGGGTGACCACGGTGACGCGGTCGGCAACGAGGAACGCGGAGTAGAACCCGACGCCGAACTGACCGATGAGCGTGAGGTCCTTTCGCTGATCGCCGGAGAGCGACTCCAGCAGCTTCTTGGTCCCGGAGTGCGCGATGGTGCCGAGGTTCTGGACCAGGTCGGCGTCGTCCATGCCCGCACCGTTGTCGCGGATCGTGAGTGTCCGGGCTTCCCGGTCCGGAACGATGTCGATCCTCCACTCCGGGGGTCCGACGACGAGATCCGGCTGTTGCAGCGCACGGAACGCGAGTTGATCGATCGCGTCACTGGCGTTGCTGATCAACTCGCGGAGGTAGACCTCCTTGTGCGTGTAGAGCGAGTTCACGACGAGCGAAAGGACCTCTGCGACTTCGGCCTGGAAACGGTGCTGCGTGGTCGCGGCTGCGGGTTCGGTCATGGGAACGGTCCTCCGATCCGTCAGGCTGACGGATGCTCTTCAACGAATGGCAACGGGCGTGCCGGGACAGATTGGCAGGGCGCTGTCGCGTCCAGGGCGCTAGCAGCCTGTCGGAGTAGTCGGCCGATGCCGGATGCGTCGTGGCGAGCCGGCTGCAAGGCGCTCGGTCGGAGGCCAACTCCCGGGACCGAGTTGCCTCCGACCGAGCAACGCAGCAGACGGCCGCCACGGCGCAGTGAGGGGTTGCAGGCTCGAAGTCACGCGACGCTGACCGGCGCGGGCGAATGCTCCGACAGGCTGCTACCGCGCGCGGGTCCGCCGGATGGTCACGGCGACGTCGCCTACGTCGTGGACCGCAGCGGGCTTGTGCACGGTCACAGTGACAGCCGAGACACGAGCATCGTCGAAACACACGTCGGCTACGTCCTGCGCCACAGCCTCGATCAGCCGTCGGGCGGTTGTCTGCAGTCGTCGTCTGATGAGCGTTACCAGCGCGTCGTAGTCGATCGTCTGCCCGAGGTCGTCGGTTCGGCACGCTCGATCCAAGTCGAGCGTTAGGTCGAGGTCCACGAGCAGGTCGCGGGGCGCCAGGCGCTCCCACGCATGCACGCCAACGAGGGTCGAGACGCGCATGGCGCGGAGCGAGACCTGGTCGCTCACGGCTCGGTCCCGGTTGCGCTGCACACCCCGGGCGGATTGTCCGCGCTCCGTCCGTCGGCGACTGTGTCCGTCACGACAGTGATCGTAGGCGGGATGCGGCGGGCGCGCCACCAACGCGCGGGTTGTTTCGATCGGCTACCGGTGGCGATCTCCAACCTCCCGCGCGACGAGGAGTGTCGCCAAAATCGTCACTTTGGGCTGTCGCGGATTCCATTTCGGTGCGCAACGAATCACGCTCGCCAGACGTTTATCTTTCGGCTGAAAGTGCCCGCGTACGCGGCTAGACTTCCAGCCGGAGGTCCACTCATGGCTCAGCGAAACGGTCTCGTCTTCAAGCTCGCCTGCATGGCGGTCGCTGCCTGCGCGGCGGCGATCATCCCGGCCGTCGTCAACCCGACGCACGCCTTCGCCCGTGGCGGCGGCGGCGGCGGTGGTGGTGGTGGCGGCGGTGGAGGCGGCGGCGGTGGCCGAGGGGGTGGCGGCGGCGGTGGTTCCGGCGGCGGTGGCGGCGGCGGCAGCCGTGGTGGCGGTGGTAGCTCCGGCGGCGGCGGATCCAGCGGCGGTGGCGGTAGCTCCGGCGGCGGTAGCTCCGGCGGCGGAGCCAGCGGCGGGTCGGGCGGCGGCGATGTCGGCGGCGGCGGCGGCAGTTCGTCCGGCGGCGACAGCGGCGGCGGCTCGTCGAAGGGCGGCGCGGGCGTCGGTGGCGGCACGGGCCAGAAGGACGGCGGGAGCAAGGCAGCCGAGAAGGAGAAGCGGAACGCACTCTCGAAGGGCGTGGCCGCCTACTTGGAGCAGGTCGTGTACCAGCGCGCCGTGGAGCGCCGCGACGACTTCATCAGCGACGGCTTGGCGGAGATGCAGGAGAGTGCGCGAGTCGGCGAACGCGCAGCAACGCTCGACTCCCAGTCTCGCGACCACGAGCGGGCGCGTCGCAGCGCCTGGCAGACTTCCGAGCGGCCGCAGTGAGTTCTTCCCGCTTCGGTGTCGGCCCTTCCAGCCGCTCGACGCGGACGTCGTGGGTCGCGGTGCTGTTGGTCGGCACCGCGACTGCGGCACTGGCGCAGGACAAGCCGCCAGCACCGCCGGTGCCGCCGACTCCGCCTGCTGGCCCGGTCGTGCCCGGAAAGCCGGCTCCGCCGGCGCCCGGAACTCAGGCACCTGCTCAACCTGCGCCCGGCGGCGCGGCTGAACCGCTTCCGTCCGACCCGCTTCGTACCGCGAGCCGGAAGATCCGTGTCGGCGATCTCGACGGTGCTCTGTCGATCGTCGAGCCCATCGCGGTGGCGGACCCGGCGAACTTCGACGCCAACCTGCTCTACGTGGAGATCCTCGTCCGGCGGCAGGAGACCGGCAGCCGCGTCGAAGTGATCCGCAAGCGCGCCGTCGATCGCGCCGACGATCCTTTCTGCGCCTACATTGCAGCCCGCCTGCTCCCTCCGAAGGAACAGGGCGCAGAGTTCCAGCGACTCGAGCAGAAGTTTGCGACGTCTCCCTGGCCCCACGCCGGTCGCGCCCGCGTGCTGGAGGCGTCCGGGAAGCTGAAGGAAGCGCTCAAAGAGCACGACCTTGCGGTCACGACGTCGTCCGACAATCCGCGTTTCCGTGCGTCGCGCGCTCGCGCATGCGAACTCGCCGAGCGCTGGACCGACGCGCAGACCGATTGGAAGATGGTCCTCCTCGCGTTCCCGAATGACGTCACGGCACTGCTCGGGTATGGCGAGTCGCTCCGACAGGCGAGCGACGCCGATGGCGCAGTGACGCAGTTCGAGGCGGCCGCCAAACTGGTTCCCACCGAGGCCGAACCGCGTTACCGGGTCGGCCTCGCACACAGCGACGCGAAGCGGTATCCGGAAGCGCTTGCCGCATTCGACCAGGCGCTCCTTCTCGAGCCGAACGCATACGACGTGCTCTGCGCTGCGTCCACCGCGGCACTTCGCGGCGCGTCGCTTGAGGCACTCGTCGCCAAGCGCCCGCTCGCTGCGAAGGACATCGTGCCTGCCGTCGCGTATGCGGATCGTGCGATCGCGGCGCTGCCGGATCGTCCGGGCGCATACATCTCCCGCGCGGTTGCGCGTGAGACCGCTGCCGTCGGCATGGCGGAGTCAGAAGCGTTTGCAGCCGCGAATCCCCAGGCTCCGGCGGCCCCCGCCGTTCCCGGTTCTCCGGTCCCCCCCGGCGGCGATGCTCCGAAGGCCCCCGGCGGTGATGCTCCGAAGGCCCCCGGCGGCGATGCTCCGAAGGCCCCCGGCGGCGATGCCCCGAAGGCCCCCGGCGGCGATGCCCCGAAGGCCCCCGGCGGTGATGCCCCGAAGGCCCCCGGCGGTGATGCCCCGAAGGCCCCCGGCGGTGACGCCCCGAAGGCCCCCGTCGGTGACGCCCCGAAGGCCCCCGGCGGTGATGCCCCGCCCGCTCCGGCGCCCGTGGCGGAGACCGTGGACTCGATGCTCAAGCTGGCCGTCGAGGACTACACGGCCGCGGTGACCCGCAATCCCATTCCGGGGCCGGGGCTGGTGCGAGCGCTCGTCGGTCGATCCCACGTGAACTTCCTCTTGGACTCCTTCGACGACAGCGCCGCGGATGCGCTGCGCGCTGCCGACATCGCACCGACCGAGGAAGGCACCTGGGCCAATGCCGGCGACGCCCTCACGCTCGGCGGCAAGCCGGAGGACGCGGTCAAGAAGGCGTGGCGTCCCGGGATCAAGGCGGTCCCGTCATCGGCGCGACTGCACCACGGACTCGGCATGACCCTCTGGCGACTCGGAGCCAAGGGCTCGGACGCCATCAACGAACTGAAGGAAGCCACGAAGTTGGCGCCGAGCGAGGGGCGCTATCGGCTCTCCTACGGCGAAGCGCTCTACCAGGCCTATCGAGAGAAAGAGGCGCTGCCTGAGTTGCTCCAAGCGACCGGACTGCGCGAGAAGGACCGCGAGTCGTGGGTCTGCCTCGCGCACACCTACGTCGCCCTGCACCGCTGGCAGGAAGCCGCAGACGCCTACGAGAAGGTGTGCGAGGTCGATCCCAAGTCCGTCGAAGAGCACATCTATCTCGCGATCATCTATGCCGATCGCCTGAAGCTGAAGGACAAGGCCAAGGCGCACGCGCAGAAGTACGCCGACATGGGCGGCGCCGACCCGCTGCTCGCTGGTTGGATCGAGGCGCTCATGGCCGGCAAGTAGCTCGGCGCGTCCGCAAAGTGCTGCGCTCGGCTGGGGAGGAGGAGGCTTGACTCACGCACTCCCTTGCGACGCGCCTCCGCGGAGCAGAGCGGCCGGGCCGGACCGAGGAGCAGGTGACCGGGCGCTCGTGGCGACGTTCCCGACGAGGTAGGCCCGAGTCGCGAACGGTACAGGAAGCTGGACGCACGTTCGCCCTCCTCGTAGAGCATCCGCGCCCAGCGCGGCCGGGCCGGACCGAGGAGAACAAGACGCGGCGCTCGCAGGGACGTCCCCGACGAGGTAGGCCCGAGGTGCGAACGGCACGCGGGCCTACGCCGCAATGATGCGCGAGTTCGTCCGTTCGCGCGCCCGGTCCGTTGTCCGCGCCTACTGCGACGGGCTGCTCGGCAGCAGAAGTCCGAAGGCCCGCGCCAGTTCGCCCGGGATCTCGCGGCGCGGAATGATCCGATCGATGAACCCCTTCTCCATCAGGAACTCGGACGTCTGGAACCCCTTCGGCAGGTCCTGACGGATCGTGTTCTTGATCACGCGGGGCCCCGCGAACCCGATCAGCGCCTTGGGCTCGGCGAAGATCAGGTCGCCGAGCGCGGCGAACGATGCTGTCACGCCGCCCGTGGTCGGGTTCGCCAGCACCGTCACGTAGGGAGCCCCCGATTCCTGTTTGAATCGGTGGATCGCCGCCGACGTCTTCGCCATCTGCATGAGCGACAGCGCGCCCTCGTGCATGCGCGCCCCGCCGGACGACGTGAAGACGACGCACGGCAGTCGGTCCTCGCGGGCCGCGTCGAGCGCCAGAGCGACCTTCTCACCCACTGCGTGGCCCATCGAGCCGCCGAGGAACCCGAAATCGAGAACCGCCACGACGGCTCGGATTCCGCGGATCCGGCAGCGACCCGCGACGCAGGCGTCGCCGAGGCCCGAGACGCTACGCGCCTTCACGAGCTTCTCCGCGTATCCGCCCTTCGCATCGTGGAACCCGAGGATGTCGCGGCCGACGACATCAGCGCCGAGCTCCTCGAACGTGCCTTCGTCGGACGTGACGGCGACGCGCCGTCTCGCAGAGATCGGGAAGTGCTCCCCGCACGCCGGGCAGCACTCGTGTGCGTCGTGGATCTGCTGCTTGAAGATGTACTCCTCGCAGCCCGTACACCGCTGCCACAGGCCCTCGGGGGTGTCCTTCTTCTTCTTGCGAGTGAGCCACGCCATCGTCAGGCTCCCTTGCGCGCAGCGTCCGCGCGGCGCCGCAGTTCGATGACTTCGCCCGCTGGGTCGGCGGCGCCGTAGATCGCCGTGCCTGCAACGAGCACGTTTGCGCCGGCGCGGGCGCAGTCGGCGATCGTGCTCCGGTCCACGCCGCCGTCCATCTCGATATCGCCCCCGTAGCCGTAGCGCCGGCGCAGGGCCTCCACCTTCGCGAGTACGTCGGGAATGAACTTCTGCCCGCCGAACCCGGGATGGACGGACATGACGAGGACCATGTCAACGTGGTCCAGCGCGCGCTCGAGTCGCTCCACGGGGGTCGGAGGATTGATGGCCACCGCCGGGCGCACGCCCATCGCGCGCAGCGCCGCAGCGAGCGCAGCCGGATCGTCGGTGACTTCGATGTGGAACGTCACGCCCCATGCGCCCAGCTTCGCGAAGCGCTCGCCGTACGTGAGAGGGTCCGTCACCATGAGGTGGCAGTCGAGCGGGATCTTCGCCGCCGCCGCCACCGCTTTCACCACCGGTGGCCCGATGGAGAGATTCGGCACGAAGTGCCCGTCCATCACGTCCACGTGGTGGAGGTCCGCGCCGCCGCGCTCCACCATCGCGAGGCCCTCGGCCATGCGACCGAAGTCCACCGAGAGGAGGCTCGGCGCGATCCGGATGGGCGGGTTCGCGCCACTCACGTCGATGGACTCAGTGCCGCCACGCCCGGCAGGACCTGTCCCTCGAGGAACTCGAGTGCAGCACCGCCGCCCGTTGACACGTGGCTCATCCGGTTCGCGACGCCGGCGACCTCCGCCGCCGCCGCCGTGTCGCCGCCACCGACCACCGTGCGCGCGCCGCGATCCGTTGCCGACGCGATCGCATCGGCAACGGCACGCGTACCGGCGTCGAACGGAGGGATCTCGAACACACCCATCGGGCCGTTCCAAAGCACGGTGGCCGCTTTCGCGATTTCGGTCGCGAAGGCTGCGGCGGTCGCCGGGCCGATGTCGAGTCCCATCGAGCCGTCGGGCACGCCGGGCGCGGAGATGGCCGTCGGCACGCCTGATTCGAGTTTCGCCGCGACCACGTGATCCACAGGCAGCAGGATGCGGACGCCGCGCGCGTCGGCCTCGGCGAGGATCTGCCGCGCGGTGTCCACGAGATCGGGCTCGAGGCGCGACGACCCGACCGCCACACCCTTCGCCGCGAGGAACGTGTAGGCCATCCCGCCGCCGACCAACGCAACGTCCACGCGCGAGAGCAGATTGCGGAGCACGGGAACCTTGTCGGACACCTTCGCACCGCCGAAGACGAGCACGAACGGCCGCGGAGGGTCGGCGAGGACGCCGCCGAGATGCTCGATCTCGGCCGCCATCAGCAGGCCCGCCGCCGCCGGCTGGAGGAACAGGGGGACACCGGAGACGGATGCGTGCGCCCGATGCGCTGCACCGAATGCGTCGTTCACGTAGACGTCTGCGAGGGATGCGAGGCTCTTCGCAAAGCCGGCGTCGTTCGCCTCCTCTTCCTTGTGGAAGCGGAGGTTGTCGAGCAGCAGCACGTCGCCGGGCTTCGCCGCACGGCACGCCGCTTCCACGTCGGGACCTACGCAGTCCTTCAGGATCTTGACGTCCCGCCCGAGAAGTTCAGCGAGCCGACGCCCCGCCGGAGCGAGGCGCTGGTCCTCGACGACCTTGCCCTTCGGCCGCCCGAAGTGGCTCGCGAGGATGACGCTCGCTCCACGATCGAGGAGCAGGCGGATCGTCGGCAATGTGGCGCGGATGCGGCGGTCGTCCGTCACGTGCAGCGCCTCGTCGAGCGGAACGTTGTAGTCCACGCGAACGAAGACCCTCTTCCCGCGGACGTCGAGGTCGCGGACGGTCAGCTTCCCGAGTGCGCCCATGTCACTTCCCCAGCGCGGACGAGTAGGCCATGAGGTCCACGACGCGGTTGCTGTAGCCCCACTCGTTGTCG
>JAIOPE010000013.1 GCA_021414065.1 Planctomycetota bacterium
GCAGGCGGTCACCGGCGACGACCTCGCGGCCGGGTTCCAGGGGCGGATCTCGCAGCTCCGCGAGGAGACGGCGGGCTGGGGTCAGCTCGGCGCGCAGATGGCCGACGTCGCCGTGAACGACCTCTCCGGCGGCGTCGCCTCCGCGCTGGAGGACATCGCTCGCGGGAGCAAGTCGGCGACCGAGGCGTTCCGGTCGTTCGCGGCGGACTTCGCGTTCCAGGTCGTCCGCATGATCGAGCAGGCGCTCATCATGAAGGCGATCCTCTCCCTCTTCCCGGGCCTCGGGGGCGCGGCGGGCGGCGCGGCTGGCGCTGGGGCCGGGGCAGCCGCCGCGTCGGCCGCACCGGCGCCCGCGGGCGCGCACGGCGGGACGTGGCGCGTCGGGGGATTCGGCGGGCTCGACAGCCAGCTCGTCTCGATGAAGCTCTCGCCGGGCGAACTCGTCCGCGTCAGCAACGGCGCGAACTCCGGCGGCGAGGGCAACGTCCACGTGGCGCTCACCGTCCGCCCGCCCGCCGTGATCGCCGACGAGGTGATGGCGCGGTCCAGCCCGGACGCGCGCGCCGCGATCGTCGCGTCGGCGCTGCGCCGGAGCGGTAGGCGCGGCATGAGGCCCCGGGACTGATGGCGACCGCGACCTTCCCCTTCGTGTTCCTCCGGCGCGGATTCCGCGAGTACCTCGCCTACGGGAACGCCGTGCACGAGCAGGGCGGCGGGCGCCGCACGCTTCAGAAGCTCCACGCCGCGGGCGAGCTCGTCGTCCGCGGGACGCTCCTCTTTCCGAACCCCGGCGGGAGCTACCGCGACTTCGAGGCGTTCTGGAACGCGCGGTTCGGTGGCTTCGAGCCCTTCCTCTACCGCCCGCAGAACCCCGGTGCCGCGCAGATGGACGACGCGCCCGCCGTCGAATCGGCGACGCAGAAGGACTTCGCGGCGACCAGGCGCTACGTGGACACGACGACGCTCGTCGTCCGGAAGAACGGCGCGGTGCAGACGCTCGGCGTCCACTACTCCATCGTCAACGAGGCGGGCGCGGCGTATGTCCTCGGGACCTCGGCGAAGTGCGTCGTCCGGTTCGGGACCGCGCCCGGCCTCGGGGCGACGGTCGCGCTCGCCTACGAGTTCCTCCACATGGTCCGCTTCGAGGGAGACGACCTTCCCTCCGAGCAGGAGCTGGAGGCGGGCGGACTCGGAGCGGCCGTCGTCGCCGACCGCACGGTCGCCATCCAACTGCGGGAGACGGGACCCGGCTTCAGCTACGCCGCGGTCCCGAACGCCTCATGAGGCAGAAGAACGCCGCCTTCCTCGCGCTGCTGCAGGGCGATGCGCTCGACCTCGTGGCGCTCGTCGAGATCGCGCGAAGCACGACGCCGCTCCGCTACGCCCTCGATACCGAGGCGCGGGCGTGGAACGGCCTCACCTTCGAGCCGACGGCGGGCACGTTCGGCGAGATCCAGGAGTCAGCCGAGCGCGAGGTGCCGTCCCTCCAGATGGTCCTCCAGAGCGCGGACGGCGTCCTCGGCCCGCTCTGCCACCCGGACACCGGCGGCGAGGATCTCCGCGGCCGCCGCGTCACCATCCGGCAGGCCGCTCGCTCGATGCTCACGGGCGCGACGCCGGCGGACCTCGTGATCGAGTGGACGCTCTTCGTGAACGCCTACTCCTTCGTCGGACGCGACGCCGTCGCCTTCGACCTCGGCGTCTTCCCGGCCGAGGCGATCCGCGTCCCCGACCGCACGCTCCAGGGGCTCCGCTGCCGCTGGCTCTACAAGGGCGCCCACTGCGGCTACGTCGGCGACCTCGCGACGTGCGACAAGACGCGCGAGGACTGCCGCCGCCACTTCGAGGACGAGCCGCTCCGCTTCGGCGGCTTCCCGACCGCGGCCGACGCGCGCGCGCTGCGGGTGGGCTGAGCCATGGGCAAGGGACTCGGCTACATCATCGGCGGGCTGGAGCTCGTCGTCGGCGCGATCCTCACCTTCACGGGTGTCCTCGCCGAGATCGGCATCCCGCTCATGGTCGCGGGCGCGGGGACGATCGCGGGTACGGCGCTCACGCCGACCCCGCCCCGCCAGAAGAACCTCCGCGACTCGCCGACCTACGGGATCGACCAGTTCGAGAACCCCCGAGGCGCGGACGCGCATGTCCCGATCCTCTACGGCGTCCACCGCATGAAGCCCGTCGTGATCGCGGAGTCCGTCACCGAGGCCGTCGAGGGCGTCTCCCCCGGCGACGTGCGGAACACTGCGCGGCAGGAGTTCCGGTGGCTCGGCGTCATCTGCGAGGGCGTCGTCGCGGACGTCACCGACATCGAGATCAACGACCGGCGGATCGTCTCGAACCTCCGCGAGGAGAACCTCGGGAAGGGCAACGGCTCGAAGAAGGAGTTCGTGTTCCCGCACCGCTCGGTCTTCCTCGGAGACGACGAGGCCCCCGCCGTCGAGGTCTTCGTGGACGGCGTCCAGAAGGCGTGGACGAAGCGGTCGGCGTCGGCCGAGTTCACGGTCCCCGCGCCGCCCGCCGCGCGCTACGACCCGCTGACTGGTGTTCGGCTCCCCACGCCGAAGCTGACGTTCGACCTGCGCCGCGACGACAAGACGGAGCGGATCCTCTCGCAGACGATCCGCGTCTTCATCCGCGGCACGGGTCGCCCGGAGTTGGAGCAGCCGCGTCGCGAGGGGCTCTTCAGGTGGGGATCGCAGAAGCTCGCCGCGTGGAAGATGCGGCTGCGCTTCGTGACGCGGCCTCCGACCGGGTACACGGTCCGCGTCACGTACGACTACCTCGGCGCGGACTCGCTCGCCATCACGCTGGCGGCGGGCGGCATCACGAAGGTCGCCTTCGGGACGGCTCCCGGGAACGGGAAGAAGGTCACGGCGAAGTACCGCACGACGCCCTTCCAAGGCCTCCGCGTCACTTGGCGGCCGGGGACGCTCGACCAGCAGCCGATCGAGGGCTTCACGGACCTCGAGCAGTCACGGAACCCAAAGGAGCAGGTGCTCGCCCGGAACGTCGGGAACACCTACTCGACGGATGGCCGCGAGGTGGACGACCTGCGGGTCGGCATCTCCGCGCCGCGCGGGATGATCCAGTACAAGGACGACGGCGGGACGAACGCGATCACGGTCCGCGTGCGCGTCGAGTACCGGAAGCAGGGCGTAACG
This sequence comes from Planctomycetota bacterium, assembly GCA_021414065.1. GTDB lineage: Bacteria > Planctomycetota > JAJSAM01 > JAJSAM01 > JAJVHW01 > JAIOPE01. The sequence continues at coordinate 3,165 of JAIOPE010000013.1, forward strand.
ACCTGGACGGTGCTTTCCGCGCACTCCGGGAACACCTTCGACCTGATCGGCGAGCGGGCCTCGACGATGCGCTGGGAGATCGGCCTCCGCGACGAACTGGAGAAGCGGAGCATCGCGGGCGACACGGGCGCGACGGACGCGCTCGCCAACTTCGACCGCGCGCCCTACGAGGTCCGCGTCACGCGACAGACGGCCGAGTCCACGGACGCGCTCGCCGTGGACGAGATCCAGTTCACGTACGTCACGGAGGTGACGCGCGAGGGCTTCACGTACCCGGGGACGGCGCTCCTCGGCCTGCGCGGAAGCGTCGGGGCGGCACTCCAGGGCGGGAGCCTCCGCGTCACGTGCGTCGCCAAGCGCGGCGCTCTCTACGACCCGCGGACGGACGCGCAGGGCGGCGCGCGGGACCTCGGCAGCAGCCAGAACGCCGCGCTCGCGATCCGCGACCTCGTGACGTCCGCCGAGGGCGCCGCCATCGAGCGGTACGGCGCGGGCTACTTCTTCACGGGGACGGACTTCCTCGTCGGGGCGGACGGGTCGCTGAACGGCCTCGTCGCGTTCGCGGACTTCTGCGATGCGTGGGTCCACCGCCCGGGCGACGACGCGACGCGGCCCGCATCCTCGACGAACGGCGAGCGACGCTGCCGCCTGAACGTCGTCCTCGACACGCCGATGTCGCTCATGGAGACGGTCGGCGACTTCGCGTTCCTGGGCTACTGCTTCGCGACGCTCCAGGGCGCGCGCTGGCGATTCCCGCTCGACCAGGACGGCGACCCGGTCTTCACCTTCGTGGACGACGTGGACCCCGCCGCGCAGAACATGTCGAAGTTCGTGCTGCGGCTCGACGAGTGGGGCAAGTCGCCGACCGGCGTGAAGGGCTCCTTCTGGAGCGAGTTCCTCGACTACGAGCGCGACGAACTGCTGTACCCGGTGGACGGCCTCCCCGAGGCGACGCCGCTGAACGTCCGCGAGGTGGACCTCCGCGGCGTGACCCGCGAGACGGAGGCGGCGCGGATGCTGCGTCACCTCGCGGAGCAGGCCCGCGCGCTCCCCTTCCCCTGCACGTGGGAGGCGCACCCCGGCGTCCAGCACGTCGAAGCGGGCGACATCGTGCTCGTCCGGACTCGCGTCCCCTACTCGACGGGTGGGAGCGCGACGGAGCTGAAGGTCCGCGTGCTGGCGGGCGCGGTCGGGCGCGACGAGGACGGGAAGCTCACGGTCCGCTACGCGGGGCGGGTGATGGACTCCTCGGTCTACTCCCTGAAGAGCGTCACGGTGCCCGTGAGCGCCGCGCCGGCGACCGCGGGCACGTCGTCCGCGAGCACGTCGTCCGCGAGCACGACGACGCGGAGCGCCTCGCGGCGCGTGACGGGCCTGCGGGCCAGGGTGCAGTGATGGCCGACACGCAGCGATACGTCGAGGCGGTGCTCTCCTGGTCCCGCGCGCAGAGCGTGACGGTCGCGGTGCTCAAGCGCGGCGCCGACGACACCGGCTGGACGGAGATCGGCCGGACGGACGCGAGCGAGTTCACGGCGACCGGGCTCCACCCGGAGCGAAGCTACACGTTCGCGGTGGTCCCCGTCGAGACGGACGGGAGCCTCGCCGCCGAGGACGAGTGGGAGACGCTCCGCGTCGCGCCGACGGCCGACGAGGGAACACCCGCGCTGCCCGCCGCGCCAACGGGCTTCGCCGCCGCGCAGGACGGCCCGAACGTCAACCTCCGGTGGGACGCCGCCACGGACGGCGTGACGGTGGCCCACGAAGCCCGCGTCGGGGACTCGTGGGAGGACGGGACGCGGATCGCCGCGGGCGTGATCGGAACGAGCCTCGCGTGGGCGTGGTCCGCGTCCGGGGCGACGACGCTCCACGTGAAGGCGGTGGACTCCCTCGGCCGCACGTCGCGCGAGGCGGCGTCCGCGACGGTCGCGATCGCGGCCCTCGACACGCACGTCACGGCGGACGCCGCCGACCAGGGGGCGCTCGGGTGGCCGGGCACGAAGACCCACCTCGAAGTGGACGGTGGCGTGCTGCGCCAGGAACGGCTCCCGCTCCACTTCGGCGCGGCGGTCGTGCCGTTCGGCTCCTTCGCGGGCGTCCCGTGCTTCGCGAAGTACTGGCCGCGGGGCGTGTACGAGTCGCCGGTCTTCGACGCCGGGCAGGTCGAGCACCAGCGGGTCGAGGTGGACATGGGCGCGGCGCAGCCCGTGGACGCGGGCCTCCCGTTCGGCGCGATCCGTCGCCCGGCCCTCGGGGCCCGCGCCGGCCGCGACGAGCAGCTCGTCCCGCTCGGGACGCCGACCTTCGCGTCGCAGAACTCCTGGCGGCTGACCCCGCTCGCGCCCGTGGACGCAGCGGTCGAGATCGACACGAGCCCGACGCCCGGCGGCGCGTGGGACGGGTGGCGTCCCTTCGCGCCGGGCACCTATAGATACTGGCGGACTCGGCTCCGCGTCACCGTCTCCGGCGACGGCCTCCGGTTCGTCCGCGTCCCGCGGCTCGTCGTCACGCGACGGAAGTTCAACCGGAAGCTCGAGGGCGAGGTCGTCGTGAACTGCAGCCCCGTGAACGTCGTCTTCCCGGTGCCGTTCCAGAACCCGCCGAAGGTGACCGCGAGCCTCGTCGGGTACACGGGGACGCCGATCGTCACGAACGTGACCTCGACGGGCTTCACGATCGCGGGTGGCGCGGCGGTCTTCGCGGGCGACCCGGCGACGTTCGCGCCGACCGTCCACTGGCAGGCGTTCGGGACGTAGTCACCACTGCGTGCGCGCGTTCGAGAGACCAGGGACGACCGTCGGCTGTAGGGAAAGGACTCCCCACCGTTCTGCAAGGCGATTTTCGCGGGCTGACGGGTAGCTCGTCGAGTTCGTTCGCGCTATGCCGTGCGAAGCCTTCGCCGTCCGGCTCCGGCATGACACACCGGGGGGAGAGGCTTCTTGTTGGGAGGGGAGCAGAAGCAGCAACGGCTCGGTCATGCGGCCGCCTTCACGCGGCGGCGCGCCGGGTCGTAGAGCGTCCGCGACCTGAGCATCGCGACTGCGACGCGGAGCAGGCTGTCGGCGATGCCGCGGCAGGCGCGGCCGTGCGAGCATCCGCGCGCGCGCAGCGCCGCGTAGCGGACCTTCCATCCGGGGTCGCACTGCGCGGCGACGCGTGCCGCGTGGTACAGCGCGTTGCGCAGCCGCGGATTGCACGCCTTGCGCATTCCGACGACGAGGCTCTTGCCGCTGCGTTTCGTCACGGGTGCGATGCCGCAGAGCGTCCGCATCGCCTGATAGTCTCGGTCGCGGAGCGGGCGGGAGGCTTCGGCGAGCAGCGATGCGGCGACGATCTGACCGACCCCTGGCAAGGACAGCAGGATCTCGACGTCACGCGGCTCGTTCTTCCGCCCCTCCACCTCCGCAGCGTCTGCGGCGCCCAGGCGTCCGCAGATCTCGTCGAGCATCTCGTGGCACTCGCGGATCTGGCGGCGGACCAGGCGGATGCGCTCGGCGACGAGTCGCAGGTGGCCGGTCGCCGCGTCGAGCGTGCCCGGCGCGACGACGAGTGCCGGCTTGCGCAGGATCTCGAGGACCTCGTCCGCCTTCCACCGGCGTATCCGGTGCTCCTTGAGGATCGTCTCGATCGTCGAGGCCCGTCGCTTCTTCGCGTCGGCCGGGGTCGGCACGGCTTCGAGGATCGCAAGAATCCACGCTTCGCCGACGTCGTCGGTGAGTTCCAGCACCTGCGGGAAGAAGCGCAGGAGCTGCTGCCGCGCGCGGTTGCACAGCAGGGTGTTCTCTCGCGCGAGGTCGGCGGCCATCCGCGACCACTCACGCAGGCCGATCGTGTCCGGATCGTCGTTCGAGACACGCCGGTACGCGCGGCCGTCGGTGCGCAGCGAGTCCGCGAGCACGCGCGCGTCCCGGCGGTCGTCCTTCGCCCCAGCGACGCTGAAACGGTCGCGGAAACGGTCGAGCTGCTTGGGGTTGATCGAGTGCACGGCGAAACCGCGCTCGAGCAGCGACTCGACCACGGGGCCATGCGGCACCTCGATCGCCACGGCGATCCGGTCCGGCGGCGCGCCCGACTTCTCGATCAGCCAGTCCGCCATCGCGGCGAGGCCCGCTGCGTCGGCGGCGAACTCCTTCTCGCCCACGACCTTGCCTCCCGGGTCCAGCACGCACACGTCGTGCTTCTCCGTCGCCCAGTCCACGCCGGCGTACGCCGCCGGCAACAGTTCCTCGGTCACCTGGCACCTCCTGTTCGCGGCTGCGGCTGGCCCCGACGTGCGATCGGCCCTGTACTGGCGCTCATGGCGCGACTCCCCACGGGATCTTCGTCGTGGCCACCGCGCCGGGGCACAAGTCCCCCCCAGGCGCTCGAGGCGCAGGGGGCAAAGTCGGTCGCTCCCGGCGCGGTGCCGAAGCTGCTCGCGTCAAACTACGAGTCGATGGCGACGCGTTTCGATGTCCGTGCGCGTCGCCGTCGGCATGGCCGCTACGCCGGGGCGCGGGTCCTTTCCCGGCGCTCAAGGCGCGGGGGAAAATCGGCTGCTCCCGGCGCGCGGCCACAGCGATGGACGCCCGACTCGATCGCGTCCCCGAACGGTACAGGGGGAATGTGGTGTGGAGTTGGCTGCGCGCTCTTACGGACGGGTCAGGCCCAGCCCCGGCGCGGACATCTTGCCGGGAGCCGGGGACAGCGTCGCTCTGGATTCGCCGCCGAACCGACTCCGCCTCTCGAACCGTTCGTTCCCGCCGCCGTCGATCCCGCCGTCGCAGAGTCCTCGCATCGCTATCTCCTCGTTTCGTGAAGCCGTCCGCAGTCCTCGTCGGTCCGCTCGTCCCACAGCCGGTCCGCGACCGGGTGGTCCCCGCAGTGCATCTGGACGAGCTCGCGCCCGGCCCGGTGGACCACACCCCATGGGACGAGCTGCGCGCCGCAACGCTGGCAGCGCATGTCCGGGTAGGGGTGCGCCGGGGCGCGCCAGCCCTCGGGAACCCAGTCGGGGACGTAGCCCCTCGCGCGCGGCTCGTTCATCGGGACCTCCTCGTGCATGTCCAGACCTTCGCTCTGGCGCGGGACGGATCAAGGTCACGCCGGACGAGATCCAGGCATCCACGGGAGTGGCGCGGTTCGGCCCGCCGGGGGCGGCGCAAGTACGTTCTGCCGGGGCGTCCGACTTGAAGGACTCTGCACTCGGGTGACTCTGGACCCCGACACAGGAGGCCCGGCCCATGGCATGGAAGAAGCTGATCACCGAGGACGACTTCGGAGGGTTCTCGAACCCGTCCGCAACGATCGGCGGTGCCGCGGTGAACGGCGCCGCGACGACGGCCATGCGGAGCGACGCTGCACCGGCGCTCGGGCCGCTGACGCGCGACCTCGACTTCGGCGCCTTCAAGGGTGTGAACGCCGCCGAACCGACGGGCGCGGCCCACCTCGCGACGAAGAACTACGTTGACTCCGTCGCGCAGGGGCTCGCCCCGAAGGAGTCCGTCCGGGCCGCGACGACGGCCAACATCGCGCTCTCAGGCGCGCAGACGATCGACGGCGTCTCGGTGATCGCCGGCGACCGCGTGCTCGTGAAGAACCAGAGCGCGGCGTCCGAGAACGGCGTCTACGTCGCTGCGGCCGGAGCGTGGAGCCGCGCGACGGACGCGGACAGCGAGGGGGACCTCCGGGGCGCGTCCGCGTTCGTCGAGGAAGGCACGGCGAACGCCGACACGCTGTGGGTGATGACGACGAACGCGCCGATCACCGTCGGCTCGACGTCGCTCACCTGGACCCAGTTCGCGAGCGCGGGCGACATCGTCGGTGGCAACGGCCTGACCAAGACCGGGAACACCCTCGACGTGAACGTGGACGGGTCCACGCTGGAGATCAACGCTGACTCCCTTCGCGTGAAGGCGCTGGGCATCACGGACGCGCACGTCGCTGCCGCGAACAAGGACGGACTCGTCGGGACGCCGTCGCTGCGCACCCTCGGCACCGGATCGCAGCAGTCGGCGGCGGGCAACGACGGCAGGCTCTCCGACACCCGCGTCCCCGCGGCCGCGCAGGCGGGGACGGCCTGGGACTTCGCGGACAACGAGATCACGGCGCTCCGGCCGAAGGGCTACACGACCGGCGGGCGCCCCGGCTCGGCCGCAGTCGGCCGGCTCATCTTCGACACCACGATCAACCGCCCGATGGTGTGGTACTGATCGTGGCGGACCCGGAGTTCATGGTTCGGGTGCAGGCGCGCGCCGCGAGGCAGGCCGCCGAGCCGCGCGGCGCGACGCGCGTGTTCGTCCCGCCGGGACCTCCCGTTCCGGAGGGGTCGGCCGCGGAGCCGTCGCCCCCGGACCCCGGTCCGCCCGTCCTCGCCGGGCCGCGGGGCGCGCAGAAGGACCGGACGCGCCTCCTCCACGACCACCTCGCCGAGGTCATCAACGCCCACGGCGCCAGCCCGGAGACGGTCCTCATGGCGCTCGAACTCCTCCGCCATCAGGCCCTCGCGCCGCGGCTGCGGCAACTGGAACTGGAGTAGCTCGTGGCGTGGAAGCTCGTCTGGACGGAGGACGACGCCGGCGTCCCGGACGGCCTCGCGACGCTCGACGGCGCGGCGAAGGTCGTCCAAGACCCGGCGAACGCGCAGGAGGCTCCGGCGGCCGGGAAGATCCCGATCGCGATGCTGAGCGGCAAGCTCGCGCCGGCGTGGCTCCCGTCCGTCCCGCACGCAGCGACGCACCAGAACGGCGGCGCGGACGAGGTGGCGACCGCCGCGCCGACGGCAGACGCGATCCCGAAGGCCCTCGCGGACGGGAAACTCGCGGTCGGCTGGCTCCCCGCGGGCGACGCGAGCGGGGTCGCGGCGCTCGATGGCGCGAAGTTCGTCCTCGGCTCCGGCCTCGTCGTCGCGGGCGATCAGGTCGTCGGCGCACGGGCTGGAGCCATCGCGGATCCGGCTGGCGGGATGGTGATCGACCTGATGTGCCGCGCCGCGGTGGTCCAGATTCTCAACGCGCTTCGCGGACATGGACTCATCGCGCCGTAGCGGCGCGGTCGCCCGATCCGCGTAGCATCTGCGCGTGCCGACTCTCGATCTCCACCGCGCGCTCGCATCGCTCGCAGCGCGGCGACCGATCTTCCACTCGGAGGCCGACTTCCAGCACGCGCTCGCGTGGGACCTCGCGGCGGCAGGCCACGCTGGCGACCTCCGACTCGAACGTCCGCTCGACGTTGCGAACGAACGGCTCTACGTCGACATCGTCGCCCGCGCAGGGACCGCGCGGATCGCGATCGAGTTGAAGTACTGGACGCGTCGGTTCGAGGTCGAGTTGGATGGCGAGTCGTTCCGGCTGAAGAGCGGAGCAGCGCAGGACATCCGGCGCTTCGACTTCTGGAAGGACGTGGAGCGCGTACATTCGCTCGTGGCCGCCCACGCGGTGGACGCGGGGTTTGTCGTCGCGCTGACCAACGACCCGGGCTACTGGAACGTCGGGCGCTCAGGGACCGTCGACCAGGCGTTTCGCATGGCGGATGGCGCGCGCGTCCACGGAGACCTCGCCTGGGACCCGCGCGCCAGCCCTGGCACCCGGAAGGACCGCGACCGGTCGATCGCGGTGAGGACGCCGGTGTCGGTCCGGTGGAGCGACTACTCGCTCGTGGGGACGGAGCGCTTCCGGTACGTGGTCGTCTCGACGTCCGCGTAGCCCCACCGTACCTTCGCGTCGACGGAGGGCGTCGTCGCGAGCGCCCTGGTTGGGTTCCGCGCTTCGTGAGTTGAACGACTCTGAAGCGCGCTGAGCCTCAGGACGTGCCGACGTGGGCCCCCCTCAACGACGACCCGAACACCGGGGACAGCATCCCGGTGGCGTTCCTCGAACTGGAGGGCCGGACCCTCGCGCTGCGGACGTGCTTCATCGGCGCCGCGCCGCCCGCCAGCCCGCAGGAGGGGCAGTTCTGGGCGGACAACACCGCGTCGCCCTACCGGGTGTTCCAGTACCTGCGGATCGACGCCGGACCCGCGTCCTGGCAGCCCGTGGGACCGCTCTCGCGTCTCCCGGCGAGCATCAACGCGGACCCGAGCGTCGTCGATGACCGGCTCGCCCCCTTCGAGTTCAAGGCGCTTCGCGTCGAGAACCGCGCGGCCCTCCCCGCAGCGTCGCCGCTGAACTCCGGGCTCCTGGTCTACCGAGTCGGCGATGGCGAGGTCTGGTTCGCCGACCTCCCGGTGAGCGGCAGTTGGAAGGGACTCCTCTCGATCACGCCCGCGGCGTCCTTCGACACCGTCGAACTCGCGCTGGAGGGGGACCTCGGCAACGACGCCGTGAACCCGCCGACGAAGCAGCGCAAGGGCGCGCTCGAGGGCTGGTTGTTCGATGCCGTTGCGGAGAAGCGAACCCTCGCGTTCGTCGTGCCGAAGAACTGGCAGGGCGCGACCGACGCGAAGCTCCGGCTCTTCCAGGTCCTCGGCCAGGCGCAGCTCGCCGGCGACGACATCGAGTGGTCCGGCGAGGTCCGGACGCTGATCCCCGGTCAGGAGAAGGTAACGAAGACGGCGACGCTGCTCGCCGACGCCGTCACGGACATCGGCGCCGACGTCGAGGGCATCGACGACGGCGGTGGGCCGCACGTCACCGAGCTCGTCATCGACCACGACGACGCCGCGAACCCGCTCTCCGCGGGTTGCCTCGTCCTCGCAACCGTCTGGCGCAAGACGGTCGGCGGCGCGGGGAAGGTCGGCGGAACCGTCGTCTTCCGCGCGGATCTCGCCTACGCGCAGCGTCCCCGCCACGAGAGGGCCTGACCATGGACGAGACCCTGAAGGAAGCCGCTCGCCAAGTGCCGTCGCTGACGGTGCTCGTCGTGCTGGTCATCTACTTCCTGCGAGCGCTCGACCGCCGCGACTCGACGATCAAGTCGATCGCCGAGACGTGCCATGCGTCGCAGCAGCAGGCCACCGCAGCCATCAACGAGAACACGAGGGTCCTCGGTCGCGTCGGAGAGGCCCTCGACGCTCATCGTCAGCAGGTAGCCGACGCAGTCCGCGACGGGATCGACCGATCCGCGCTCGCCAGCCGCTCGTGAAAGGAGCAGCACGTCATGTCTCGAACCCGCAACTTCGCGTCCGTCCTCGTCCTCGCGGTCGCCGCCCTCGGCGCCGCCGTCGCGATCGGAGGGTGCGCCGGCCTCCAGCCCGCCGCCGCGTCGCCAGCCACCGCCGGAGCGCCCGCCACCGCGGGCCAGCTCGCGCAGACCGTGACCGGTCAGCAGGGCCAGGCCCCCTCGACCGCGACCGGCGGCACCGCTGCCGTGAACTGGTACTTCGCGTCATCCGTGCCCTCCGAGGTCATCGGTCCGATCCTGAAGATGGCCGACGAGCAGAAGTGGACGGCCGAGCAGGTCGCGTCCGCCATCAAGTCGGCCAACGGCGCGCCCACGAACGTGACCATCACGACCACCGGCAACAGCGCGTCGGGCGGCAACGCGTCCTCGATCCCGGCCGGCACCGGCGGCTCGGCCGGCGTCGGCGGCGCGGGCACCGTCCAGAGGCCGTAGCGTGGCCGAAGCTGCATGGGCCGAGGAGACGGGCGACTTGGAGACCCTCGTCGCCCTCTCCCTTCCCGCCACGCGGGCGGATGTGGGCCGCGTCTATCTGACGCTGCGCGACTCGCTCTACGCCCGCGTGGCGCTGATGTTCGCGGATCCGCAGTGCGACGCGGAGACGCGAGCGCTCGTGCGGGAGTACGTCACCGGTCGTGCTCGCGGCACAGCATGACTTGGGCACGACGCGCGCGCGATGAACGCTCCACCGCGGCACCCTCAACCGCGCCCACTGGCGTCGAACTGTTGATAGTCGCGGATGTTCCCGTGGCCTGTTCAAGCACCGCCGCGTCCTGCTGCAACTCGTGCTTGAAGCGCGTCTTCCGCAGAGCCTGCTCCACCTCGCGCGGGCAGCCCGCCCCTGCGAATACGATGGCTCGCGGGAGTCCGTGTTGACAAAGTGCCACCAGCCCCATAGGGTGGAGTTAGCCGTGCGGTAAAGGCGAAGGACAGTCTGACGCCTCGTGAGCCGGACCGGCGAGACTGGAGGTTCGCATGCGTAAGGTTCTTGGGGCCCTCGCTGTGCTCGGGGTCGGCTGGCTGTCGGCTGCGGCCGTGCGGCCGAGCGTGGTTGAGTTCGCGCGCGCAGATGCGCACATGCGCGCGGCCATCTTCGACTACTGTAGTCCAGGTCCCTCTTGCGATGCTCAGAACGGTGCCGACTGCTCCGCGATGCCCAACATGATGGAGTGCGTGTTCGTTGAGTGCAGATCGTGCAAGAACCTCGGGATCGACTACAACTGCCCGTTCAGCCCGATCAACGTGTGCGGGAAGGGCGGAGTGTTGTCCTGCGACGTCGGCCCCGGCATCTCATTCAAGGGCAAGTGTGTGTGGGCCCCCGCGCTGTCCGTCTGTGGGTGCTTCTCGTACTCGCCGGGCTTCCAGTGCACGGGGCAGTCGCACCTCTGCACGACTGGTTGACCGAGTCGGCCCCCTGAGCGGCTTGCCCTCGGTTTCGCGTGCCGCAAACCTGGCGACGATTCTGAAGTCCTCCCAGCGTCAGGAAGGTCGTCGCATCCCCGCCCGGAGACGGCCCATCCGACGCCGAGCGTAGCTGCGCCTCGGATGGGCCCGAGCGATGGCGCGCCGCCGAGGCGCGCCATCGCTCGGGCCGGGTTCTGCGTCCGTTACGCCGCGCGCCCTAGGAGTGGACGCCACGGCAGACACGTCCGCAACCCGTCGGCCCGTCGCAGTCGCGCTATCGCACGCAACGCTCCGCCTGCTGCCGCACCCCTATGAGCAGTTCGGGAGTCCGTCACTGATCAATCGGAGTCACGAGATGGCACACACATCCACAAGTCGACGGATAGCTTTCCCCGCGCGTAGGCGAGCCCCGACACCTGCACCCGTCCGCTGGAGGCGCAGCGCTCTCGCAACACTGATATGCTCGGCAGCGACGGTCTCGCTCGTTGTCGCGCCGTGCGGAGCCCATAGTTCCGATGCGCTCGCGCAGGACGTCGCCACATCCGCCGATCCGGATGTGGTCAACGCGATCAAGTTCCGCGAGGGTCGCACGTTCCCATGTGGCATTCGGTATCGCAACACCTGCAAGGCGCTCCGTGAGGGCGCTACCTCCGGCCTGACGGAGGAGACGTTCTGGCTCGGCGACCGAAGTCGTGGATTCCGTCGCCGCGACCTCCCGGAGTCGGGCAGATCTCAGCTCTGGGAGTCCGTCCGCTTCTACGACGGCACGCGCAGTATCATGGCGATGAGGGCACTCCCGGACGGTGAGTGGACGGGTCAGCTTCACCATGAGGCCATGCTGGGGATCGAACAGAGTCCGGTGCATTCGTTCTTCATGGTCGCACTGACACGTATCTCCGATGCCATGACGCGAACCGGAGCGGTGCCGCTCGGTCCCGGGCGGGTCGGAGGTAGGCCGACCGAGTGCTACAGGATTCCGTGGTCGTCGTCTCTCAACACAGTGCTTGAGCTCGACCCGAGCCGACACTATCTCCCGATTCGTGTCGCATTGGTCGAAGCACCGGAGGCTGCCGCAGCTTCGCACTCATCCGACTCGTTTCCAGTCCAGGGGTTCCCCACGGCATCGAAGGACCCACGCGAGAAACTCCGCGTCCTTCGATCCCTCGTCGCCCGAGAGGTCGCCCAGACCGGGGAAGGCGTCTGGTATCCAAGTGTGATCGAGTCGGACTGCGACGAAGTGTCTGGTGCCCACGAAATCGCAACGGTGATCGGGCTCGACGGTCGTGAGCCCGAGCCGACCGACAAACCTGTCCCGTTCGAGACGCTGATGCCAGGCTCCGGCTCGTTGGTGGATCAGGCAACCAAGCAGAACGTCTCGTTCGGCCCAGGTCGTGCGAAGCGCGAACAGAGCGTCGTCGGCGCGTACATCACGACTGGGCAGAACCTCGCAAACGTACCCCCCGGCGCCAGTGCGTCGGGCCTGCGATGGAAATACGTCATCGTAGCTGCTGCAATCGGCGCGCTTTCGACGATCCTCGTCGCACGCCGCTGGTCGGTCGGTACGCGCCACGGGAGGGCCAATGACTAGCCGTCGACGAACCCTAGTGGCCGCCATCGCACTCCCGGTCGTCGTCGTCTTGGCAGGACAATCGCGCGCTCAGGACGCCGACGACTCGTTCGCCTGCGACTGCGGGGCAAACGCGCTGCGCGTCATCCTCACCGGTCTGGGAAATCAGGGACGATGGACCAGGGCGCCTACCGGCGACGCCGCCCCCGCTCCGGTGGAGCGGTCGGATGTCGACATGTTGAATCTCCTGGCAGCGGAGGGTCTGCACGCCTCCGCCGTGAGGGCTGAGTCGCACGATCTCGCTGAGCTTTCATTCCCGCTGATCCTGCACACGGCGCCGCTGGGTGCCGAGCCATCGACCATCGGGCACTACTTCGCCGTGTGGGACGCGACAGACGAAATGGTGCTGATGGCGACCAGCAAGGCCGAGTGGGTGCCGATCGGCCGCCTGGACTCACTCCAGATCCGAAGCTGCATCCTCGTCCGGCCGCGCTCTGTTCTGTCCCCCCGTCCGCTGTCGACGGCGCTCGGCTTCGCCCTCGGAGTACTAGCCGCCGTGCTCGGGATCTCGGTGCGCCGACGCGTGCGCCGCGCAGCACCGGCCAACGCTGGCGTCGCCCTCGCAGCGGTCACGTCGGCTCTCTGCGCATCGTGCGACGGCGAGTCGGGCTCGCCATACGTGCTCGGCCCGAATCGAGTCGATCTCGGGACTCTGTCTGCCAATGCGGACTCCCGGCGAGAAGTTAGGTTCACGATCCGCAACCCGACCGACAGTCCCGCCGTCCCCGAGTGGTTCGACAACTCCTGCGCGTGTGCATCCGCGAAGTTGGATCCGAGCCCGGTTCCGGCCAGGTCCGAGTCGACGCTCGTGTTCACGATCAACCTCGCCGACGGGAAGGACACGACGGCAACCTGTGCAGTGAAGTTCGGTGGGTACACGCCGATCGGCATCGAGGTCCGCGGAAGCAAGGAATCTACGTACACGGCGACATGGGAAGACACGGACGGGATACTGCGGGTGAGACCATGGGAAGTCGGCAGTGACGCATGTGCGATCGAAGTGCATCAGGTGCTCCGCGTCGTCGGGGACGATGACAAGACGCTCGACGGACTGATGATTGAATCACTAGCCAACGCCGATCCAAGATTCACGGTGACATCCCTGCCCTGTTCGTCCGCCAAGAACGGCCGGGAGGCTACACTCGGGCTTCGGCTCGTCCCCACCGGCGAGGTGCTGCACCGCCGGGGGCCTGGGATCATCTCATTCAAGGTCCGCACGAAGATGGGCGTGCGCGACCACGCGTTTCGGTATGGCGTCGAGTTGCTCCCCGGTGTGCAGGTGACGGCCCGAGAACTGCGTGTGTGTTCGTCCCGCGCAGAAGTCGACTTGGACTTCATCGACCAGACCTCGGTCGGGCTCGATGGCTTCCGTTTGGTGTCCGCACCTGATTGTATCACCGAGGTCTCACGTACGACGACACCGGGGGGTATTCGCATCCGGCTCCGGTGGTCCGGGACTCCGGCGACTGACGGACTCCTCGGAAGAGCGACCTTCGCCATGGCGGACAAGGCGTGGAACTCGGTGTCCGTTCCGGTCGTCCATGAGGAACAGTAGTCGGCGCGCTTCGCTCGCGTGCCGCTTGGCGCAAGTCTGGTTCGGCGTTCAGATGGGCGCTCTGTGCCTAGCTGTCTGGACGAAGTTGAGCAACCCATCATCGATCGAGCAGTTCGTCTCTGCCTCGTTGCGCGTTGATCCCCGAACGGCCGCCGTCTTGTCCGCATGGATGATAGGCGCGGAGTGCACGGTCGTCGTGGTCGGACTCGTCGTTCTGTCACCACGGGCGTGGTTGCAGTTCGTCGCCGTCGCGCTCACGGCGTCGGCCGTCGGTCTTGCGGTACTATCGTTCTCAACGACTGGACTCCCACCGTGCGGATGCGGCATCGGCCCCGACCTGGGCGCGGGCTGGGCGGCGGCTAGGAACTTAGCGCTGGCGGTTGCGGCCTTCGCAGCTGCCACTGCGATGAGGTCACACGTATCGGAGCAGACCCGAAGTGCGCGCGCCAATCGTGTGCTCCTCGGAGTAGCCTTCGCACTCGTGTCCGTCCACGCATGGAGAGCGTCGTGGGAGCGGCGCGTGACGTCTGCCACCGAGTTGATCTGCCCCGTCCCGGGCTGTCGTGAAGCACGCGTCGTGCTCACGATGGAGGGAGGGCGTAACGTAGTGATCCGTTCGACGTCAACGTCGTGCCAGTGCATCGTGGCCATGGATGCGGGCCCGTGCGAGGCATTTGGTCCCGGCGGCCGCGTCGTGCTGGTGACGGAGTCGGCACCGATGGATCCGGGTGCCGCCAGCGCTTGGCCAGCGCGCACGGGGACGATTCAGTTCGTTCTCGAGACGGACGAAGGAGACGCACATGTCACGGCGCAACTCTGGTAGCGATGTTCCTCCGCAGCGGATGGGCCGAGCCGCTGACTGGAGGACCGCAATCGTCGCTGTGGCGGTGCTGATTGTCATCGCGGTTCTCGTCCTGCTACTGTCACCTCAGCGATATCCGGACAACGCCCCGCTCGGCGGGACTGCGACTCCGGCGGGTGTCGATCGGCGTCAGCGCGCGCGTCGACCTGCCGCCACTCAAATGGGGTCGGATGTGACGGGAACCGTTGTCTCCATCGACGGCAGTGGAATAGCGGATGCCTTGGTCGAGGTGAGAGACGAGCCTCCGAACGCGCGGATGGCGATGTTGCGCAATGACTTCGAGGCTCCGGTCCGCGCGACGGCGCGGACGGATGGGCAGGGCGCGTTTGCTCTGTTGTATCCCTGCGGGGTGGGCGGGAAGGTGCTGACCGCCTCCGCACCGGGATACGCATGGGCCAGCGTCCCGTGCGAGGGACCGGGCGCCTCGCACAGGATCGTCCTCACCGAAGCCGCGGCGATCGTTGTGCGCGTCACGACGGCCGCCGGTGCTTGGGAGCGGGGCCTCAACGTGCAGTGCGTCGTGTCTTCCGGCCTCGACCCGCAGGAGCACGTGGTCTCAGAGACCGTCGCGCCGTCGGGCCAGGCAGTCCTGGCGGGCATTCCAGTGGGCGCCAGCGCGACGCTGATTGTGGCTCCGACAGGTTGTACGACGCATCTGATCCGGCTGCCCAGAGTCTTCCGCGGCGACAACGATGTCGAAGTGCGCATCGACGGCGGCCTGCTGACGGGGACCGTCCTTGACGCGGACACTAGCCTTCCGATCTCCGGCGCACGGGTCGTAGAGGGATGCGGCCTCGGGGGCGGTGTACGGACCGACGAGTCAGGCACATTTCTGATCGACGGGTGGGCGCCCCGTCGTCGGAGCACGTTGGTCGTGACTCGGGACGGTTACGCTCCCACCGAGATCCTTGTCAGGACGGCTGAGAACGTGGTCGTCATGATGCGTCGGCCCTACTCGGTGACCGGGACAGTGTCTGATTCATCGGGCGCACGGATCGCCGGGGCGCGAGTCGTGCTCATCGGAGTCTCCGGGCGCGACGGGATGGGTGGGGCGCTCACGTCTTCTACGACTTCAGACGCCGCCGGCCGCTTCGGGATCGAGGGGCTCGACGCGAAACGGGACTACGTCCTCACGATCCACGCAACCGGCCATGCGCGCAAGAGGTCGCGAATCCGAGGCGAGCCGTCCTGCTCCGGACGCGTGGACTTAGGCGACTTCGTGCTCGCGGGTGCGTGCGAACTGGAGTGCGACGTTGTGAATCTCGCGACCCGGCTTGGAGTGGCCGGCGCGACCGTCGATCTCAGCGGGCCGTTCGACGCGAGTACTGCGGACGAACCGATAGGCGCGGTCGTGCGCCGCGTGACGAGCGACGCCGGTCGATGCGAGTTCGATGGCCTCTCAGAAGGGGTGTACGACGTGCGCGTTTCCTATGACGGCGTCGAGACAGGAGTTCGTGCGCGTGTAGAGCAAGGCCACACGCGCACGTCCGTGTCGTTCGACCTTCCCCCCGACAGCCTGTTGGTGCGTGTGACGGACGAAAGCGGCGAACCCGTGCCGTCGGTAATCGTGCAGTTGCAGGAGCGCGGCATGCGCAGCCGGCCGGTCGCCCGAATCACGGATCGGCAGGGTCTGGCCCGGTTGCCGACCCACGCGACGTCTGAGAGGACGCTCGCCGTGACATCCCTGGAGGGCGCGGAACGTGCGATCTTGAGCGCGCCTGAGGTACGGGTGGAGCGCGGGATTGCCGAGCGCACGATCGTCGTACGAAGGGCCCGGAGCGTGCGAGTCACCCTCCTCGACCACAACGAACGGCCGATCCCTGGAGCCGCGGTTGGGGTGGAACCATGGGACGACCGCGAGGGTCTTCCGAGGACCGATTGCGACGGCGTTTGCCTGGTCGTGGTCCCGGAGAATGCAGGAGCGCGCGTGTTCTATCCGCCCAAGGGTCAGCCCTTCTCGGGGGCCGCTGACGGACCGCTGGCTGGCGTGTCGTCAATCCCGGTTACTGGATGCGATCCTGTGGTGCTGCGGTGCCGACGGCTCCCGGCGCCTGGATGCTTGCGCGTCCGCGTCCTCGAGTCCGATGGTGCCGCGGTCGCGGGAGCGAGGATCGTCGTTGAGACGGACTTCGGATGGTCGTTCACGGGGGACAGCGATCAGTCTGGGTCCTGCGACTTCGACAGACTTCCGGTCGGCGAGGCAACCGTTCGGTGCAGCAAGGCACGCGGAGTGTGGCCGCCGGCCGGCGTCACCGTCTCGGCGCAACTCACAGAACTCGTCCTGAGGTCACGCTCGGTTCGAAAGCTCCGCGGACGCCTCCTCGGACACAACGGCGAAGCCACGGTCGGCTTCGTCCGCGCGCTCCAGGACGGAATCACACTTGAGGCAGTGGAAGTGGATGTCACAGGCGAGTTCGTCATCAGCCTCCCGCTGGATGTGGGCATCGTCGTCCTTCGGGGTTGCGTTCCGAATGGCGCGGGGGAGTTCGCCGGTGAGGTCTCCGTCGACCTGACCGCGGAATCGGGGCCCGTGGACGTTCGGGTGAGATGAGTCCAGTCGGGCCGGACGGGCGCGCTGCGCCCGTCCCTGGTGTCGTTACAGGAGTCCGTCGCAGATCGAACGTGAGCGTCCGACGCCCCCTATCTGGCGGCGTCGGGTTCCTGCGTGACGATGGCGCGCACGACGAGGAGGTCGTGCGATGGGCACGCAGGCTCAGCGGAGTTGACGATGCCGGATCTTCAACCCGACGCGACGTTGGACTTGGTACTCATTCCGCACTCGCGCGGCCGAACAGCCGCAACGCGGCAGCGCCCTTCGCCGCATACGGCTCGACTGCCTCCCCACGGTCCAAGGTGCCTACGTCGTGTGGTACACAGCCCGTGACATCCCGAGGCTCCGTGGCGCGAGTCCGATCCTCAAGATCGGCCGCGCGGAGGACCCTGGGGGACTCCAGCAGCAGTTCAACAACTACAAACACCAGGACCTCGTGACCGTCGGCGCGCCCGACCTCGTCGGCCTGTTGCGCGGCGGACGCCAGACGACGAACGCGATGCTGATGTACTTCCTCGCCCACTGGGCCGGCGGCGATCCCGTGGTCGTCGATCTCTAATTCGCGACGACGAGCACGCCCGCTGAGCTTGAGAATCGTCCACTTGAGGACTACATCTCGAAGCGCCGCGAGATGCCGCCGCTGAACCGAGGCCGACGTTGGAGCGCGCCGGTGGAGGTGCCAACCGGAGCGCTACGTCGGTCGGTTCCTGCGGCTACTGCGGCGTCTGCGGCAAGCCGTGCGCGTAACTCCTTTCGGGACAACGCGCTAGGCTTCATTCGGGAGCAAGAGGCCGGAGGTTCAAATCCTCTCGCCCCGACCAACACGTAACCAACGCGCGGGGCGCGAGTTACGACGCTTGTGCGATCACCCAGGACGACCCCCGAATCCGTGCGATTCCCGCCACCGCTGGGGATACCGCTGGGGATCGCGGGCCCCACGCGCCGCGACGCGCAAGCGACGGGCGCGGGGGACGTGGCGACGTTGACGCCTGCAGGCGCGCGTGCGCGCGTCGGTCGCCGCGGCGGGCGATCGCGTCCGGGCGGCGCGTCGCAGCACAATGCGCCCACGCATCTTGTGTTCGGGCCACCGCGTCGGAATCTGGCGCGACGCGAGGACGCCGCGCTCGACCCTCAGGGCAACTCAGTGAGGCCGTCGAATGCCTCCACGGTCAACCGGTGGAGCTCTCGGCTGCCCGATGGCCGAGCGTACTTGTTCGGAATGACGAGGAAGACGTCCGTGCTGTCCAAGTTCGAGACTTTCACGAGCTGCGCCTCTCCGATGCGGCACTTCGCCTCGTCGTGCGCGGGCATCACGCCTGCAGCCAGCACGACGGCAGCAAGCTGGGGCTGTCGGTAGAGCTCCTCGCGAACCGCGACCATTGTCGCGTTCGCCATCGCGACGTCGCAAAGCGAGATGTAGCTGCATCCGACGACGACGACGGCTGGCTCGGTCGTAGGGAGCTGCTCGACCTTGGATCGCAGTGCGCGGCAGATCCGGTCTGGATCGGAGTGATCATCGGGAGGGCCGTCGACGGACTGCGGATGGAGTCCGTACTTCGCGGCCCACGCATCGATCTGCGCCCGTGCCTGCGGGGGAGCGACGGCCATGTCGATGACACCCTCTTCGGAGACGACGACCACGCCTCCGGACTCGGCAGCCCGCCGAGCTGCATTCGCCAGCCGGTCTCGGAACTCGGCGATCCGGTCAGGACCCAACGGCTGGTAGATCCGTCCCGCATGGAGCACTTGGACATCTGGAGGGGCGAACGTCGGTAGGAGGAGGCCGAGCGACGTCTCCGAAGACCGCTTCTCAGCGAACGATCGGTGCAGGGCCGTGATCTCCACGTAGCCCGCGACCGGAATGCGCTCCGCTCTGACGTGCAGATCGGGTCGCTTGGGGTCACGTCCGGGCTTCACCTGCACGGCCGGTTCAATGCGGATCGCAGCGCCGCGCTTGGCGTATCGCGCGGCGATGTGGAGGACCGATCGCGCCTCGGAGTGCAGTTCCGAGTGACGCAACCGGCGTAGGAGCTCCGCGCGCCCGTCTGCGCTGATCGTCGCATGGAGATCGTCCGCCAGATCGATGAGCGCGCGGCGCGTCCACGGCACTTTGTTGATGAAGAGGAGAGAGAGTCCTCGATGTTGGATCTTCAACGCGGCTTCGAGCGTGTCGCGGCCGAGCACGTCCGCGAGGTAGTCGATCGCCGCTACGGCCGCGGCGGCTTCGGCGCCCGTCAATGTCCCGGCCATGCCTTCGAGGGCGATCCGTCGCGCGTCGAAGCCATCAGCAGCGTGGTCCATGGAGGTCCCCTAGTCAACTCGACGCCTACGGTGATGTGCCCTCGGCAAGGCCCAACAGATCACTCGCAGTGACGCCAAACGCTTCTCGGCTGTTTCACGTGACCGGCGCGAGAGATCGTCGATCCTGAAGCGGCGTAGGTCAAACGCGCGAAGAGCGCCGTGCTCCGTCAGACGCGCCTCTACGAGACGCGTGCGTACCGATACCGCCCCTTGATGTTGGACGCGAGGAACGTGCCGGGGTGCGGCTGGGCCGCCATGAGAGCGCTGTGGATCTGCGGTGGCACGTCGAAGTACTGGTAGACGTGTCTGCCGTTCTTGAACTCGATCTCCAGCGTTCGCGACGCGGCGTCGTACCCGACGCTTTCGAGGTTCGTGGACGTGACGGGAACTCGCTTCATCCTAGGGCTCCTCGCGAACGCGTGACGATCGTGGGACTTGGCTACGCCAGACAGCAACGACGTCCTCGTAGTCGCTGGGCTCTCGGAGACGGTTCCATCCGCCCGGCCCCTTGTCGTCGAAGACCAGCGGGTCGGAACTGTCCGGTCGCCTGTTCTTCGGAGGCGGTTCGACCAGCGTCCGGACGGGAAGGTGGACGGCCTCGCCGACGACGATCGCCTCGCCGGTTCGAAGGACCGGCAACATCGAGAGCAGGCCCTCCAGGTTGTCGCTGACCGCTGACGCGACATGGCCCCTGATGGACGACCCGGAGTACCAGCGGTTCAAGCAGTCCTGGGACGAGGCCTACGCCGGCGTCACAAACGCGGGCAAGACCGTGATCCTCGAACAGGGTGCCAAGTTCGAGAAGGTGGGGATGACGTTCGAGGACCTCCAGTTCCTCGAGCTGAAGAAGTTCCAGGTCGCGGAGATCGCGCGGCTCTTCCGCGTGCCGCTCCACATGCTCTACGACACGCAGGCGCAGCCGCGCGCCAACATGGAGCAGGCGTCGCTGGAGTTCGTGGTCTACACGCTGCGGCCTTGGCTCGTGCGCTTCGAGCAGACGATCGCGCGCGACCTGCTGCTGCCCTCCGAACGCGCGCGGTTCTTCGCCGAGCACAACGTGGCCGGCCTCCTCCGCGGCGACTTCGCGGCGCGCATGGCGGGATACGCGCAGGGTCGCCAGTGGGGTTGGTGGTCGGTCAACGACATCCGCCGCCTGGAGAACCTGAACGGCATCGGCCCCGAGGGCGACGTCTACCTCCAGCCGCTCAACATGACCCGCGCCGGCGCGGAGGGCCCGCCCGCGGCCGACACGCCCGCTCCGGACGCCAACTTCCAGGAGAGCGCCCCATGACGAACCCCCTCAAGGACGGCCGCGGCTACGCGATGGCGCTCGCCGCAGCGGACGCCGCTGCCGCGGACGCGCCGACGCCCGCGCCGACCCTCTACCTCTACGACATCCTCGGAGTGGACTTCTTCGGCGGGATCGCCGCGCGCCAGGTCGTCGAGGACCTGAAGGCCCTCGGCGACGTCCCCGAACTCTCCGTCCGGATCAACAGCCCGGGCGGGGACGTCTTCGAGGCGATCGCCATCTACAACGCGCTCGCGCGCTTCCCCGGCAAGGTCACGGTCCACGTGGACGGTGTCGCGGCGTCCGCGGCGACGCTAGTCGCGATGGCCGGCGACCAGACGCTCGTCGCCGAGAACGCGATGTTCATGGTCCACCGTCCGTGGACGGGCGTCATGGGCGACGCGCCGGAGATGCGCCGCCAGGCGGACGTCCTCGACAAGGCGTGGTCCGCGATGCTCGCGACGTACGCACGCCGGACGGGACGGCGCGCCGCGACGTTCGAGCAGAGGGTCGCGGCGGCGGGCGGCGAGTGGTGGATGACCGCCGCGGAGGCCGTCTCCGAGGGCTTCGCCGACGCGGTCGAGAAGCCGCAGAAGGACGCGCAGGTCTTCGGCCTCTCCCGCTACCGGAAGGTGCCGGCGCAGCTTGCCGCGGCGTCGCAGGACGCCGTTCCGCCGCAGGCCCTCACCGCTCCGCACGTCGCCGAGATCGCTCCGCCGCGCGTCGTTGCTCCGCCGCTCGAGGACGAGCGGATTGCCGCTGCGGCGGCTCGCCGGCGTGTCGTCGACGTGCTCCGCCTCTCGTAGTCGCCGCGGCGCTTGACCGAGTCCGCGCGGGCTCGATGCTCCTCGTCGTCGGACGTCCCAACCCGGAGGCCTCGCCCATGTCCAAGGTTCTGGAGCTGAAGCGCACGCGCAAGGAGCTGGTCGCGAAGATGGCGCCGCTCGCCGAGCGCACCGACCTCACTCCCGAGGAGCTGAAGTCCTTCGACGACATGAAGGCGCAGTCCGAGGGGCTCGTGAAACAGATCGAGCGGGTCGAGTTCATCGAAACCGAGCGCGCGATCCTCGACCGCCTCGATCCCGTGCCGTCGAAGCCGCAGCCCGATCCCGAGCCCGCGAAGAAGAAGGCCGTCGCGAAGGGCGGGCGCAAGCCGATCGAGAACCCCGGCTTCGAGAACGTCGGCGAGATCGTCTTCTGTGCGATCCACCAGCCGAACGACCCCCGCATCCGCGCCCTCATGGAGATGGGCACCGGAGAGTCGGGTGGCCTCGCGATCCCGGACGACATCAACCCGACGCTCCAGGAGGTGAAGCCCCAGGAGGCGATCTTCCGCCCGCGCGCGATGGTCGTCCCCGCGGGAGGTTCGCCCGACGCCGACCTCACGCTCCCGGCCGTCAACCAGACCGCCTCCGCCAACATGTACGGCGGCGTCCAGGTCGACTGGATCGGCGAGGGCGTGCCCAAGCCCGAGACCCAGGGGAAGCTCCGCGAGACCAAGTGGAGCCCGAAGGAGGTCGCGGCCAAGATCGTCGTCACCGACAAGCTGCTCCGCAACTGGTCGGCTGCCAACTCCTTCATCGAGCGGATGCTCCGCGGCGCGCTGCTCGCCGCCGAGGACGTCGCGTTCCTCAAGGGCGACGGCATCAAGCGGCCGAAGGGCGTCCTCGTCTCCGAGGCGCTGAAGAAGGTCCATCGCGCGCTGGCGAACAAGATCGCGTACCAGGATCTCGTCAACATGGAGGGCGAGCTCCACGACGACCCCAGCGCGATCTGGATCGTCAATCCGCGCGCGATCCCGCAGCTCCGGACCATGAAGGACGACTCCGGCCGCTACATCTGGATCGGCGATCGGCCCATCGCGGAGGACCCGGGTGGCGTCTCGACGCTGCTCGGCCGCCCCGTGCTCAAGAACTACCGCAGCCCCGCGCTCGGATCGCTCGGCGACGTCGTGCTGCTCGTCCCGTCCTACTACGTCATCAAGGACGGCGTCGACGTGACGATCGCGGCGTCGGAGCACGCGCTCTTCGGCGAGAACAAGACCGTCGTGAAGGCGTTCAAGTCGGTCGACGGCGGCCCCTGGCTCGACGGACCGATCGCGCAGGAGGACGGGACGACCTACAGCCCGTTCGTCGCGCTCGACGTGCCGTAGCCGCGCGGCGCGCAACACCCTGACCCCTGACGAGGAGGAGTCCCATGCCGAGGAAGCTCACGGAAGCGCTGCAGTTCGACTGCGTCGTGGCCCCCCAGGACGTCGGCACCGCCGACGTCACTGGGACGTTCGTGGACGTCAGCAACTGCAACCGCTTCGTCGTGCTCGCGAAGGCGGGCCCGGTCACGGCCGGGAAGACGCTGTCGGTGCAGCTCCGCCATGCGAAGGACGCCGCGGGCACCGCAGCGAAGGACCTCGGCGCGCCCGTGACCGCGGTCGGCGCGGGCGGGAACGCGCCGGCCGACGTCGAGATCGAGAAGTACGCGGGCGATCTCGACGCCGTGAACGGGTTCGCGTTCGTCACCGCGGTGCTCGGCATCGACGAGAACGCGAAGTTCGGCGCGGCGTACCTGGTCCGCGGCGACCGCCGCTACGTCCCGTAGTCGCGCAGGTCGAAGGGAGGACGTGATGGGCTACCGAGTCATCTCGCGGTTCTTCGATCGGGCGCGGAACGTCTACGTCGATCCCGGCACGCCGTGTCCGGCTCTCGATCCGGCCGAAGCGAAGCGGCTCGTCGCGGCGAACTGCCTCGACGTGGTCGCTGACGAGCCGTCTCCCGCAGTGCCGCCGCGCCGCCGTCGGGATGTGCCCGCCGCGCCGGAGACTCCCGCGCCGCCCGCGGCCGGGGAGTAGCCCATGGGCCTCGTCCTCCTCGTTGGCCCGGCGGCCCCGGTCGTGTCGCTCGAGGAGGCGCAGGTCCACCTGCGTTCCGAGATCGCCGAGGAGACCTCCCTCATCCTCTCGCTCGTCGCGGCCGCCACCGCGCAGGCCGAGGCGTACTGCCGCAGGCGGTTCGTCACGCAGCGCTGGCGGGCGAACTTCGACGGGTTCCCGGCGGGTGCGCTTCTCCTTCCGCACCCGCCGCTCGCGTCGGTCGAGACCGTCACGTACGTCGATCGCGACGGTGTCGTGCAGACGCTTGAAGAGACGCTGTACGTCGCGCGGACGGCGGAGACGCCGGGCGAGATCGTCCCCGCGTACGGGACGCGCTGGCCGGCCACGCGCCAGGTCATCGACGCCGTCGCCGTTGAGTTCACGTGCGGGTACGGCGAGCCGGACGCGGTCCCCGACTCGGTGAAGCGCGCCGTTCATCCCCGGCCTCGCGAACGGCGGCGAGGTCTCGCTCGTCCTCAACTTCCGCCCCGAGCACGTCAGCCAGGGCGCGACGGCCGGGCTGCTGAAGGACTTCCAGGACGGCACGGTCCGCAACTGGCGCGTCGAGTGGCCGCAGTTCGCGAACACGCCGACGCTGACGTTCCCGGGCTTCCTCACCGGGTGGGAGCCGTCGTCCGCGGCGAAGGAGCTGATCTCCGTCGCCGCCAAGATCAAGGTCACGGGCAAGACGCAGGCCACCAACTTCGCGTAGCGGCACGGCCGCGAGGAGCACGACGATGGCGAACCCCCTGCGAGGCGAGGCCACCTTCGAAGTCGAGGGCAAGCCGTACCGCGTCCGCTTCTCCTGGAACGCGGCCGCCGCCTACGAGGAGATGGCTGGCCGCCCGCTCTCGGACGCGCTCCTCGACGTCGCGCGCGAGCGGTTCTCCGCGAAATCGCTCCGTGCCATGCTCTGGGCCGGGCTCCAGGACGAGCACCCGGACGTGACGCTGAAGGATGCCGGGCGCCTCATCGACAAGCTCGGGCGCAAGGAAGCGCAGCGCGTCATGGGAGTGGCGCTCCGCTTCTTCTTCCCGGAGCTCGAGCCGGAGGATGCGAAGGCGACTACGGACCCTCCGACGCCCGCCCCGTCGGCATAGAGACGTGGCGGGACCGCGCGGCGGAGGCGGGCATCCCGCCCGCGGTCTTCTGGCGGCAGACGCCGCGCGAGACGGCCTGCCACCTGCGCGCGCTCTCGGCGGAGCGTGGACGCGCGTTCGAACTCGCCCTCTTCACGGCGTGGCACGTGGCCGCGCTCTCGCGCGTCGAGCGCCTCCCGGAGCTCGGGCCGATGCTCGAGCGCGTGCGCACGGGCGCGACGGACGACCAGGACGCGCTGACGCAACTCGACGCCGCGCGCGGAATCGTCGCGGCGTTCGGTTCTGAGGAGCCCCGCTGATGCCGGCCGCCGTCGTCGGTTCGCTGCGCGTCCTGATGAGCGCGGACTCCGCGCAGATCGTCAGCGACCTCGGGAAGGCGCGGCGGGCGGTCGGCGAGACGCGCCAGGACTTCGCGCTCTTCGGCCGCTCGGGCGTCGACGCGAAGCGCGTGCTCTTTGACCTCGGCGGCGCGTCCCGCGAGAACGCGAAGGCCGTGAAGGAGGTGTCGCGGTCCGTCGCCGGCGCGATGGAGACCGTCTCGACCGAGGGCCAGACCGCGGTCCTCATCCTCAACAAGGTCGCGGCGAGCGGCTTCCATCCGCTCGGGATCGCTGCGGCGGTCGCCGCCGTCACGATCGAGCAGTTCGCGACGAAGGCAACCGCCGCGATCGAGAACGCCGACAAGGCGTTCGAGGAGCACGGGAAGGCGGTCACCGAGCGGTGGGTCGCGACTCGGCGTCTGCGCGCCGAGAAGTTCGACTTCGCGGCCGAGACGAACCTCGCCCCGCTCGTGGAGGCGCAGGTCCGCGTCGAGGAGGCGCAGAAGGCGGTCGAGGCCGCACGCCGGAAGGCCGCGCAGGCGCAGAAGGATTCGATCGTCGGCATCGACTCCCTGGAAGCGGCGACTGCGGCGCTGCGCGCGAACGACGTCCTCGACAAGGCGATGGCGGACCGGACGAAGATCCTCCAGGACGCCGACATCGCGCAGGCGAAGGCGGTCCGGGATATCCGCCGCCACCTCGAGGAACTCGCCGAGGCGCGCGCCGAGGAGGAGCGGCTCTCCGGGTTCACGGGGTCCTCGCGCCGCGCGGAGGAACAGGTCGCGGCACTCCGGAAGAAGCTCTCCGAGGACACGAAGGCAACGGGCCTCTCCCCCGAGGTCGCGCGGGACGCCGTCGAGAAGGGGCTCCTCGACCAGAAGCGCGCGACGGAACTCGTTTCCGAGCGCGCGGCGGCGGAGAAGCGCGCGGCCGCCGCGCTGAAGGAACAGTCCGACTACCTGCGCGGCCGGGCCGCCGAGGAAGACCTGAAGCCGTGGCGCGATCGCGTCGACGCGGCGGAGAAGCTCCTCGATCTGCTCCGCCAGGGACGCGACCCGCAGAGCCAGGAGGTGAAGTCCGCGGCGGAGCTCGCGAAGCTCCTCAAGGAGGAGGCCGCGAGCTACGGCGACTCGTACGAGGTCGCGCACCGCAAGGTCGGCGTCGCACGGCTGGCCCTCGACCTCGAGCAGCGGATCGCGAAAGTGCTCCGCGAGCAGGCGGCGCAGAAGGAGGCGGCCGACGCCGCGGACTCCATGCGGCGGCAGACCGATCTCGACGCGATCCGGAACGATCCGCGCCGCACGGACCGCAACAAGGCGATCGACGAGGCGGGCTACGAGTTCGGCGCGAAGCTGATCGACCTCGACAAGAAGGGCCTGCCGCACGACGCGCCGGAGCGCGAGCGGCTCATCCAGGCGTGGCGCCGACGCGAGGCGGAGATCAACGCGGAGTTCGACTCGAAGCGCCTCGACGCGCAGAAGGAGTTCGCCGCGCACGTCGGCGAGGTGCAGCGCGCCTCGACCGAGCAGTCGCTCGCCGGCGACCGGAACGAGACGTCGCTCCGTCTGGCCGAGGAGGACCGCCGCCACGCCGCCGAGATCCAGAAGCTCGACGAGGCGCTCCACCGGTTCGATCTCACCGAGGAGCAGGGCATCCAGCACCGCCAGGCGCTTGAGGCGGCGCACGCGCAGATGCGGGCGACGATCGAAGCGCAGGGCCGCGAGAAGGAGATCGCGTGGCTCGCGGACTACAACCGCCGCGTCCTGGCGCTGGAGACCGAGGGCGAGACGGACCAGCTCCGCGTGATCTCGCTCGGTACCGACCAGCGGCTCGCGGCCCTCGCCGAGGGGACCCGCCGCGAGGTCGAGGAACTCCGCCGCCGCGGCGACGAGGCCCGCGCGCAGGAGATCGAGAACGCGGCGGCCGCCGCCCGAGCGCGCATCCAGACGCAGGCGCGGCAGGCGACCGAGGACGAGGAGAAGCGCCGCCGCGCAGACACGCTCTCGAAGGCGGTCACGGGGAACGAACTCGGGGAGGGCTTCCAGGGCCGAGTCTCGCAGCTCCGCGAGGAGACGGCTGGCTGGGGGCGCCTGGGCGCGCAGATGGCCGACGTCGCGACGAACGATCTCTCGGGCGGCGTCGCGAGCGCTCTGGAGTCGATCGCCCGTGGGAGCAAGACGGCCGGCGAGGCCTTCCGCGAGTTCGCGGCGGACTTCGCCTTCCAGGTCGCCCGCATGATCGAGCAGGCGCTCATCATGAAGGCGATCCT
>JAIOPE010000175.1 GCA_021414065.1 Planctomycetota bacterium
CCCCAGAACCGCTCAAAGTGCCGCCCCGAGACGGCTGCGACCGCGAACATCGGCCACAGGACAACTACATATGGTGTCTTGATGTCGATTTCAGCTCAAGTAATTGCGCTAAGTTAGCGCTTATGGGGCGTTGCCCTGGGCTTGAGTTCCGCTGCCCCTTCGGGGCGAACGAAGTCGGTCGCCCGACGACTTCCCGGGGAGCCGGACCCCGGTTCACCGAAGGGCGATGGCCTTCAGGCGGACGTCGCTCGGGTCACGGCGCGTGACCCGGCGGCCGCGTCGCTCGAGTGGCGACGTCTGCTGCGCCCGGCGAGCGCGACGTCGCCACGAGATGCCACCTCCGGCTGAAGCCGGGACACCGAACGAACGAGCGCGGGACTCGCTCGCTACGCCGCTACTTGCGCGGCGGGCCCGAACGGCCGGCTGCGGCCTCGATCGCCGGGAGAACGGGTTCCAGCACGTCGTGGAACGCAACGTCCTGACCGCGGCCGGATGCGAGGGCGTCCACGTACTTCGCGAGAACGCCCTTCAGCGACGGGTCCTGCGGCGCGAGCAGTGCGCGGGCGACGGCGCGGGACTGGATCGTCAGAACGTCCACGTTCGCTTCGAACGTCGCTGCATCGGCGGTGAGCAGGTCGGCAACCGGCACGAACCGCCGCGAGAATCGGGCGAGCAGCGTGGACTCGCGAAGCGCGCTCATCGCGGCCTCGCCCGCGCCCTCCTTCTTCACCGGCCGCGTCGGCGCCCCGAGCGCGCCGAACGCAGTCGCGGCCCCTCGGTCGAGCCAGGGCGGCGCGTCTGCCACGCTCCGATGCAGCAACGCCCGGAACGCCCCGGATCGCAGCGCGGCGCGCGCTGCGGGATCGTCCCCCACCGGCCCGCCCGGATCACGGACGAGCAGTTCCCGCAGATGCGGCACGTACACCGCCTCGCGTCCTTCGGCCTCCACGCCCCGCTCCGCGCCCCACGCCTCCCACAGAGCTGCGTCGGAGACGAGCACCACGCGGAACCGCGTGGCGGCTGGCGTCATCCGAACGGACTTCTCGAACTCGACGCGGATCGCGTCGAGCGCCTTCTCGAACGCGGTGCCTCGAGACGCGTCACCATCGAACGCGATCGCGAAGCGCTCGCCCGCGCGTTCGCCCGGCTTCTTCCACGCAGGCCGACGGCGGGCGAGTCGCAACACTTCCCGCAGTTCCGCCGTGCGACGCGATGCGGTCGCAGCCTTCGCCGCCGCGTCCAGCGTGGCCCGCATCCCGTCGAGGTCGCCGCGGGCGAACTGGATCTCCGCCCGGATGTCCAGCGCGGGGGCGTAGGCCGGATCGATCGCCAATGCTGCACCCGCTGCGTCGAAGGCGACGTCTTCCCCGCGCGACCACCGCAGCACTTGGGCCAACGCCGCAGCGGCTGCGCCCGACTTCGGGTCGGCGCTCGACGCCTTGCGCAGTGCGGCCTCCGACTCCGCCGCATGGCCCTCGGCGGACGCCTGGAGACCGTCGATGAAGTCCCGCGTGGGTTCCGAGACCTCGACCTCGGCGAGCGCCGCCGTGCGAGCCCGCAGCGTGGCGACGTCGCCCGCGTAGAAAGCAGTCACCGCCTCTTGCACGACGACACGACTCGCCTCGGGGACCTCGGGGATGCGCGTCGCCCAAGCGCCGGAGGCCGCCTCGAGTTCGAGCACCCACTTGGGCAGCGCGTCGGCGCGGTGCCACGACTTCGCCGTCCACTCGCGGAGCGCGCGGTCCTCGGCCCCGGCGAGCAGCTTGCGGGCGGCGCCGGATGCGAGCTTCCCGGTGATGCGCGCCGCAGGCAGACGCGGCGTCTCTTCCGACGATCCGACATCGATCGACGGCCGGAGCCCGATGCATCCCGTCCGGTCGCCGACCGCGACTTCTTGCGCGAGCTGCGACTTGTCGCCCCAGACCACGATCGTGGATCCCGCCCGCACCACGCGAACCGTCGTGGGCTCCTTCGCGCGCGGCGCCGCGACGGGACCGAGCACCTTCGATTCCTCGTCGTGCCGGGTGATCCGTCCGGGTCCGCCCGAGTGGTCCTGCGCCTTCGGCTCGACGCACCACCCCGTGCCGCCGAGCGTGTCCCACGAGAGCAGCACGCCCCAGTCCCCCGCGTCGCGCCAGGGCAACTCCACGGTGACGTCGCCGTCGAACGGGAGATCGAGGACGAAGTCGCCGTCGGCGTGCCGCTTCCATCCGCCCTCGGCGGACGTCGCCTTCGCCGGGTCCACTGCGATCTCGATCGCGCGCGTCGAAGCCGTGTACTTCACCGCGCCGCGCCCGATCGTCTTCACCGGATCGAGAGTCCACCCGGAGAGCCCGAACGCAGAGCGGCGGAGGACGTCTTCCATCTCGGCGAAGCGCGGCCTCGCCTCCGGGTCGTCCTTGTGCTCCTCGAACACCGCCTTCACGGCGTCGATTCCGGCCTGCCACTGGCGGTCCTGCACGAGCTTCCGCGCCGCGTCGAGATCGGCGTCGAGGGTACCCTCGGAGGGCGGGACGGCGGCGGCGGGCGCCGCGGCGAGACAGAGGGCGACCAGCGCGGTGGCGTACGAAGCGTTGCGTGTCATCGGGCCAGAGGATAGGCGGCACCCCCGCCGCGCCATTCATCGCTTCGAGAGCACCTCGACGTGGACGCGCACGCCACGCTCGATCATGCCCAGCACGGGCTCCATGTGCGTCTTGAACGCCACTTCGCGGCTCTTGCCCGCAATGAGGGCGTCGGTGTAGTCGGACAGCGTCTTCTTCAGTTCCGGCTCGGTGGGGTCGCGCAGGTAGTGGATGACCGCCCACGACTGGACGTAGTGGACGTCGGCGTTCGCCATGAATGTGGGACCGTCCATGAGGAACAGCTCGCGAAGCGGCTTGAACTCCGGCAGCAGGATGCCCGCCAGCACCTCGTGCGTCTCGCTGACCTGCCCGGCCCTCGCGATGCCGTTGACGCGACGGGACGACGAGAAGTACTCGGCGTATCCCTCGTTGAACCAGATCGGCGCCGACTCGATGAAGTTGTGCAGATACTGGTGGAATGCCTCGTGCCGCACCGTGGCCCAGAGTTCCTCCCGGTTCTCGTGGAGGAAGATGCAGAGCTCGCGCAGCTTCGGGACGTACACGCCGAGCGACCCCTCGCGATTCGACCCCATGTCGGCTGCATATTCGAGGTAGCCGTCCTCGCCCGAGAACACGTACACCCGGGCCTTCCCCTTCTTCGCCAGCGGCCGGAACTTCATCGCGTAGATCGACAGCGCGTCCTCGAGCACGCGGGCGACCTCGGTGCAGACGTCCTGACTCACGTCGCTCGCGACCGAGAAATGAGTCGATTGAGACTCGAAGCGCTTCGCCCAAGCGGGACCGCGCTGGACGCGGAGCAGGACGTGCCGCAACTCGGCGGTCCGCTTCGTGGCGGCTCCGGCTGCGGCAGCCTGCGCGAGAATCGCGCGTGCTCCCGGGAAGTCGCCGTCGCGAATCGCCGCGTCCACGAGCAGGTCGTAGGTCGGCGCGTAGCCTGGGTCGCGCGAACGTGACTCGTCGAGAGCCGCGCGCGCACCGGCCACGTCGTTGCGCGCGAGCAGGGAGAGGCCCAGCATCGTGTGCGCCGGTGCGAACCCCGGGTCGTCCGTCGCGAGTTGCCGCGCGGCGCGCTCGACGCCGGGAAGGTCGCCCTTCGTTGCTGCCAGGAAACACTCGACCCAGGCTTTCGTCGCTCCCCTGGCCAGATGCGTGAGCCGCTCCACCGCCGGAGCCACGTCCACCTCAGCCTCGAAGAAGTCGCGCGCCACCTGCCGGAGATCGTCCTGCAAATCCACCGGGCAGTCGAACGGTACGCGCGTCTGCCACGACGCGGCGTCGCTCTCCGCCTGGATCACCCACGCGGGAAGCGCCGTCTCCCGGTCGTAGGACTGAGCCGCCCACTCGCGGTAGAGCCGCGCGTCGCTCTCCGCCATCGTGCGCTTCGCCCACGTCTTCGGGACGACGCCTTTCAGCGTCACGTCTCGGACGTTGGGCGGCCCCCGACCGGGCCCGCCATCACCGAGCGACCGGAACGCGACGTACCCCTTGCGGTACGTGGTGTCCGAACACCAGACGGCGTCCGATCGGCCGACAACCTCGAACTTGATCTTCGACGGCAGCAACGACAGCCGGTACCGGTCGTCGGGATCACCGGTCGGTATCATCATCCCGAGCTTCGCGACTCCTCCGGTCGAGTCCAGGCGAACGACCTCAAGTCGGTCGCCCCGCGAGTACAGGGACGGCACTTCCGGGATCGGCAGGATCGCGTAGCTCCCGCGTCGTTCCGGCTCGATCGCGACGATCGGTGTCACGCGCAGGTGGTCCGGCGTCGCGTACTCGATCGTCATGCTGCCTTCGAACTGGACGTCGAAGTACGCCAGCCCGTCCTTCGTCGTGGTCCACCCGGGAGCCGTCGCGAGGTCGCCGCTTCCGAACTCGGCGGTGCGAGACATCGTGTCGTACTTCGTGCACCCGCGCCCGAGGAGCCGAACGGGCGACCTCCCCATCGTGGACAGTCGGTAGAGGCAGCGCCGGAGGTCTTCCTCGATCTCCGGAAGTCGCGCGCAGACCTTCGGATCGTTCGCGTGCAGCTTGAAGAACCCCTCGATCGCATCCTTCGCAGGCCGCCACTTCCCCTCTGCCGCGAGCCGGCGGATCATCTCGATCTCGACCTGGAAGGGCTCGGCGGGGGCGGCCGGAACCGCGGGCGCGGCGGGCGCCTTCGGCGGCGGAGCGGGCGGGGTCTTCGGATCGTCGGCGGCGACCGCGCGACCGGCCGGGAGCGGCACGCAGACGAGCAGTGCGGAGACGATCAGCGCCGCGGCAGCGCGTTTCGAGATGTCGAGAACCCCAAGCATCGCACCCTCCCCGGGTCGAGACGGCGGCCAGCCTACGCGCCGGGGCGTCCCGGCCCGCCGGAACTCCTCCGGGAACCAAACGGAGCGCCGTGCGTCCAACGCGGGCGGAGGACCCCATGACCACCGCCACGACCGACCCCCTCGACGGCCTGACCGTCGCCGTCCCGTGCACCGAGTCGTGGGACGCCATGGCGGGCGACGAACGCCGCCGCTTCTGCGCCAAGTGCCGTCTCCACGTGCACGACCTGTCCGCGATGACCCGGCCGGAGGCGCTCGCGTTCCTGGCGTCGTCCACGGGAAAGACGGCGTGCGTCCGCTTCGCGCGCCGCCCCGACGGCCGCGTGACGACCCGCGACTGCCGCGACGCGATCACTGCACTGCGTCGGCGTTCGTACCTGACCGCCGCGGCGGTCGTCGGCGCGCTGGGACTCGGCGCGACGGCGCTGGCCCTCGTGCGCGAGGCCGAAGCCGGCGGCGGATGGTCGAACCCCGACCTCTGGGAGAAGCAACCGTTCGCGACGATCGCGCACGTGCTGCCGGCGTCGTGGGTCCCGGCGCGCGCTCAGAACGTCATGGGGCGCTGACGCGGCCCCGTCACTTCGGCGGGAGCGTCACCAGCACGTCTTTCGCACGCTCGGCGAAGCGGGTCGTCTTCAGCTTCGCGATCCGCTCCAGGATGAGCCGCGCGGGCGGGAGCTTCCCCTTCGAGATGTAGTCCTTCGCCTTCGCGATGTCGTCGCCGTTCGTCAGGTCCTGGACCGCAGCGGAGTCCTTGATCGCGCGTGCAGCGTCGGCCTTCTGCTTCGCGACGTCGCACCCTTCGAGCCCCTCGAACTTGCGCGTGAAGTCGTCCCAGGTCCACCAGGCGTCCCACGTCCAGCCCTTCGCGAGCAGCGCGTCGGCCTCGGCGAGCACCTTGGGGCGACGCATGTCGATCCACTTGATCGTGTTCTTCGCCCAGCCCGCGTCGATCTTCGACAGTTTCCCGCCGTCGATCGCCGCCTGGAGCGACGCACGCGCCTTGGTCCAGAGCCCCGCGTCGAGGCCCGCCTGCGCGTCGGCGAACGTCTCCGGCAGCAGCGGCGGAGCGAACGTCGCGTCGAGGTAGGGCGCCAGCGTGTCGTCCTTCAGGCCCTGCGGATGGTCGTGCAGGACGAGCATCCCGTTCGCGTCGATCACGTACGTCCAGGGGAAGCCGGGCATCGGGAACTCGCGCTGGATGATCTTCTCCTTCACCTCGGTGTCGGTGATCACCGCGCCCCACTTCACGCCGTTCGTCTTCAGCCACTCCTCGACCTTCGGCCGCTCCTCCTCCATGAACACGTTGAGGATCGTGAGTCCGCGGGCCCCGAGGCGATCGTTCATCGCCGTCATGTCGGGGATCGCGTTCACGATCCGCTCCGAGTACGTATCGACGAACGTGAGCAGCACCACGCGACCGCGGAGCGCGACGATCGGGTCGCGCGCCTGCTTCATGTTGATCTGCGACGTGACTGCGAACGTCTTCACGGGCTTCGGCTGGTCGATCTTCGCGCCCTTCGGGTTCTCCGCGAGCGACACCGCGCCGACGACGATCACCACGGCGGCCGCTGCCGCCGCACAAAGCGTGAAACCGAGATTCGACGTCATCTCTGGACCTCCTCGCCGCTCGCGGCGGCGGTGCTCGGCTCGGAACCCGCGGGCGCTTCGGACGCAGCGCGTGCGGCGGGCCTCGCGCCACGCGCATCGGCCAGGCGCGATGCGCGCAGACGCTGCAACACGTCGCCGTCTACAGCGTCGTCCATGGCGACGAGCGACGGCGCTCCGCGGCCACGGCGCGCCGTCGTCGGCTCGTTCGCGAGCGACGGCAACGCGAGCGCGAGCGGCGGGTCGTCGCGCATCACGCGGCGGCCCTCGGCCGTCAGCCCGAGGACGGACGCCGAGCCCGGCCCGTCGATTCCACGGCGGCGGAGCAGACCTTCGTCGGCAAGCGCCTCGAGCAGGTCGCCGATGCGACGGATCGGCAAGTGCGCGAGCTTCCCGTGCGTCGGCAGACGGTCGAGGCCGGCGCTGAGCACGTCCTTCGTTCGCGCCCCGGCGAGGAAGTTCGCGATCCGGCTGCGCCCGAAGCGATCGTCCACGCGGGCCACGCCCGACAACGCGATCCGCACGATGCGGCGCTCGTCGTCGTTCAGGGCGCGCGTCGCCGGGCGGTCCACCTTCTCGCATCGATCGCACGCCCCGCACGCGTCGCGGACGTCGTCGCTCCCGAAGTAGCGCAGCACGACGGCCCGGCGGCACGTCGATCCGCTCGCGTAGCCGCAGATCGCCCGGAGACGCTCGTCGTCGCCCTCGCGCTTTGCGGCGAGCGCGTCGAGATCGAGCGGCACCTCGCCCCGCGGCGTGTCCGGCGCGAGCACGTACCGCTCGTCGCCCGTCGCAGGGTCTTCGACGCGGACCAGCGCCCCGGCGCGTCGCAACGTGCGGACGGCCGTCTCGACCGCGACCTGGTTCTTCGTCGGTGCGTCGCCCTCGATCGCGGAGAGATCGATCAAGCCGTCGGCGCAGCGGTCGAGCACGTGGCGGTAGACGGCCGGCTCGGGATTCGCGCCGTCGATGAAGAACCGCTGGATGCGCACGTCGGCGAAGTTGTAGAGCAGCACGCACTCGGCGGGCTTCCCGTCGCGCCCCGCGCGACCGGCCTCCTGCCAGTACTGCTCGACGCTGCCCGGCACGTCGTAGTGGACGACGAGCCGCACGTCGGCCTTGTCCACGCCCATCCCGAACGCCGGCGTCGCGACGATCACCGGCGACGCGCCGTCCATGAACGCGTCCTGCACGCGCTCGCGCTCGGCGGCGGCGAGCCCGGCGTGGTACGCCAGCGCGTCGATCCCGCGGGACCTCAGATGTGCGGCCGCCTGCTCGACGTTCTTCCGCGTCGCGGCGTAGACGATCGCCGGCGTGCCGTTCCGCGCGATCGCCTCGTCGAGCAGCGCGAGCTTCCGCGCGACCGTCTCCGGCCGATGCACGAGCAAGCGCAGATTCGGCCGCTCGAACCCTGCCACGAACACATGCGGATCGACGAGCCCGAGTTGCCGCACGATGTCGGTCCGCACGCGGGCCGTCGCGGTCGCCGTGAACGCGGCCGTGGGCGGCGCGCCGAGCAGATTCCGCAGCTCCGCGAGACGCAGGTAGTCGGGCCGGAAGTCGTGTCCCCACTGACTCACGCAGTGCGCCTCGTCCACCGCGAGCCGCGCGACGCGGAGTGCGGGGCACGCCTCGACGAACCGCTCGCTCCCGATCCGCTCCGGCGCGACGAACAGCAGCCGGAACTGCCCAGCGACGCACGCCCGGAGCCGCGCGTCCTGCTCGTCGGGATCGAGCGAGCTGTTGATGAACGTCGCCGCGTGCCCGGCCGCCTGGAGCGCGTCCACCTGGTCCTTCATGAGCGCGATGAGCGGGCTGACCACGAGCGTCGGCCCGTCGAGCAGCAGCGCGGGGAGCTGGTACCCGATCGACTTCCCGCTCCCGGT
This sequence comes from Planctomycetota bacterium, assembly GCA_021414065.1. Lineage (GTDB taxonomy): Bacteria > Planctomycetota > JAJSAM01 > JAJSAM01 > JAJVHW01 > JAIOPE01. The sequence continues at coordinate 8,395 of JAIOPE010000175.1, forward strand.
CGGCATGACCGCGACGACGTCGCGCCCCGCCAGCACCGCCCGCACGACCGCTTCCTGCCCCGGCCGGAACCCGTCGTGCCCGAAGAGCGCGCGCAGTTGCGCGCGGAGATCGACGGCGGAGAGGTCGGCAGAACGGTCAGCGGACGCGGTCACGGGGGTGCCCCGAGGTTACGGCGGCCCGACGGCAGGCACGCGGGCGATTCCCGGGGGGCGGGCGAGGGCGGTTCGGAGCGCGCTACCGCGCCGGCCGGAGGTCCTTCGCGATGTCCAGGCTCGTCTGCCCGGACCAGGTGATCCAGCCGCGCGCGTCCGACCGGGTCGGTTCGCCATCGATCGTCCCGTCGAACATCACGAAGTAGCGCCGTCCAGGCTGAAGCTGGTCGGTTGAGAACTCGCCGGTTGCGGGGTCGATCTCATACGGCCCGAGCGCGGTTTGGCCGACGGCCTGTCCTTCGTCAACGAGCGTGATTCGCCCGCCGACCGATCGGCGAACTGATCGAACGACGCGCACCGCCGTGCTGCGCCCGGCGAGCCGCAACTGCACCTGCACGTCGCGACGAGTGTCGGTGAGCTGCCCCAGTTGGATCTCCTCTCGGGAGCAACCAGGCGCGTGGACGATCAACAGTGCATTCCCCTCATCGTAGAACGGCACAGTGAACGTGCCGTCGGCAGCCACGGTCGCGCTCGTTGCGAGGACCACCGTCGCCTTGGAGTCGGGTGTCGCGTCAGATCCGGTGGCAGTGAAGCCCTGGCCCCCGATCTGATGCGTCAGGCCAGGGTCGAACTCCTGGAACTCCGGAGACCGCGGCTCGACGAGGAGCTCAACCCATACTCGGAGGTCGCCCGGCACATCGCTGGGTCGTGTCACGTTGCCACTGACGGTACGGACAGCGCCAAGTTCGATCGCCACGACCTGCCTGTCAATCACCGAGGCGGTCTCGATCCTGCGAGCGAATGGACGCGTCCGCTTCCGATCGCCGCGAGCTCGCAGCACGAGTCCGCGCACGCGCGGGGCCGTCAGAGCCCACTCGCCGTCGGTGGCCGGCGACGCGCGCTCGGTGCGAGGCATGAGCCCTGCCGTGCGCAGCCATGCGGGACTCCACGGCGCTTGGACCATTCCCGCAGGATGCCCCGCTCCGCCTGGCGCCAGCGCAACGCTCACCACCACGCGACGCATGTCGAGTTCGTGGCCCGAAACTACGACGTTGCCCTCGAGGGTCAGGTCCCGGAACACCCAGATTGTCGGTGCACCGTCGATTGCGTCGGGCTCGGCCACCGGCGATGAGCCGTTCCCACTTCGATCGGCGCCCGGCAATCCGCCCGTCCATCCGGCGACGTGGAACGGGGCGTCCGTGGTCGCGACGGACCCGATCGTCGCGCCGTCCGGCAGCGCGATGACGCCGTTCACATCGGGCGTCACGGCGTCTGCTGTGCCGAACAGGATTCGGATGTTCGTCGCGATCGAGCCGTCCGCGAGGTCTCGAACCGTCGCCGTCAGCGCGGTCGCCGCGGGCGCGGCCGGTGTGGGCGGCACGACTGGGACCTCGGGCGGCTTGGCGCGGGCGACGGCCGCGGGTCGAGCCTTCGGCGCAGGCGTGGCTACTGCCGGTGCAGTCGCCGGAATCGCGGGCGGGGTCGCGTCATCGGTTCGCGTGAACCACCAGATCGCGATCAGCGCGAGCAGGAAGGCGAGCCCGGCAAGCGCGCGTCGTCGTGAACTGGTCGCTGGCACCGGCGTCATCTCTCGGTCCACGCGGAATCGTCGCGTGCGTCCAGCCGGGCAAGCCACCTGCCGACACTCATCCCTACGTCCTTTCCGTCGGGCGACGCAGTCCACCGCGTCGTCCCCGCGATGCACGGAAGGCTACACGGCGTGCGCGGCCGGCGCGGCGCCATTCCACTGCGCTGCGTCCGCGGCACGCGGACGCGCCGACACCCGTCGCACGGCACACGCCCCACCCCGTCCCCCGCCGAAACGCGGGGCGGACGCCTCGCGGCCCCGTAACCTGACGCGCCCGGGACCGTCCCGGCACACCCATCACACCCAGGAGACCTCCACGATGGCCTACAAGCTCCCCGAACTCGGTTACGACTACGGCGCGCTCGAGCCGCACATCTCGGGCAAGATCCTCGAGCTGCACCACTCGAAGCACCACGCGGCGTACGTGAACAACGCGAACGCGGCGCTCGTGAAGCTGGCGGACGCCCGGGCGAAGAACGACTTCGCGGCCGTGCCGGCGCTCGAGCGGGCGCTCGCCTTCAACCTCTCGGGGCACGTGCTCCACGCCATCTACTGGCGGAACATGACGCCGAAGGGCGGCGACAAGCCGACCGGTGAACTCGCCGCGGCGATCGACGACTCGTTCGGCTCGTTCGACGCGTTCCGCGGGCAGATGACGGAGGCCTCGGCCACGACGATGGGCTCCGGCTGGGGCGCGCTCGCGTGGGAGCCGATGTCGAAGAAGCTCCTCGTCACGCAGGTCTACGACCACCAGTCGAACCTCGCGAACGGCGCGGTGCCGCTCTACGTGATCGACGCGTGGGAGCACGCCTTCTACCTCCAGTACCAGAACCGCAAGGCCGACTACTGCAAGGCGATCTGGGCGGTGGCGAACTGGGACGACGTCGCGCAGCGGTTCGCCGCGGCGCGGAAGCTCGACCTGCTCCTGCCGGGATCGTCGGACTAGCCGTCGGCACTGAGGACACTCGGGGGCGCCCGGACCGCGGGTCCGGGCGCCCTCTTCGATTCACTTCTCCTGCTTCACCACGAGCGTCTGACGCGTGCGGACGTTCTCGAGCTTCGTCACGGCACCACCGGGCCAGCGGATCTCGACGCGAGGAACGACGTCGCACGGGCCGAGGCCGAAGAGGAGGCGCGGGTCGTCGCTCGCGCCGAACGACGACCCGCAGTGGAGTTCGTGCATCCGCTTCGTGCCGTCGGGGGTCTCGACCGTGACGCGCGCGCCGGCTGGGGTGCCGCGGAGTCCGCGCAGATCGAAGCGGAGCCAGGCGTTCGGACCCGTGCGGTCGTTGCGCAGCACGGCCGGCGCGTCGTGCTGCGCAACGGCGACGACGTCCGGATCGCCGTCGTCGTCGAGGTCCGGGAACACCGCGCCGCGCCAGAGGCGAGCGTCCTTGAAGTGCGGCCCCGCGCGGTCGGTCACGTCCTCCCACAGGAACTTCGGCGCGCCGAGGCACCGCAGGATCTGGTTCGTCTGTTTGTACTTCACGACGGAGCGGTCGTCGGACTCGTCCTCGCGATAGACGTGCCCCGCCGCGACGTAGCAGTCGAGGAGGCCGTCGCCGTCGAAGTCCACGAGGCCCGTGCCCCAGCAGACGCGGGGCTGCGGCGAGCGGGAGAAGCGCGACGCGATCGAGACGTCTTCGAACAGGAACCGCGAGTTCGGCCGCGTGCGGTTGCGCCAGAGCGCGTTGTACTCGTAAGCGAAGTTCGTGACCATCACGTCGATCTTGCCGTCGAAGTCGAAGTCCGCTGCATCGACGCCCATCGATCCCTGCACCTCGAACGCCATGTCGGTGGACGCGCCCGACTCCACTCCGCGGTCGGTCAGGTGGCCCTTGCCGTCGTTCTCGAGGACGGTGTTCTCGATGCCGTCGTTCGGCACGTAGATGTCGAGATCGCCATCGCCGTCGAGGTCCGTCATGATCGGCTGGAAGGACGCACGCGGGGTCTCGACGAGGTGGGTCGCGGAGACGTCGGCGAATGCGCCGTCGGCGCGCTGGAGATAGAGGTTGTTCGGCAGGGCGCGCGTGCCGCGCGGGCCGCAGAACACGGGGTGCGACCGCCAGATGCAGGTGCGCGGGTTGCCCGGGCTGTTCGTTCGCGTGCCCTCGACGAGGAACCGCTGGTCCACGTAGTTCGAGACATACAGGTCGAGGCGGCCGTCGCCGTCGATGTCGCCCCACGCGCAACCGGTGCCGAACGTCCACTTCGCGGGGACGATCCCCGCCGACGCAGTGACGTCCTCGAACGTCGCGTCGCCTCGGTTCCGGAACAGATGGAGCATGTCGTAGCCGACGACGCACACGTCGATGTCGCCGTCGCCGTCGTAGTCGGCCGCGGCGCCGCCCTGCGCATACCCGGGGACGTCGAGGCCCGAGCCCTTCGTGACGTCGGTGAACGTGAACCCGCCGTCATTCCGGTAGAGACGCGACCCAGCGCCTTCGATGTGAACGACCTCGCCCTCGAGCGACATGCCATCGCCGTCGATCAGGAACAGGTCGATGTCGCCGTCGCCGTCGAAATCGGCCGCGACGAGTCCCCCGCCGACGGACTCGACGATCCAGTTCTTCGGGGCTTCCACGCCCGCGTGGAGTCGAAACGACTGGAGCCCCGCGTCGGCGGTGACGTCGGTGAAGGTCGTGAACGGCGCGTCGGAGTGCGCCGCAGGCCCGGCGGCCTCACGGACGCGGACCTGGTCCGGGCGGGACCCGCCCATCGTCGTGTCGCCCGAGTGCTGCCACGTCTGCGGCGCAGTCGTCGGGCGCACGGTGGATGCTGTGGGGGGAGTCGGCGCGTTCCCGCCGCGCGCGGGGCGCGGCTTCCGCTCGCACGCGGCGCCGACGACGACAAGCGCCACGACCAACGCGGCGGCGGCCGTCGCGGCTGCGAACGTCAGCGAGCGAACGGCCGGCGACTCACTTGCCACCGACGAACGTCTCCTTCCGCGACTTCGGCGCGGCGCCGGTCTTCTCGGCGATCAACATCAGGCGGCGGATCGCTTCCTCGCCCTGCTTGCCGAGCGCCGCCGAGAACTCGTTCACGTACAGGTCGATGTGACGCTGCGTCGTGCCGGTCTCGATCTCCTGAGCGTTCGCGCGGATGAACTCGCGGCTCGCTTCCGGGTGAGCCCTCGCATACGCGAGACTCGCGCCGATCCACGTTTCGATCCGCTTCGCGAGCGCCGGTTCGACGTCCCGACGAATGAAGATTCCGCCGAGCGGGCACGGCAACTTGGTCATCGTCTCCCATCGACTCCCGAGGTCTTCGATGGCGTGGAGTCCGCGCTGCGCGTACGTGAACCGCAACTCGTGAATGATCACCGCTGCATCGGCCTCTTCGCGCAGCACGAGGTCGAGAAGTCGGTCGTACCGCGCGGTCGGCGTGTCGGTGATCTCGGGATGGAACACGCGGAGGAGCAGCGCCGCAGTCGTGTGCTCGCCGGGGATCAAGACCTTCAGAGGCCCGAGTTCCGCCGCGGCGAGCGGTCGCTTCGAGACGATCAACGGCCCGTTCCCGCGACCGAGCGCGGCACCGGTCCGGGAGCAGGCGTAGGTGTCGCGAGTCTGAGCAAACGCTGCGAAGCTGGCCTTCGTCACGGGCAACTCGCCCGCGAGCATCCGGGCGTTCAGCGCCTCGACATCCTCCATCACCGGCTCCCACGTCACGCCCGGCGTCGGGACGAGTCCCGCCAGGAGCGCGTGGAAGAGGAACGTGTCGTTCGGACAGGGCGAAAGGCCGATCCGGAGCTTCACTCGGACCTCATGGTGACGTCAACCGTGCCGTCAACTGTGCCGTCAAAAGTGGCGTTCACTGTGCCATCGCGCAGCAGACGCGACGCAACGATCGCCGCATTGCGCGCGGCCGTCGCCAGGTCGAACCGCGCGCCGTCGCGTGGGCCGCACAGATTCGAGATCCCACGCACTTCGACGAATGGGACGCCGAACGTCGCGGCGGCGTGTGCGATCGACGCGCCCTCCATCCCCTCCGCGAGCACGCCGTGACGTCCGCGCTCGTCGGCGAGGCGCGCCGAACCCGCGCAAACGCTCACCGTGGCGATGCGTCCGGTTGCAATTCGGAACTCCGGCGGCGGCCCGGAGACGAGCAGGTCCACGAGGTCCGCCGCGGTCGCCGACCAGACGGCACCCGGCACGTTCATTCCCGGCTTCGAGAACGGAACGAACTGTTCGCCCGTCTCAAGACCTTCGTCGATCACGGCGACCTCGGACGCGACGACGACGTCGCCGATCTCAAGTCCCGAAGACGGATACGCGCCCGCGACGCCGAGCGAGACGACGGCGTCGAACCGCGGCGAGTCGCCGTCGAGCAGGAGCGGCCCGAAACCGTCGTCACGTCCGACGGCGGCCTGCGCGAGACGGCGGGTCGTCGCGACGGCGGCGCCGGTCTTGCCGACGCCCGAGACGACGCGCGCGAAGTCGTACCCGCCGCGAAGCAGCGCCTCGGCATCGGTGGCGACGACGACGAGCAGACGCGTAGGCAGCATGGGCCGACATCGTACCGAGTTTCGCCAAGGTCGCGACGACGCCCGCGCCCCGCCGCTTCTTCCCCGCGGACCGCGGCACCCGCAGACTCTGGGTTCATGTCGGTGATCGAACTCCGCGACGTCCAGAAGCTCTACGGCGAAGGCTCGGCGCGGGTCGCGGCGCTCCGGGGCGTCGATCTGACGGTGGAAGAAGGCGAGTTCCTCGCGATCCTCGGACGGTCGGGCTCCGGCAAGTCCACGCTCCTGCACCTGCTCGCCGGGCTCGACCGCCCCACGACGGGCACGATGCGCGTGCTCGGCCACGATCTGGCGAACGCCGGCCCGAAGGAACTCGCGACGTACCGCCGCGAGGCGATCGGGATCGTCTTCCAGTCGTTCCAGTTGCTGCCGGGACGGTCCGCCCGGGACCAGGTGGAACTGCCGCTCGCGCTCGACGGCCTGCCGCGCGCGGAACGAGCGAAGCTCGCGGCCGCGGCGTTGACCGAGGTCGGCCTGGGCGGGCGCCTCGACCACACGCCGGCGCAGCTTTCGGGAGGCGAGCAGCAGCGCGTGGCTGTTGCGCGCGCTCTCGTCCGGCGGCCGCCCGTACTCCTCTGCGACGAACCGACGGGCAACCTCGACTCCGCGAACGCCGACGCCGTCGTCGAACTCCTCGTCCGCCTCCAGCGCGAGCGGCGCTGTACGGTCGTGATGATCACGCACGAGCCGGATCTCGCCGAGCGTGCGGCATCTCGCAGCGTCCGCATCGAAGACGGCCGCATCGTCGAAGGACGCGTCGTCGCGTGAAGTTCGGCGACCTCCTCCGCGAGGCCTCCCGCGCGCTCCGCGCAAGCCCGTCGCGCACCGTGCTCACGGCGCTCGGCATCATCGTCGGCACGATGGCGCTCACGCTCATCCTCTCGCTGTCGCTCGGCCTCGCGCGCGTCATCGACGACCTCGTGGCGTCGGACGAGCAACTGCGGCACGTGGTGGTGATGCCCGGGTTCGGACGGCAGGCGTCCGACGGGAGGAGCACGCCGACCGTCGCGGGTGAGATGGACGACCTCAAGCGCCAGCGACTCCAGCGCACGCTGCTCAAGCGGAGCAGGGGCGGACCGCCCTTCCAGATGCGTTCGCGCGTGATCGACGCCGACACCGAGACCTGGCTCCGCGCCATGCCCGGGATCGAACAGTCCCGCGCGTTCCTGCAGGAGCGGTTCGAGGTGTCGCTCGTCCCGACGGGCGACGCCCCCGCCGCCGCGACGGCTCCCGACGACCCCTCCGCCCCGAAAAGGCCTCCGATGATCGGCCTCACGCTCGGCGCGCCGGCGGAGCACCCCTACTACCCGGGCCGCGTGATCGCGGGCCGCTGGTTCAAGTCCGACGACGAGAAGGGTGTCGTCGTCCACGAGATCCTGCTCTGGAAGATGGGCCTCACGAGCGACGACGCGCAGAAGGCGCTCGTCGGCCGGACCGTGCATTTCGTCGCGCGGAAGGCGGCGGGCGGGCTCGCGGGGATGTTCTTCGGCGGCGGCGCCGGCCCGTCGAACGCGCCGGTCGCCTACGAGTTGGACCTTCCGATCCTCGGCGTGATCCGCGAGCGGTTCGGCGAGGAGCGGGCGACCGTGATCGAAGAAGCGTGGGCCATGCAGGCCGACATGTTCGTCGCCCAGGGGTTCGCCCGGGAACTGTGGGACAAGCAGCCGGGCCGCGGCGGGCCGCAGTCGATGCTGCTCGTGGCGAGGGACCTCGCCGACGTGGAACGGATCGAGAAGGAGATCCAGGAGCGCGGACTCGAGGTACGCACGGTGCGGGAGGCCGTCGAGGGCCTGAAGAAGGGCCTGTCGATCGTCACCGTGGTGGCGTCGGTCCTCGCGGGGATCGCACTCTTCGTCTCGGCGCTCGGCATCGTCAACACGCTGGTGATGAGCGTCCTCGAGCGCACGCGCGAAATCGGCCTCCTGAAGGCGCTCGGCGCGACCGACGGCGACGTGGCGTCGATCTTCCTCGTGGAGGCCGGACTCCTCGGACTCGGCGGCGGCGTGCTCGGAGCCGCACTCGGCTTCGGGCTGGCGCTCGTGGGCGACGTGATCGGCCGCCGCATGGTCGAGGAGACGTTCCTCATGCCGTTCAAAGGCAACCTGTTCCAGTTCCCGTGGTGGCTGGCGCTCGGCGCCCTCGGGTTCGCGTTGGTGACGAGCCTCCTCGCCGCGGTGCTGCCGACACTTCGCGCCGCGCGGATCGACCCGGTGAAGGCGCTACGGCACGAGTAGCGACTCAGGTTTCGGTCGGCTTATCCGGCTTCGGCCGCTTCGGGAACGCCGGGCACCCCGGGGCCGCGAGTTCCGACGTCGGCACCCAGCCGTCGTCGCCGGTCTCGCCCGAGCAGCACTCGGCCTGGTTCAGCCCGAACATCGGGCAGGCGTGGTTCAGGCACGCCGCGTGACCGTGGACGTAGTCGAGGGTGAGGCGGCACCAGGCGCAGCGCATCGGGGACCGAAGCGTAACAGTTCGTGTCCGGATCGTGGCCGGTTCCGGTGCGCAGGCGTTCGCTCACGGCAGGCGCTCGCCCCGAAAGGTGAAGCCACCCCCGCCCCCGGGCCGATGACACAATAGATGGGCGCCCCTCCAACCGTCGTCGAGGTCAACGATCTCCACAAGACCTTCCGGCCGGAGGTCTTCGGCAAGCCGGTCACGGCGCTGCGAGGCGTCTCGTTCAGCGTGCGCGAGGGCGAGTGCTTCGGGTACCTCGGGCAGAACGGCGCCGGGAAGACCACGACGCTGAAGGTCCTGACCGGCCTGATGACGCCCACGAAGGGCACCGCGAGCCTCCTCGGGAAACCCTCCGGCGACGCCCACGCGCGCCGGGACCTCGGCTACCTGCCGGAGAATCCGTACTTCTACGAGCACCTCACGCCGGTCGAAGCGCTGGAGTTCTACGGCCGCCTCTCGGGAGTCTCCCCCGCCGACGTGCGCGCCCGCACGCCCCGACTCCTCGAACGCGTGCAGATCCAGGACGTCGCCGACCGCCGCATCCGCGGCTTCTCGAAGGGCATGCGCCAGCGCCTCGGACTCGCGGCGGCGCTCGTCGCGGAACCGCCGTTGCTCCTTCTGGACGAACCGCTCTCGGGACTCGACCCGCACGGTCGCCATCTCGTGAAGGAGATCGTCCTCGAGGAGCGCAAGGCCGGCCGCACGGTGTTCATGTGCTCGCACGTTCTGTCCGACGTCGAGGAACTCTGCGACCGGGTCGTCGTCCTCCACGGCGGCGTGGTCGTGAAGGACGGCGCCATCCACGACTTGCTCGACAGCGAGCCGAAGTCGTTCGAGCTGACGGCCGACCGCGTGCCTGCAGAACTGCGCGCTCGCATTCAGGCCGCATCGACGCACTACCGCGAGTCGGGCGACAAGATCACGGCGCACGTGCGCGGTTCGATCCTCGGGCCCGAGTTCGCGGCGGCCGTCCAAGGCGCCGGCGGCCGGGTGCTGTCGCTCGTCCCGGAGCGCGAGACGCTCGAGACGTGGTTCGTGCGCGTGACGGGAACCGCCGGCTCGGCCCGCATGGGGAGCGACTCGTGAGGGACCGCATCGCAGTCGTCGCCAAGGCGACGTTCCTCGAAGCCGTCCGCGACCGCGTGTTGCTCGTGTCGGCCGCGTTCGCGCTCGGGCTCATGCTCTTCTCGCGCGTGCTCGGGTGGCTCTCGCTCGAAGACACGCTGAAGATGGTCCAGGACTTCAGCCTCTCGGGGCTCCAGGTCCTCGGCCTTCTCCTCGCCATGCTGATCGGCGCGCAGAGCCTTGCCCGCGAGGTCGAGCGGCGGACGATCTACACCGTGCTCTCCCGCGACTGCACGCGCACCGAGTTCGTGATCGGCAAGTACGTCGGGCTCGTCGCCGTTGCGTGGGCGGTGCTGCTCGTCTGCGGCGCGTTCCAGTGCATCTGGGTCGTGATCTGGGGCGGAAGCATCGGCGGCGCGATCGCCGCGGCGATCCTCGGCGTGCTCTGCGAGACGCTCGCGCTCATGTCGGTCGCGCTGCTGCTCGGCGCGCTCGCGAACCCGTCGATCGCGTCCGTCGGCACGCTCTGCTTCTACTTCGCCGGCCACGCGACGGAGGCGCTCCGCGACCTCACGCAGGGCGACCGGGGCCAGGACATGAAGGGCGTCTTCCAGATCATCTACCGGATCGTCCCGAACCTCGAGAACGTGAACTTCATCAACCACACGACTTCGGGCCGCCCGGTGGACTGGACCCACCTCGGCTTCGGCGCCGCGACGATGGTCGTGTGGGCCGTGGTCTTCCTCGCAGGCGCGGCGGCGCTGTTCCGCCGACGGCAGTTCTGACATGGACGCGCGACTGATCGTCGTCGCCGGGATCGCGGCGGCCGCCTGGATGCAGGGCCCGGCGGGCGCCCACAACGAGGAGCGCCGACGGAACGACTTCCGCTACACGCCCGACCCGGCCGTGGTGCTGGTCGCAGCCGGTGCGCACAAGTCCACCGCTGCCGACCTGCTCTGGCTCCGCACGCTGCCCGACATGTCGAAGGAGTTCGCCGACCCCGTGCTGAAGGCGCGGTGGATCGACAACTCGCTGGAGTCGATCACCGACCTCGAGCCGTCGTTCATGACGGTCTACGACTTCGGACAGGCGTACCTGACGTACCTCGACCGCCGCGCGAAGGGCGCGGCCGACCGCGCGATCGCGCTCCTCGAGAAGGGCATCCGAGCGAACCCCGACAGTTCGGGACTGCACGTGCGGCTCGCGATGATCCACTTCCTCGAGAAGCACGACCGCGCGAAGACGATCGAGATCCTCGGCCGCGCGTCCGTCATGCCGGGGTTCGACTCGCTCTCCGCCAACATGCTGACGACGCTCATGGCAAAGCAGCGTGACGACGCGTTCGCACTGCGGTACTGGGTGGACCGGATGGAGGAGGGCACGCCCGAGATGCGGCGCGTCGCCACGCTCCACTTCTGGCGCACGAAGAACGAGATCGCGCGCCGCGCGGCCCGTGAGTTCAAGCAGGCGACCGGCCACGCCGCGTCGGCCGCGTCCGACCTGAACGACCCGAAGCTGCTGCAACCCGAGGCGATCCCGGCCATCCTCGACGGTCTCGAGTTCGCGCCGGACGGCATGCCGCGCTACCCGAAGCTGTTCGACCTCGAAATCGCCGACTTCGCACAGAGCGCGGAGGCGTGGGCCCGCACGTTCCACGACAGCGAAGGCCGCTGGCCGAAGCTCGACGAGTTCGAGTCGCTCCCCGCTGCGCCCGCCGGCAAGGCGTGGCGGTTCAGCGACGGCAAGATGACGCTGGTCGAGGCGAAGTAGTCCCCGTCACAGGTTCAGGAACCAGAGGAACCGCCAGTTCACGTCGTCGGCCTCGCGCGTCCTCGCGACGAGCCCGAACAGCGCGGACCAGTGATCGTCGCCGCGGGCGTTCGTCTCGTGGCGGAAGAGCGGGTTCACCGCGAACACGTGACGGTCGCCGGTCTCGGTGTCCTGCACGAGACGCCAGAGGATGCGGAAGTCCGACGTCGGCTTCGCGGGTGGATTGGCCGGCGTCGCAACCGCGTCGGCATCAGGCGCCTTCCCTCCGGTGCCCTCCCAGTTGGCGACGAGGCCGAGCACGTTGCCTTCATACGTGCCCTTCGACGCGTTGCTCTCGTGGTGGAACAACGGGAACACGGTCGTTTCGTGGTCGTCGCCGCGGCGGTCGATGTTGACGAACGGGGCGGGCAGCCACGCCTCCCATCCGTTGGACGCGGTCGTCAGCGTGAAGAACGGCCACGCGACCGACGACGTGCTCTTGGTTCCGTTCCACTCGTGACCGAACAACGGCCAGACGTGCGTGTGTCCTCTGTCTGGATGACGGTCGAGCCAGACGAACGGGAACAGCCGAGAGTCCCACCCGGTCGCGTCGGTGCCGGTGTGGAAGATCGGCCAGACGATGTCGGTCGCCCCGCCGTCGGCCGTGGTCGTGTCGATGTAGAGGTTCCCGCCCCAGAACGTGCGCTCTAGGCCCGGCTCCTTCTGCGACCCGTAGATCGGGAACAGCACGCGCGTCCACGACTGAGCGTCGCCCTCGCCCTTCTCATTCGAGTACCAGAACGGCACGAGCAGCGTCGTCTTCTCGTCCGCATCCTCGTTGTGGTACCAGACGGGGAACGCCCAACTCGTCCGGTCGTCGCCATTGCGTGTCCACCCGGCGAGCCCGGGCCAGAGCAGGAACGTCTCGTTCGCGTTCTTCGACGCGTCCTCGGAGTGCCACACGAACGGGAACACGCGCCACGCGGAGCCGTCGTTCCACGTGGTGGACTCGAGCGCGCCGAGCAGCAGTTTCGTGCCTTCGAGCGACTTCGCCTCGTCCTCGTCGAGGATGACGAGACCCGCCGCGTACCAGCGGACCGAGTCCGTGCCGTGCGTGTTCTCGCCGTAGAGGGGGAACACGAACGAGCCGTGGCCCTGCGGATTGGTCCACGTGCCCCAGAAGGGCGCGAGCACGGTGTACTCGTCGCGACCCTGCGTCGTGTCTTTCCACCTGCTCCACCAGATCGGGCGGATCTGGAAGACGTGTTCGTCCGGCGCGTCCCGCCACTTCACGATCGGGAACAGCAGGTCCACGTCGGAGATCCTCCCGCCCTCGCGGGAGTCGCTCTCGACGTCGAAGAGCGGCCGGATGCCGAAGCGCTCGCGCGTGCCGTCTCTCTCCCAGAGGACGATCGGGATGAGCAGACTCGCGCGACGCACGGTGCCGTCGTCGTTCGTGCGCACGGATGCCATCGGCCAGAGCACGTCCGTGCGGACGCCGCCCGCCCCCGGATCGCGTTCATACAGCGGCCATCCGTGCACGCCTGCGCCGACCTTCTGCGGGTCGGCCGGCGGCCCGGACTCATCCCAGTCGGAGAAGGGCGAACGGCAGCCGCCGAGCGAGACGGCCGCAGTCACCGCAATCGCGCAGGCCAAGAGCTTCCGGAAGCGGGAGTTTCCGCCACGGACGTTCGGCTTCGTTGTCATCGGGCTCTCCTGTCCGCGCAGATCCGCAGGGAGACGATCTGCGCACAACGGGGATTCCGGAACTGCGACGTGCGTCCGCTCGGGCAGACCTCACGTCCCGCTCGGCACGTCTTGCGACTCGAGTGCCAGCGTGGAGTACGACGTCGCAACCAGGTCGTCGTCGCCGATTCCGAAGTCGTGGCGGAGGTGCGCAATGTCGAGCGTGGCCGCCGCCTCGTCGTAGTCCGGACGCGACGCGTCGAGCATCGCTTCGAACTCAAGGAAGTCGCCGAGCCCGTCCACCCGGTCGATGTGGATGCGCACGCGGTCCTCCCAGAGGAACAGGTGCCGGCGCTTCCTGACCACCGCTTTCACGCCCCACTGCTTCGTCAGGATCGCCTTGAACGAGGCGGGCTCCGTGAGCGGCATCATCCGGAACTGGCTCTTCCGGGCGGCCGGTTGGTCCGCCCGCGAGTACCGGATGAGCATGTGCTCGCCCGACGATGACTCGCGGAGCTTCATCCGTTCGCGTCCGGTCGTGAAGTACGTGTCCACCTGCTCGAACTCGCCCAGGTCGGCAGCCCGGAGCGCGCGCGCCACGTCGAGCGCGCGGTCGCGTCCCACGGCGCCGGCGAGACGCGCTTTCAGCTCGACGTTCACGCGCAGGGGTGCGGCGGAGAGGCTCACGGTCGGAGTCTACCTCGTCCGAGGCTCCCCCGCGGGAGGCACTTCACCTCACGTCCACGCCGCCGGGCGACGCGGGACCGGACCGGTCGGGTGCCGAGCCAGGGTCGCGCGGCGCTGGGTGGATGGGTTCCGGCCCACGGCGAAGGCCGCGCCGACCGGACGCGACGTCGGCTGCGCCGCCCGCCGGGACGCCCGCGAAGACTGTGGCGTGGACCACGCGCGGACCGTCGAGGAGGCCGCACCCGAACATGCGGCCATCGATGCTTCGGAACACGGCGAGCGTGCCGTCGCCGGCCGTCGGCGGCTCGTCGTAGATGGCCTTGCCGGCTGCGATGAGGAGTGCCCGCACCTCGCTCTCGGGCGGCGTGACGCCGGCGACCGCATCGTCGGGGCGCGACAGCGCGTAGAGCACGTGCGAGCGGATCAGACGGTCACGCAGCGACTTGAACGTGTCGGCGTCGCCGCAGATCTCCACGCCAACCAGGTTCGACCCGATCGCTACGGCGAAGCCGACGACGCCCGGCCGGTCGAGCCGCTTCTTGAAGGCGTCTGCGTAGCGCGAGACCTCGCGCTGCAGTTCGGCGTTCGTCCACAGGTTCTCGAGGCTTCGTTCGCCGAACGGAGAGCCGAGAACGGTGAGCGAAGCGTTGATCGCGTCGTCCACGTCGTGCTGCGACACGTCGGAGCCGAGCGCCCCCATGGCGACCAGCGCGCGGAGATCCACCGGCGCGACGAGGCGGGACCGCGTGAAGTTGCGGTAACTCGTCCGCTCACGGGCGGCGCTCGCGCCGACCACCGGCAGCGAGACGCGGCGGCCCGGCGCGAGGAGAACGTCTTCGCGGAGCATGCGATCGCGGCGACCACCGCGCAGCACGTCGCCCGCGACGAGCAGCACGGGGCGGCCCTTCAGGTCGGTGTTCTCCGCGACGACGGCACCACCTGCGTTTTCCACGATCTCGAGCACGTGCTCGTCGATGGCCTGCTCCAAGAGGAGCGTGCGCGCGCTCTTGGGTGCCGGCTGGACCTCGATGGGCCACACCTGGACCCGCTCGAACGCAGCGAACCGCGTGGCCGAGAGGTCGGCCTGCGAGAGGTAGCCGGCCAGCGCTGTGGGTGCCGGCGCCGCTGCCGTGGACCCGCCGCCGGCTTCGCGCCGTTCCACCCTGGCGATGCGCTCCTCGAGCGTGAGGCGCAGACGCTCCTTCAGAAACTGCTCGTAGTCCCCGATCGCGTCGCGCAGGAGCATGCCGTCGGCCCGCACCTCCCAGGGGTCGCCGCCGGGCGCCTCCTGCGGCGCGATGGACTCGCGCGCGGTCGGTTCCCCGACGATCGCCGGCACGGCGCCGATGCGCTCGATCGACTCCAGGGTGACCGCGGGCGCCGCGTGGCCGGACGCCCCGACACCCGGCGGAACGTCGGTTGCGGCGCCCGACGACGCTCGCGACACCGTGGCGTGTTCGACGTCGCGAAGCCGCGCGTCAAGCGCTGCGAAGTCGGGCGCCGTGCCGGGCGCCGCGTGCGACGACGCCCAAACGAACGCGCCGACGACGCCTGCCGCGGCGGCGGCGAACACGGCGGCCCGCCGCCAGGTGCGAGTGTCGGGGGGCTCGACGGTTCCGCCCGCATCGAGGCCGCCGAGACGGGCGACGACGCGGTTTCGGAAGCCCGGCGTCGGCGCGTGCTGCGTCTCGTGGACGTCCCAGCGGCGGAGCGCGCGACCGACGTTCCGCAGTTCCCGGACTTCGGCGCGGCACCGCTCGCACGCATGGAGGTGGGCATCGACGGCCGCACGCGCCGACGGGTCGAGTTCGCCGTCGATCCAGGCGGAGAGCTCGTGTTCGAACGGGGCGCATCCCTGGTTCACGGAGTCTCCTCCTGGGGGGCGAAGCGGCGGAGTTTCGGCGCGAGCGCCTTTCGTCCGCGGTGGATCCACGTTTTCACTTCACCGAGGTTCGCCCCCATGACTTCGGCGATCTCGGTGTAGGCCAGACCCTCGAACTCGCGGAGGCTCACGGCTTCCCGGAGCTTCTCGGGGAGCGACGCCACGGCGACGCGCACCGCGGCGCGCGACTCGTCGGCCTCGACGTGGCGGTCGGGTTCGAGCGCCGCGTCGCCGGCGACGTGCGCGTCGATCGTCGTTGCGTCCTCGATCGTCTCGCCACGGGCCGTGCGGCGGCGCTCGGCGCGGAGCCTGTCCCGGCAGACGTTGCCGAGCACGGTGTAGAAGTACGTCGAGTACTTCGCCGTGGGCTCGTAGCGGGCTGCGGACCGGTACACGCGGACGAAAGCCTCCTGCGCGGCGTCCTCCGCGGCGTGGTAGTCGCCGAGGAACCTGTAGGCATACCGTTTCGCAGCCCCTTCCCAGCGCTCGAGGAGCGTTCGGAAGGCGGCACGATCGCCGAGGGCGATCCTCCGCACGAGCTGTTCGTCGGTTTCCGTCAATGCGGACCCGCTGAGAGTCTAAACGCCGACCGAGCCTTCCAAGTTACCGGAGTCGCGCCGATCAAGGTCGCGCCGATCACGCTGTCCGGGCAGTCCGGGCTGCGAGGGAGGCGGTCCCGACAGAGTGGCAGCCGCCCCGGCGCCCCTCGTGGCGGCGCCCTGCGGACAGTTGGGGCGGTTCGAAGCGGAAGGCGGTGGCGGGTCCGACGGGTTCGTGACAGACAACCGCGTAACCGAACCCGGCCCCTAACTGTCGCCGTTCGCCGCCGGTTCCGACGGTGACGAGGTGGCAGGAGTGGACGGATTCGTGGCTGCGGTCGGCTCGATCACCCTCCGCCGCGGAGGCGAGCCGAGTAAGTGAATAGTGAGGATCGTCCCGCAAGGTGATCCGACGCTTCAGCAATCAGGTGATCTTCGACTGTGTGGTGTAACGAAACTCCTTCCGCTTCGAGGGCGTAGTCAGGGCTGATCGCTCCGCCTCTTCACGCCGGTCATAGACCGGAGGAGAGGCAGATGGTGAAGCAGAGGCAGGACGCCCCGGCAGGGCCGGGCGGAGGCGAGCGGAGCGAGCCGGAGCCCGGCCCTGCCGGGGCGCGCACCCTGGGCGTGGGCACCGGGCGTACCAAGCGGTACACGCCGGAGGAGCGCCGGTGGGCGCTTGACGCGTGGGCGCAGTCGGGAGTGGCGGCGACCCTGTTCGCGCGCCAGTGGGGCGTCAGCGTGCAGACGCTGTACGAGTGGAAGCGCGCGGTGGCGCGGGGTGGACCGCAGGCGCTCGAGCATCCGTCGTCGGGATCGACGGGGCGGTCGCGCGGACCCGGGACGGCCGGATCGGCGAGCACCGCAGGGGGTGTCCCGCAGGCTGGCGGAACTCATGCGATGGGAAGACGTTGCGGCTGAATCGCGCTGGGGGCGGCGTTGACGAGAACTCGACAGATTCGTGCGGAATGTCGTGGCTGGTAGCTGGGCGCCCAGTTCGCGCCGCTCCGGTTGACCACCGCGCGTGCCTCGCAGTCAGCTCGTCGGCACGCCGCCGATCTCGCCGCTCGGTTCGGGACAGCCGACCCAATCGAAGCCCGTCCCCGTTGCGACGCAGGTCGCACCTGAAGTCTGCGCCTGGTCCTAACGTAGTCCTCCGAGACGCCCGGTCGTCGCCCAGAGGTGCCATGCTCGAGTTCGTCGATGGGAACACGGCCGTGCTACGAGCGGCGATCGACGCTGGGTGCTCGTTCTTCGCGGGATATCCGATCACCCCGGCAACGTCGATCCGGCTCGAAGCGGTGCGGGAGATGCCCGCGCGGGGCGGAGTCGTGATCCAGGGAGGGGACGAGATCGACGCGTACGGTTGCCTCCAGGTTGGCGAGCCACAGCGAGGACCTGGCAAGCGCGAAGGACGAACGTCCGCTTCACGTAGCCATTCAGACCGCGCCGGGGGTTGTGGCGACACGACGGAGGGGAGGGTGAGCAAGGCACGGGGCGTGCTACGATCCCCAGGATGCGGGTCCTCATCGTTGACGACGAGCGCGACATCCGGGACACCCTGGACATGGTCGTGCGATACCAGGGGTACGAGACAAGCCTGGCGGCGAGCGCCGTCGAGGCCCTGAAGGTGCTCGAGGGGCCTCAGCCCCCCGACGTCTGCCTGCTCGACGTGAAGATGCCCGGACGCGACGGGCTCGACCTCCTGGCGGAGATCAAGGACCGCTGGCCGTCCACGGCGGTGGTCATGGTGTCCGGTCACGGGGACGCCCACACGGGCTTCGAGGCGGCCCGCCGCGGAGCCTACGAGTTCCTCGAGAAACCCCTCTCCGAGGAACGCGTGCTGCTCACGATCCGCAACGCCGCGGCGCGCGTGGAACTCCAGAAGGAGAACCTGGCCCTCAAGCGCAAAGTGGACGACCAGTTCCGCATCCTCGGAACGAGCAAGTCGATCCTGCAGATCGGCGCCCTGATCGAGAAGGTCGCCCCGACGCAGGCCCGAGTGCTCGTGACCGGTGAGAACGGCACCGGCAAGGAACTCGTCGCCAGGAACCTGCACGAGCGCAGCCCGCGCTGGAACAAGGCGTTCGTTGAGGTGAACTGCGCGGCCATCCCGAAGGAGCTGATCGAGAGCGAACTGTTCGGCCACGAGAAGGGCTCGTTCACCGGCGCGCAGGCGGCCCGTAAGGGTCGCTTCGAGCTGGCCGACGGAGGCACGCTATTCCTCGACGAAATCGGCGACATGGACGCATCCGCGCAGGCGAAGATGCTCCGCGTGCTCGAGACGGGCATGGTCCACCGCGTCGGGTCCGAAGAGGGCAAGAAGGTGGACGTCCGCGTGATCGCCGCGACGAACCGCGACCTCACAGCCGACGTCGCCGACGGCCGCTTCCGCGAAGATCTGCTCTACCGCCTGAACGTGGTCGAGATCCACCTGCCCGCGCTCCACGAGCGCCGCGACGACGTCCCCCTGCTCGCGCGCCACTTCCTCGCCGAGGCGTGCCGTCGCAACGAGATCACCGTCCGACGCCTCGCGGAGCCGTGCGAGTCGTGGCTCGCTGCGCAGACGTGGCCGGGCAACGTGCGCCAACTGCGCAACCTGATGGAGCGTCTCGCGATCCTCGCCGACTGCGACCCGATCTCGGCCGCGGAGGGGGAACGGCTCTTCCAGAAGAAGGCGTCCGCCGAGTCCGTGCAGGACCCGTTCGCCGAGTGCGAGTCGTTCGAGCAGTTCAAGGACGTGAGCGAGAAGATGTTCCTCGAACGCAAGCTGCTCGAGAACGACGGCAACATCAAGCGCACGGCCGAGCGCCTGAGCATGATGCGTTCGAACCTCTACAAGAAGATCGAGAAGTACCACCTCCGATGACCCCTTCGCGCGGGACCGCCGCCTTCGCGATCGCCGCGCTCGTCGCGCTCGCCGCCGCCCTGATTCCGACGTCGTGCGCAGCGGCGCGCTCCGTCAGCGGCGACGCGAACGATCCCGGCGCGCGGTCCGGCGTGACCGGCGACGACTACATGAGTGCCGGCGACTTCGACCGCGCCTCGGTGGTGTTCGAGCAGGACGCGGCGTTGCGCCCGGGCGACTCGGCCGCCGCGGAGAAAGTCCGCACCGCGAAGCGGCTCGCCGCGCAGGGCCACGCCGAGCTCGCGGCCGCCGCGTACGACCGCAACGAACTCGAGCGCGCCGCGTTCGAGCTGGAGGTGGCCGAGCGGTTCGATCGCGACGCCGACCCCGTGCGGCGCGTGCGGACCGCCATCGGCCCGAAGCTCCGATCGGTCCGAGGGCTCACCGACGAGAAGGCCCGCGCGAAGGAACTCGTCTCCTCAGACCCTCAGGCCGCCGCCGAGGCACTCGCCGACCTGCGGCGACGCGCGCCGTACGATCCCGAGATCGCGGAACTCCTCCTGCTCGCCACGCGACGGGCCGGCGCCGATGCCGCGGCCGCACGCGCCGAAGCTGCGTGGGGCGCCGGCGTGCGGCGCCGCGCGGTCGAGCACCTCGCCGTCGCCGAGACGGGCGGCGCGCCCACCCCCCGCGCGGCGGCGCTCCGCCGGCGGATGGAAAGCGACCTCGTCGCCGAGTCTGCCAACTCGGAACTCCCGGCGCTCCGCGACGCATTCTCCCTCGCTCGCGACGCCGGCCTCTCGCCGGCTGCAACGGACACGATCCGGGACCGCCTCGTGGACCTCCTGCTCCGCGAAGCGCGGAAGCTCGAGACTGCCGGTCGCATCGCGACGGCCGCGCTATTCGAACTGGAAGCGGCGACGACCGGCGCCCGCGTGGACACACGGAACCTCGACCGTGCCCGCGGGGAACGCGCGGTAGTCCTGCACGTCCTCCCGTTCGACGACGCCACGGGCGGCGGCGTGGACGGTCTGCGCCTCGCGCGCGCAGTGCGTGACCGCGTGGCCCTCGAAGCAGCGGACGGCACCGCGGCGCTCCGCACCACTGCGGACGCCCCGCCGGCCGGGGCGCTGGGGTTCCCGCACCTTCTCGTGACGGGTGTCGCCACGGCGCAGCGCATCACGGCCGGTCGTGCCGGGCGTGAAATGCGCAACGTCCGCTACGTCGCAGGCACGCGCGACGCCGCGAATCCGGCAACGTCGAAGCTGAACGATCAGCTCACAGCAGCGCGCGCGCGGCTCGCCCGCGCCCGCGACGCCTCGGCTGCCGCAGAGACCAGCCTGCGCCACCTCAAGTCGCTCGGGTTCGGAACCGGACCCGGCGGTCTCGTCGGCAGCGAAGGAGACGTCGCCTACCGGACGCGCATCGCCTCCGCCGAGGCCGCACTGGAGAATGCGCGACGCAGCGAGAAGAACGCCGCGAGCGAGGAGTTCGACGTCCGGCAGCGCATTCTCGAGACGCCGGCGACCGTCTCCGAGGCGGAGTGGGCGGAGCGCCCGATCGAAGTCACCACGATGATCAAGACCGCGGAGATCTCGGCCCGCGTGAAGGTGATGGACGGCGCCACGACGATGCTCGACGAGCAGGTGACCGGCTCCGAGGTCCACCGCGAGACCGTCTCATCCGGCTTCGCAGAGGGCGGCATCCCCGCAGACGCCGACGACACGCCCGACGACGCCGTGATGAGCGCGAAGGCGGCCGACCAACTCGCCCAGGCGCTGGCCGGGAAACTCCGTGCCGTCGCCGAGTTGGCGGCACGCCGTCTGCTAGAAGATGCCCGTGCCGCCGAGCGCCGGAACGATCCGGCGGCAGCGGCCGAAGGCTACGCCGGCTACCTTCTCTCCACGTCCGACACCGCCACTCCGCAACGCGCGGACGCCGCCCGCGCGCTGCACGAGATCCTGGGGGCGCCCCCTGCGCTCCGTACGGGCTACAGCCCGGAGATCCGCCGATGACCCGAAGACTCATGCTCCTGCTCACCTGCGCATTCGCTCTGACAGCCCTGACGGCGCAGGGGCCCGCGTTCGCCAAGGAAGGCGACAAGAAGGACAAGGGCGCGCAGAAGGACGACAAGAAGGACAAGAACGGCAAGGACACCGCCGAGGGCAAGGCGAGTGCCGCTGTCGGTGCCGAGTTCCAGGCGAAGGACTCGCAGGCGCTGGTCAACCGCATCAAGGCGAAGGGCACGCTCCGGCTGTCCCTCGGCGACGGCACCAATGACTACGCAGCAGAGCAGGCGAAGCCCGTGCTCGACGACTGGTTCAAGGACAAGAAGGACATCCGCGTCGAGCTGACGTCGGCGAAGGAATTGCTCGGCACGCTCAAGCTGAAGTACCGGAAGGACGGATCCGACAAGGACACCGAGAAGGTCCTGCTCGTCACGCTCGAGAAGAAGGAGAAGGGCGAGGGCTTCACCCTCGCCAAGATCGAGATCGTGTGACGGCCACGCCCGGCGTCGGCAACGGATCGGCAGCAGCGCCCCGCCCGTCGCGGCCCGGTGTGCGCGTGGCGTTCCTGTCGCTGCTCTCGCTCCTGGCGCTGCTGTGGGGCATCGCAGAGTGGACGGCACACGGCGACCGCGCCGCGAGTTTGCGGAATGCCGGTTCCGGACGGGGTTCGGACGCGCGCACAGACGCGAACGCGAACGCAGACGCGATTGCAGACGTGACCGTGGACCTCGACGTCGGCGCCGCGCGCGACGACGTGTCTCGACGCCTCCTCGCGCTCGAGCAGCAGTGCGCTGGGTTCGCCGAGGACGCGCTGCAGCGTACGGCCGACATCAGCGATCCCGCGGCGCTGTTCACCGCGCTCGAGGAGTTGCACCTGCCGCCCTCGGCGGGCGTGCAACTCGAGGACCGCGACCGGCGCGTGCTCGCCTGGGCCGGAACGTCGGTGGATCAGGACGCCCTTCGCCTCATCCCGCTCCTCGGCGACGGCGCGGTCATCTTCGACACCCCTGCGTCGCGACGCCTGGCGGTTCGGCGGACGCGGACCGTGTCGCAGGCGAGTGTGCCGGCCCGGGCCGTTTGCCACCTGCCGTTCGAGATCAACTACCCGGTCCGCAATCGGTTCTTCGCGTCGTGGAGCATCGCGCAGGACGTGCGTTCGCGGCACCGAGTCGGTGCGGTGGAGATCCTGCAGCCGAACGACCCGCGCGGCGAAGCGCTCCCGAGCGCGTTCGGCGGGGAGTTCGCGCGCCTGCTGGTGACTCCGCTGAGCGCGCGCTCGTGGGTCGAGGCGGCGGACCGCGACCTCGCGACGCGACGCGCGTGGCTCGTCACGGTCGGTGCGCTGATCGCCGCGGGGTTCATCGCGTGGGAGACGCGCCGGTTCGGTTTCCGCCGCCCCGCTGCGGCGGCCCTCGGCCGTGCGGCGCTCGTCGCGGGACTGCGGATTGCGATCGCGGTCGTCCCCATGGGCTCCGTGCTTCCCGCGTCGCCCGCGACGGACCCGCGACGCTACGCGCACGGCCTGCCGCTGGCGTTCGCGGAGACGCCCGCCGACCTGCTCCTCTCGTGCATCGCGGCGCTCTGCATCGCATGGTGCCTGCGTCGCGCCGCGCAGAGCGCGCGGCTCCGGCTCGTCTCGCTGTGGCCCGCGGTCGCGGGACTGTTCGCCACGGCGTTCGGCGTCCGATGGGCGCTGGGCGAGTTCATCGGAGACACCGTCCGCAACTCGCGCGTGGCGTTCTTCTCCGACGTCTCGGTGCTGCCGCAGACCGCGTCCGCCACGCTGCTCGCCGCGGTGGTGGCTGCCGGGATCGCGGCCGTGCTCCTGACCGGCGCCGCGTGGACCTGGCTCGCGCCCGCGCGGTCACGCGGGCGCGCCGTGCTCGCCGTTCTCACGGTCTCCGCGGCGGTGGTCGCCGCACCGTCCGGCCCGGCGGGCTCGGCGAACGACGTGGCGCTCCTCGTGACCGGCGCGATCGGGTTTGCGATCGCACTCGCGACGCTGGTCTTCGACCCGGGAACGGCGGCCCGCGCGGGACTCATCCCACTCGGCGTCGCTGTGGCCGTGTTCGCGCCGCTCGAGCAGAATCTCGCCGCGTCGGTGCGGCGTGCCGTCGAAGCGCAGGCAGAAGACCGAGTCAAGACGACCGACGCGACCGCGCGCCTGATCGTCGATCGCACGCTCGACGAACTTGCGTCGTCGGACGCACTCGCGTCGGCCATCCGAGAGGGGCGCATTCGGCGCGACCTGCAACTGCGCCTCTGGGCCGACAGTCCGCTCGCCAGCCGCCCGGGCGGGTCCGCGATCGAGATCGTGCCGCGCGATCCCGCGCTGCAACGGTCGCGGTTCAGCGTGAACCTGCCGCCTCTGACCTGGCTCCCGCTTCCGACCGCGCTGAAGCTCGGCGACACGGCCGACACGCCGCTCGCGGGTCGCGGCGCCGGTCGCGACGGCCGCTGGATGATCGGGTCGCGGCGCCTCATCTCCGGCGGCGACCACCTCGCGAACGTGTGGGTCACACTGGAAGCCCGGCCGCCCTCGGACCCGGGACTCCCGGAGCTCGAGATCCTCGGCCCCGCAGGCGACGAGGACTCGCTCCGCGCGCCGCGACTCGCGTTCTCGAGATACGGCCCGGCCGGCGAACTCCAGGAGACGAACGACGCCGACCGCGCGGCCGGCGCGGCCCTCGCCCAGGACGTCCGCGACGACGCGACGGGGCGCGCCGGGCCCGTGTGGCGGCGCGCGCGCGTCGCCGACCGCGACCTCGCTGTCGTCGTCCTGCCCGAAGCGCAGGGCGGCACGACGGCGGCCTTCTACGCCTTCTCGTTCGACACCGGCGGCACGCGGCGCCTGGCCCTCCGCGGCGCGCGGGCCGTGCTCTGCGGTGCGCTGCTGGCGGCGGTCGCCGCGCTGCTCACCGTGAGACGCTGGACGCGCGGGGCGCGCATGCGTCTGGCGTACCGAATCGTGCTCAGCTACGTCGTCGTCTCGGGCCTGCCGCTTCTGCTCCTCGGCTGGGCGAACCGCGAACTCGCCCGCCAGCGGGCCGACGAGTCCGCCCTGCGCGAGTTGCGCCAGGCGGTCTCGCTTCTCGATCGCGAAGTCGAGAAGCCCGGCGCCGACCTGCCGCTCCGGCTCCTCGAGTACGGCGACGCCGACCGCGACGAGAACCTGCGTGAGATGGCCTACGGCGTCGGGCACCACGCGAACGTCTTCTACGGAGACGACCTGCTCGCCTCGAGCGACCAAGGCCTCTTCGACACCGACCTGCTGCCCCGACGTCTCCCCGGGCCGGTGTGCCGCGAGATCCGGCACCTGCTTCGTCCGTTCCACGCGTTCCCGGCCCACGTCGGCGACGAGACGTTCGACGTCGGGTACTCGCCGATCCGCGCGCCCGGGGGGCAAGTCGTCGGTGCCATCTCGGTGCCACTGCTGAACCAGCGACGTCTCCGCGACGCCGACGTCGCCGACGGCGTGACGGCGATTCTCGCCCTCTACCTCGCCAGCCTCGTGACGGCCGTCGGCGTGGGCACCTGGCTCGCTGCGCGCCTCACGCGTCCGCTCCGCGACCTGACCGATGCGACGCAGCGGGTCGCCGTGGGCGACCTCTCGCAGCCCGTGCCGGAGGCCGGCCCGGGGGAACTCGGCGACGTCGTGCTCGCTTTCAACCGGATGATGCACGACCTCGCGGAGAGCCGCGCGCAACTGGTCCGAGCCGAGAAGGAAGCCGCGTGGCGCGACATGGCCCGTCAGGTCGCGCACGAGGTGAAGAACCCGCTCACGCCGATGCGGCTCGCGGCAGAGCACCTGCGCCGGGCGTGGCGCGACCGTGTGCCGAACTTCGACGAGACCCTTGAACGCGGCGTGGACATGATCGTGCGCCAGACCGAGAGCCTGAAGCGGATCGCCACCGCGTTCTCCGACTTCGCGCGCCTCCCCGGACGCCGCCGCGACCCGACCGACGTCGCCGACATCGTCCGGCGCGTGGCCGATCTCTACCGATCCACGCCGGCGCTCGCCGCGTCGGCCGACGTCGAGCCGGGGCTGCCGACGGTGCTCGCCGATCCGGACGAGTTGCACCGCGTGCTCGTCAATCTGGCGAAGAACGCCGTCGAAGCGATGGAGGGCAGGCCCGGCACGCTCGCGTTGCGGCTGAGCCGCGACGGCGAGTGGCTCGTGTTCGACGTCGCCGACGACGGCCCCGGCATCCCCGCGGATGTGCTCCCGCGTCTCTTCGAGCCCTACTTCTCGACGAAGACCTCGGGCACGGGTCTCGGCCTCGCCATCTGCAAGCGCGCGATCGAGGACTTGGGCGGCACGATCGCCGTGCGCAGCGAGAGCGGGAAGGGGACGACCGTCACGGTCCGCATCCCTGTCGTCACCAAGCCCGCGGCGTGAGACGATCTCCGCCATGCAAGCGGGCATCCCCGAGTGGCTCGTGATGGGCGCGGTCTACGCGGCGATCCTCGTCGCGGGGATCGTGATGGTCGGGTCGATGATGTCGAAGAAGGACCGCGGCGACGACCCGCCGAAGTAGCCGGGTGCACTTCGGACGACGGCATGGTCCTGCCCGCCCACATCGCCCAGCGAGTTCGCGAGGCCATCGCCGGCGGAGGCGTCGGCTTCCCCATCGACGACGAGGCCCGTGGTCACGGCGCGATCGCCCTCATGGGCACCATCGGCGCGATCTGGATGCTGCGGCCGGATGGGACGTTTTGGGACGCCGACGCGGATTGGGGCAGGCCGCTAACGCCGCTTCCGGACGAACTGCGAATCATTGCGCTCGTGGCAGGGGTCAGGAGATTCCCCTGGCTGGCAGAGTTGCTCCCGATGCGGCCGACTGATGGCACCGATTGCCCGGTGTGCGCCGGAATCGGCGTCATCGTTCACGCTGGTTCCGCACCTGGGAGTTCGGGTTTCTTCTGCCCAACCTGCCAAGCGCTGGGCTGGCTGTCGCCGGTGAATCCGACCGGCCTACCGCCCGTGGGTTGACCCGACGACTCTCACCCGACGCGTCGCGCCGCCTCGCCGATCGCGTCGCGCACGAAAGCCGACGGGACGTCGGGCGGGAGTCGCAGCACGCGCACCATCGACGCCGAGAGTTGCGCGCGCAGCGATGTCCAATCGACGATCCCGGCGCCCGGCGGCGTGCGGCCGACGGATGCCGCGCCGGACTGTCCGTAGGCGTCGCCGAATGCTGGCGGACTCCAGTCGGAGACGGTGACCCCGAGCGTCGCGGTGCCGGCGGTCTCGAGCCACGCGCGGGGGTCGGCCACGCCGAACGCGCCGAGTCGTGCGGCGTGCGCGGCGTCGTGCCACCACCCGACGCGCCGCCCTCGCAACTCCGAGAGGAACGCCGCGATCTCGTCCGGGAACGGAACGCCGGCGAGCGACGCGGGCGTCTCCACGCACCACCGCACCTCCGGCGCCGCGCGTGAGAGATCCCAGACGGAGCGGCACAGCGCCTCGAGGAACCGCGGACGATCGCGCTGGAGTTGCGCGCGGGCCGCGGCGATCTCGTCGCGAAGCGCGTCGGTCATGCCTTCGCGGCCGAGGCGCGCGGTCCAACGGTCCTCCCGCGTGCCGTCGAGCACCGGAATCGTCCCCGCGCGCAGCACCACCACGTCCGTGCCGGCCGACAGCGCCGCGCGGCCTGCGGCGACCGCCGCAGCAACGGCGAGCGCGCGTCGTTCCGGGCGCGGATCGACGAGTCCCCCGCCGTCCACGGGTGACGCCGCGTCGCGCTGGGGTCCCGGCGCGAACAGGGCCACGAGGTCGGCCTTCGCCGCCCGCACTTCGCGCCCGGCCTCCGCGGTGTCGGCCTGCAACGCCGGGCCGTCGAGCGCCACGCCCTCTGCGCCGAGACCGAGGAGTTCGCGCACGGCCGGAACCATCCCGACGTGCCGCTCTGCGTTCCATGCGGTGGAGACAGCGATCATCCGATCGATGGTACCGCAGCGGCGGCGTGTCGGCAGTTGGCCCGACCGTCGCCGCCTGCGACGACAATGCCCGCCGTGAAGTTCGCCGCCGTCTGCCTGCCCATTCCCGTGCGCACCGCGTTCACCTACGCGGTGCCCGACGCGCTCGTCGAGGGACTCGTCCCCGGTCGGCGGGTGAAAGTGCCGTTCGGACCGCGGACGATCGCGGCGTGGTTCGTCGGCTGGGCCGAACCGCCGGAGCCGGGCGAGAGCGGGAAGCCCGTCGAGACGAAGCAACTGTTGGCGCTCCTCGACGACGGCCCGCTCGTCCCGCCGGAACTCATCGGCCTCGCGAGCTGGATCGCCGACGTGTACGCGTGCTCCTGGGGCGAGGCGCTCTCGGCGTGCGTGCCGTCGGGCGTGCGGAAGGAGACGGCCGAGGCGACGGTCGCAAGGGCGCACCTGACGGGTGACCCGGACGCCTCACGGACACTCGTCGCGATGCTCGCCGAGAAGCACCCGAAGCGAGCGCGCCTGATCCGCATTCTTCTCGATCACCCCGACGGCATCGCCGTGCGCGACCTGCTGCGTTCCGCCCAGTGCACGGAGTCCCCCCTCCAGACGCTCGAGAAGGCGGGCCACGTCCGCATCGAGCGGCGCACGCTCGACCTCGACCCGTTCGCGGGTGCGGCGGCGGAGGCGCTCGTGGACGTGCGGCTCACGCCGGCCCAGGCCGTCGCGCTCGACCGGATCGGTGCGGCGATCGACGCGCAGCGGCCGGAGACGTTCCTTCTCCACGGCGTCACCGGGAGCGGCAAGACCGAGGTGTATCTGCGGTCGATCCGCCGCGCCGTCGCCGCCGGGCGCCAGGCGATCGTGCTCGTGCCGGAGATCGCGCTCACGCCGCAGACCGTCGCGCGATTCCGCGGCTGGTTCGAACGCGTGGCCGTGCTGCACAGTGCGCTCACCGACGCAGAGCGCCGCCGCCAGTGGCGCGACATCCGCGCGGGGCGCGCCGACGTCGTGATCGGGCCGCGGTCGGCGGTGTTCGCACCGGTGCCGACACTCGGCCTCATCGTCGTGGACGAAGAGCACGAGCCGAGCTTCAAGCAGCAGTCGTCGCCGCGGTACCACGCGCGGGACGTCGCGATCGAGCGGGCGTCACGCACCGGCGCAGCGGTCGTTCTCGGCTCAGCGACGCCCTCGCTCGAGTCGTGGCACGCTGCGCGCAATGGGCAGTCCACGCTGCTCACGCTTCCGACGCGCGCGGGTGGCGGCACCATGCCGCGCGTCGAAATCGTGGACATGGTGGAAGAGGCGTCGCAGGTGAAGCGCGTCACGCTCATCTCCCGCCGGCTGGTGAAACTCCTCGACGACGCGTTCAAGCGAAAGCGACAGGCGATCCTGTTCCTCAACCGACGGGGGTTCGCTTCGGCGCTGTTCTGCGGGCGTTGCGGCGGCACCGTGAAGTGTCCGCGGTGCAGCCTGTCGCTCACGCTGCATCGGGCGCACGGCACGATCCTGTGCCACCACTGCGGCTCCGAGGGACCGGTCCCGAACTCCTGCCCCGACTGCGGCGGCCCGGGGCTCGCGCGCCTCGGCTCCGGCACCGAGCGCCTCGAAGACGCCGTGCGAGCCGTGTTCCCCGGCGTGCGCATGGCTCGCATGGACAGCGACTCGATGCACGATCGCGAGAGTTACGAGAGCGTGCTCGGTGCGTTCGGACGCGGGGAACTGGACCTGCTCCTCGGGACCCAGATGATCGCGAAGGGACTTCACTTCCCCGGGATCACGGTGGTCGGCGTGATCTCGGCCGACCAGGGACTCGCCGTGCCCGACTTCCGTGCGGCCGAGCGGACGTTCCAGCTCGTCGCCCAGGTGGCAGGTCGTGCCGGTCGCGCCGAGGACCCGGGCCGCGTGGTGGTGCAGACGATCCAGCCGAAGCACACGGCGCTCCTCCGCGCGGCGGCACATGACTTCGAGGGCTTCGCCGCGCGCGAACTCGAGGAGCGCCGCAAGTTCCACTGGCCGCCGTTCACGCGCCTCGTGCGAGCGCTCGTCACCGCTCGGACCGACGACGCGGCCAGGAGCCGAGCGGCCGAGATCGCGACTGCTGCCCGCGCCATGCTCCCCGACGGCGCAGGCGACGTCCTCGGACCGTCGCAGTGCCCCATCCACAGAATCCGCGACCGGTTCCGCTGGCACGCTGTGGTGCGGGCAGCGGACGTCGCGGTACAGCACGCGGTCGTCCTGAGGCTCGCCCGGTTCTCCCCGCGCGCCGGCGGCACAGAACTCACCGTGGACGTGGATCCGGCCGACTTGACGTAGTCACCGGCGATCGCCCGGTGATCGCCAGCGACGCGCGCTGCCCCGGTACCGTTCGCGCCTCGTGCCTACCTCGTCGGGATCGTCGCCACGAGCGCCACGTCGCCGGCTCCTCGGTCCGGCCCGGCCGCTGTGCTCCGCGAAAGCGCGTCGCGGAGGGATTCGTACGTCGAGCCTCCCTGTACCGTTCGCGCCTCGCGCCTACCTCGTCGGGATCGTCGCCACGAGCGCGAGGTCGCCAGCTCCTCGGTCCGACCCGGCCGCTCTGCTCCGCGGAGGCGCGTCGCAAAGGACTGCGTGCGTCACGCCTCCCCCCCAGTTGACCCCGGTTGAATCGAGCGACCCCGCCGGCTGTGCCGTCGGGGTCGCTGGTCGTCTCGGGAGGAACTGCTTCCGACGTCTACTTGTAGACGTACGGGATCGTCAGAATGTCCACCGACGGCGATGTCCGGGCGCCGGTGTTGTTCTGCAGCGTGCAGAGGAAGCGGATGTACCGGTAGTTGCTCAACTGGCGGATGTCGGCCACCCAGCCCGTGAGCGTCGTGAGGTCAGGAAGGCTCGCGTTCGTCGCGCTCTCCTTCGCGCCCTGCCACTGGAACACCACCGACGTCCCCGACGGCTGCGTGACCGGCACGACCTGCTGGGGAAGCAGGCGCGCGTTGCCGCGGCCGATGTCATAGAACAGCGACTGAGCTTCGGCGCCGGGCGACAGGTAGTTGAACAGCGTGGAGAAGAGCCAGGGCTGCGTGACGTTGCCGGTCGCGAGCGTGACCGTGGCGGCATTGATCGGATAGGTCGTGTCGGCGCGCCATCGCTCGGAGTTGGGGTTGTTCGCCGGGTCTCCGTTGTTGGCCATCTCGAAGATCATCGAGCGCGTTCCGTCGTAGTTGAACGTCTTGATGAAATCGGGGCCCTTCACGTAGACGCCGTTCTTCGTCGCGTTGGTCGTGGAGTACGTGACGCCGGAGACGACCTGAAGCGGGGTGTCGGAGTAGTTCGCCGCGCTCGGAGCGCCGCCGGACGGGAACCCCGAAGCGTTCACGGCGTCGCTGGCGTGACCGAGTTGCAGCGTGCACGCCGGGTAGGTGCGGCCGTAGTAGGTTCCCTGCACCCACCAGAAGCCGGAGATCGTGCGAGCGCGGGAGCCCATCTCCGTCGGCGGGAACAGGAACTGGTACTTGATCGGCGCGTTGAACCAGACGTTCACACCGACGCCCGTGCCGGTCGGCTGGTTCGCACCGAACACGTCGAACGAACTCTCTTGAACCGTGGTCGTGAGCAGGCCGCGAGCCGACGCTGCGTTCCAGCTGGCGAGGAGGTTGTCGCCGGTGGCAACGAACTTCGTGTCCAGGTAGGTCTGCGATCCGAAGGTCTCGTCGATCGAGGAGAAGTCCTCCGCCGACGCGTTCCGCTCGGTCTTGAAGGAGATCTGGAACTGGCGAAGGATGTTGTTGCCCGAGAGATCGGTCACGCCGTTCGTGACGACGCACTCGATCTCGTACGGTCCCTTGCCGAAGCCCTGGAGCGGCCGGAACTGGATGAACTTGCCCTCAGTCTGCGGCTTCACGCGGACCGTGCCGAGCACGTTGCGCCCGGAGAGCGCACCGTTGACCGCCACGTTGCCCGAGTAGCGGACGTTGATCGTCCACTGGTCGTCGCCCTGGAAGCGAGGCGTGAGGAACGTAGACGCGTCCATCGGTTCGCTGAACTCGATGTCGATGTCCGAGTCGTACGCGACGTTCGTGGACTGGTCGCCGGGGAACGTCGACTTGAACTCAGGTCGGTCGTAGTCCTGGATGTACCGGCTCGTGGTCGTGAACGACGTGGCGAAACGCGACGCGAGGAGGTAGCCGTCGAGGTTGCGCAGCGTCTCGGTGGGGTTCTGGGGCGTCTTGCCGCCGTCGCACCCGACGAGGTACGTCGTGTTCGCCTGGAAGCCCTGCGCGTTCGCCTCGACCTCGCCGGGCTTGCCGAACGTCGCGACCGTGAACCGCGGGTTGAAGATGAACCGGTTCGCCACGGGGCGGGCGGTGCCGGGACGCACGACCTTGAAATACTGACCCGGCGCGTCGTTCAGCCCGGTCGCGCTGTTCGAGGCGATCACCACGCTGATGTTGCTCACGGAACCCGTGGCAACGTAGAGCGAGTCGGGGGACGTGGAGCGCTTGCGGGGGATCACGCCGGGCTCGTAGCCGTCGCGGCGGGGATCGTAGTTCGGATCGGCCTGCTGCTTGGCCGTCAGTTCCTCCTGCTCGGCGAGTGTCAGCGGAAGGGTGGCGCGGATGTTCGCGCCGGTATCCACGGCGCCGGACATCACGAACAGAACGAGCGCGTTGCGGTCCACGTTCGTCGCGCCGCGGCCGGCGGTCGGGATGAAACGCCCACCCTTGTCCATGTAGCCGAGGAGGAAACGCTCGACTGCGATGGGATTCTGAGCCGCGTGCGCCGCGAACTGGGCGGCTGCGGCTGCGCCGAGCGAGAGAGCCGTAGCGCCGAGTCCAAGGATCAGGGTCCGTCGAAGGTGCATCACGTCCTCCTCATCGCCGCCTGAAGGTCCGCCGGGCCAGGTCGCTCGCGTGGTTTCACGCGCCGCCCGCAGAGCCGAAGACTACCGACTCTGCAAGCACCTGGTCCACCGACTTCTGAGATCACGGAACGCACGCCCGCGGCCGAGGCGGCCTGAGGCTGCGTCCAGAATGTGAGTCTACGAGACAACGCCCGGAGTGCAAGCGCCGTTCCGGTCCGCGCCCCGCCCCGTGGCGGGCGCCGAACCCGGTCGCTCAGCCCCCGGAACCGTCGGCACTCTCCTCCGCCTCGAGCTCCGCCAGGAAGGCCCGATAGCTGTCGTATCGGGAGCGCGTCACCGAGCCTGCGTCCACCGCCGCCCGGATCGCGCAGCCGGGCTCGGTCAGATGCCTGCAGTCGTCGAATCGACACGTCCCAGGCTCGGGAAACTCCGGGAAATGCAGCGCGGCGTCGCGTGACGGGATCGTCGCCAGGCCGAACTCGCGAATGCCGGGGGTGTCGATCACGTGGCCCGACGCACCGGGGATGCGGACGAGCGACGCCGCGGTCGTGGTGTGCTTCCCCTTCCCGGTGGTACGGCTGATCTCACCCGTGCGAAGTCGCACACCCGGCAGCACTCGGTTGACCAGCGACGACTTCCCGGCGCCGGACGGTCCGGCGAACACGCTGCACCGGTTGCGGATCAGATCGCGCAGTGCGGTCACGCCGTCCGTCGCGTCGCCCGTGGATGCGTCCGGGGAAGCGGCTCGGTCGCCGTCCATGTGCGCCGTCGGCCCCGCGGTCGGCCCCGCAGCCGAGGTGCGGAGCACGCGGAACCCGAGATCCTGGTAGAGGCGGATCAGGTCCGCGGTAGCCGGGTCGGGGGGCAGATCGAACTTGTTGAAGACGAGCGCGACCGACACACCGCCGGCGTGACACGCGAAGAGCAGGCGATCCACCAACCCGCCCGACGGCACGGGGTCGCGCTGGGCGAAGACCAGCACGGCGAGGTCGGGGTTCGCGACGAGCACCTGACGCTTCCACCTGCCCGACACCTCGGGCCGGAGCAGCACGCTCCGGCGCGGTTCGACGGAGACGATCGCCGCTGCGCCGGGCCCGGTCGGCTCGATCCGGACGACGTCGCCGACTGCGATCGGCCCCGTCTCCCGCCGGGTGTCCCGGTGCTCGTGGTGCAATCGGCCGCGAACGATGGCCTCGAGGATCGTGCCGTCGGGCAGGTCCACGACTGCGCTCCGGCGGTCCACGCGCAAGACTGTGGCGAACGACGTTGCGGGCGCTGATTCCATGAACAGCGCATCGTAGCCCGGATCGGGCACGAAGGACTGCGGGAGAACGACGCACGCGGGCCGCGCCGCCGGTCGCGCAGCCGTCAGATGTCGCCGTCAGACGTCGCCGAGGATGCCCTTTGCCATCGGGGGCGCCGCCCGCACCGGTTGCGCCGTCCACTCGACGCACACCAGGTTGCGACCGTGTTCCTTCGCCTGGTACAGCGCGACGTCGGCGCGGTGGATCATCTGGTCCGCGTCGTCGCCGCGCGGCAGCAGTTGCGTGACGCCGATCGACACCGACAGGGAAAGGCCCGTGTAGACCGCACTGAGATCCACGCCGTGCATCTCGATCGCGACGCGCAGTCGCTCGGCGTAGAGCACCGCGTTCTCGGCGACCGTCTCGGGCAGGACGACGAGGAACTCCTCGCCTCCGTAGCGGCCGCACGCGTCGATCTCGCGACCCGTGGACGAGATGATCTGCGCCACGGTCTGGAGCACGGTGTCCCCGACCTGGTGGCCGTAGTGGTCATTCCACGACTTGAAGTGGTCCACGTCGATCATGGCGACCGCGAGCGGCTTGCCGTAGCGCCGCGAACGGTCGATCTCGCGGCGCAGGATCTCGAGCACGTTGCGCCGGTTGTTGATGCCGGTCAGCGAGTCGCGCTCCGCGAGCGACCGAAGCGTCTTGCCCTCGGCGTGGAGGGCCGCGTTCTCGAGCACCATCCCGAGCGCCGACGCGGCGACGCCCAGCGCAGCGACGTCCTCCGGCGAGATCCGCCGCCCGGAGAGGAAGTGGTCCCCGAGCACGGCCCCCATCGCGCCGGAACCGGCTCGGAGCGCCGCGACTGCGAACGCGTCGGCGCCGAGGAACCGGAGCGCGCCGTCGTCGGTGTCGGCCTCCGACATGGCGGACAGTTCGCCGTCGAACACACGGTCGAGCGCGCCCCGCGCCGCGACCGGGAGTTCCGCGTGCGACCGAAAGCCCGGTCCGGCAAGACGCGTGCGGCACGCGACCGCGCGAACGCGGGCCGCGGAGGGGTTCGAGTGCTCGCGCTCCAGCACGACCAGCCGGTCGAACCCGAGATCGCGATGGAGCAGGTCAACTCCGCGGCTCAGGATCTCGGGGATCGCCGCGACCGAACGCAACTCCACGATCGCGTGGTGCGCCGCGGCCACCTGCACCAGATTCGAGCCGCGCCTCCGCTGACGGGACACGCCGGTCGCGTCGTCCTCCAGCGCGCGCAGTTCGAGCGCGGTGAGTTGCTCGACCAAGTTCGGCATGACCGCCGGGCGCATCCCGAGCAGGCCCGCCGCGC
This sequence comes from Planctomycetota bacterium, assembly GCA_021414065.1. GTDB lineage: Bacteria > Planctomycetota > JAJSAM01 > JAJSAM01 > JAJVHW01 > JAIOPE01. Next base: position 42,931 of record JAIOPE010000175.1, read on the forward strand.
CACGCGGAAGAGCCGCAGTGCGGGCTCGTCGAGCGGCACCGGGCCGGTGAGGAGTTCGGCGTCCGAAGGATTGCAGTGGAAGAGCCCGGCGCAGCGGACGACGTCGGCCACCCGTGACCCGAGCCGCAGGTCGGCCACAGCATCGGCGCTGTCGCCGGTCTCCGGATGGTCGCGGTGCTCAAGCGCGTGGCAGAGCACGTGCGCGAGCCCGGCGACGTACGCTTCGTCCGGGTCGTCGTACTCGCCCTGGTTCGCGAGCCAGCGCGCCGCGGCGGCGACCGCGACACCGTGGAGCCAGTTGCGGCAGCGAACTTCGACCTGGACCGGATCCGTCGAGACGTCGACCGGCGCGGCGGCGAGAAACGTATCGGCGAGCACCTCCGGACCGAGGCGCTCCAGGGCGGCTGGGAGCGCGAGTTCCGCAGCGTTCGTCGGAGCGGCCGTCGCGGCGTAGACCGGGCAGCGGAGCACGCGAGTGACAGCCCCCCGCAGCACGGCGTCGAGTTCCACCAACTGGACGAGGTCGGTGTCGCGGCCGAACGTGCGCGTTCGGTCGAGCATGTGCAGAGCCCGCGCGAGGACGACCGCGAGTGCGGCCGACCTCCGCTGGGTGCGGGGCTGGGGCGGAGGGTCTTGACGGGACATCGTGAGTCGGATCTTGTCCGGCTGACCCATCGGCATTCGGGCGGCTGCGACCGGAGTCCGCGCCTGCTGCTCGCGGGAGCCTGTCGGCTCGCCCCGGCGGGACGCCCGACCGTCTCTTCACCCGGGTCGTGCACGCGGGGCTGCCCGAGAACCGCATGGATCGCAGGAGCTTCCGGCATCTGAGGCCGCCTCGAGGCACGTCCGATCCACGGCACACCGTCCCGGGCGAGATCCGCGGAGTCGGCCGCGGGGGGGAGGATTGACGCACGAGTCTCTCCGCAACGCGCTTCCGCGGAGCAGAGCGGCCGGGCCGGACCGAGGAGCACGGGACGTGGCGCTCGTGGCGACGTCCCCGACGAGGTAGGCACGAGCCGCGAACAACACCCAGCCTCGCGACGGCTCCGGCGTCACTCGTACGACTTCGTGAGCACCTCGAGCGCCGACTCCTCGCGCGCTGCGAGCGCAGTCCCGCCGATGGCTGCGCCTGCCCATACCGCGCACGCGGCGTACGCGGCGCCGAGCGGCACCGTCAGCGCGAGCCACGGGATCGAGTCCCTGTCGGCGAGCCGCGCGAGGGCCGGGTGGTGGAAGCAGAGCGCCACGGGCACGCAGAGCGCGCCCGCCACGAGGATCGTTGCGAAACCGGCCATCGACCGGAGGCATCCTCCACCCGCTCCCGACGCCTGCGTGAGGGCGCGCCGGTCGCGACTGCCGACTCGGAGCGGAAAGTACGAGCCGAACACGGCGCCGGCGGCCGCGAAGACCGCGTACGCGCACGGTGCCTCGATCGCTGCGAGTCCGGCCCGACCGAGCGCCGCGCCGACCGGTAGGTGCCCGGCGAACATCGCCACGACGAACGTCCCCACGCCGCAGAGAGCGGCGAGCACCCCGCCGACGAGCACGACGAGCGTGATCACCTTCGAGAGGACGATCGTGCGACGGGGCACCGGACCGAGCAGGACGTGCTGGAGCCCGGGCCCTTCGGTGCCGAGCGGGTTGAACGCAAGCGACGTCGAGACGACGACCGGCAGGAAGACCACGCCCGCCAGCATCCACTCGAAGCCGCCGGACGCGGCCGCAGCAGAGAGCTCTCCCGCGCCGCGCCGCCCGCCTGCATTCAGCAGGGCCCTCGCGAGCGGGACCACCGCGTACCCCATCTGCTGGATCAGCATGATGCGGACAGCCGGGTCACGCAGGAGCAGCCGGGCGTCCTTCTCGGCCAGTCCGCCGAGCGGCCCCCGGATGCGACGCCCGAGCCACGCAGCGACTCCGCGCGACGGCCCCGACGAGACGTCGCTCCGCTCCTCGATCTC
>JAIOPE010000111.1 GCA_021414065.1 Planctomycetota bacterium
AGTCCGGCGTGCCCGCCGACCAGATCTCGTACATCGCCAGCACGGGCGAAGGCGAGCTCGTGGACTTCCGCACGGGCCACTTCTACTCGATGACGACCCACGCCCGCGGGGCGCGGTACCTCATCCCGGAATGCACGCTCGTCCTCGACGCCGGGGCGCTCCACGCCCGCGCGATGCTCGTGGACGATCGCTCGCGGCCGGTCAGCTATCGCATGACGAGTCAGTGCGCGTCGGGCGGCGGCCAGTTCGTCGAGAACATCACGCGCTACCTCGGCGTGACGCTCGACGAGGTCGGCGAACTCTCGTGCAAGGCGAAGCACCCCGAGTCCGTGTCGTCGATCTGCGCCGTGCTCGCAGAGACCGACGTCATCAACATGGTCAGCCGCGGCATCGAGACGAGCGACATCCTGAAGGGCATCCACATGAGCATGGCCGGACGCTTCGCGCGCCTGGTCGCGTCGCTCTCGAAGACCGGCGTGCTCGCCATGACGGGCGGCCTCGCGAACGACATCGGCCTCGTCGCCGCAATCGAGCAAGACCTCGCGAAGTCCGGCGCCCACATCAAGGTGATCACGCACCCGATGTCGATCCACGCGGGCGCGATCGGCGCGGCGATCTGGGGCGGCCACCGGTTCGAGCGCCTGTCGGCACTCGGCGCCGTCCTCCCGGTGGCTGCGCCGGTCGAATCGACGGCCACGACGTGACGGCCAACGCGTTCGGCGGACGGGTCGCGGTCGTCACGGGCGCGGCGTCGGGGATCGGCGCGGCGGTCGCGGCGCGGCTCCGCGCGTCCGGGGCTCGCGTGGCTGCGATCGACGTGCGGCCTGCGCCGAACGTCGATCTCTCGATCGAGGCCGACATCGGCGACACCGCGGCGGTCGAAGCAGCCGTCGCGCGCGTCGCGGCCGAACTCGCCCCGCCCGTCTTCGGCGTCCACGCGGCCGGCGTCACGCGCGACGCGATGCTCTGGAAGCTCGCGCCCGCCGACTGGGACACCGTCCTGCGCGTGAACCTGACCGGCGGGTGGAACCTGCTGCGGGCGCTCGTCCCCCACCAGCGCGCGTCGGGCGGCGGCAGCGTCGTCTTCGTCGGCAGCATCAACGGGTTGCGCGGGAAGCTCGGCCAGTCGGCTTACGCGGCGAGCAAGGCCGGCCTGACCGGCCTCGCGAAGACTGCGGCGAAGGAACTCGGCCGATTCGGCGTGCGCGTCAACGTGCTCGCGCCCGGTTGGGTGGACACCCCGATGACCGCGGCCCTCGGCGCCGAGTGGCGCGAGAAGGCCGTCGCGGAGAGCGCTCTCGGCCGCGTCGCCACCGCCGACGACGTCGCCGCGTGTGCCGAGTTCCTCCTCTCCGATGGCGCACGCCACGTCACCGGACAGGTCCTGCAGGTGGACGGCGGACAACGGATGTGAACAGGAGACCTGGTATGCCCCACGACCATGAGAACGACGACGGCTCCCTTCCGACGGACGGTGTGTTCGTCCGCGACCTGCGCGAGACCGACCTCTCGGCGATCGTGAAGATCGACCGCGCCTCGACCGGCCGCGTGCGCGAGGACTACTACCGCGCGAAGGTGAAGGCCGCCGTGTCGGAGCCCACGCTGAAGACGAGCCTCGTCGCCGTCCTCGACGACCACGTCGTCGGCTTCCTCGTCGCGCGCCTCTTCTACGGCGAGTTCGGCCACACCGAGGCGATCGCGATGATCGACTCCGTCGGCGTCGATCCCGCCTACCGGAAGAAGCACGTCGGCCAGGCCATGCTCCGCCAGCTCACGATGAACCTCCGCGCCCTCCACGTCGAGCGCATCGAGACCCAGGTGGACTGGGACCAGTTCGACCTGCTCGCCTTCCTCGCCCGCAACGGCTTCCGCCCCGCGGCGCGGATGTGCCTGGAGCACAAGCTGGACTGAGGTCTCGGGGGCGCGACTTCCGGAAGGGGAGAGTCGAGGAGCGGCGCGGTGGCGGATGAGGCATCCGCTCCGTTTCCGCTCCCCGCTCATCAAACCGGACGTGCGGGTCTCCCGCATCCGGCTTACCGACTGGGTTCACGACAAGGCCCGCGCAGTCCGTTGGACACGTTGCGACGACCGCAGCCGGATCACTCCGAGTTCCTCGAAGATCACCTGATTGCTGAAGCGTCGGATGGCCCGCCCGACCACCTTGTGCCGACGGCGCAGGAAGTTCCGCACGCGTTCTTCGACGTATTGGTTGACGGCGTTGTAGGCCCTCGCCCTCGTGCCGTAGCTGAAGTAGGCCGCCCATCCGGCGAGTAGCCGGTTGACGTCCTGACGGATCAGTTCCCACGGCAACGGATTGCCGCGGTAGAGGATCGGCCGAAGCTTCTCCTTCACGCGCAGCACCGACTTCTTCGACGGCTTCGCGGCCAGATACCGAGAGCCCGTCTTGCGGTAGTGCTCCGGGCCAAAGGTGTAGCCCAGGAAATCGAAGTGCTCCGTGCGGGCGTCGCACAGGCGGGTCTTCGTCTCGTTGAGCGTGAGCCCGATCGCGGTCATCACACCCCGCGTCCACGTGAGCGCCTCTGCCGCCTTGCGACGGCTGAGGATCACGAAGTCGTCCGCGTAGTTGACGATCCTCGCTTCGTACTCCTCGCCCTTCTCGCGCGCGTCCCACGCCCGCAGATACCGGTGCATGTAGATGTTCGCGAGCAACGGACTGATGACTCCGCCCTGCGGCGTCCCCCGGGTGGACTTCTTCCCCCCGGTGATCCGCGTGCGGCCCCGCTCGTCCCGCTCCGAGACCGGCACCTTCAGCCAGCTCTTGACCAGCTTCAGCATCCAGCGGTCCGTCACGCGACGGGCCACCGACTGCATCAGCTCGTGGTGCGGGATCGTGTCGAAGTACTTCGACAGGTCGGCATCGACGATGTCCGTGTAGCCCTCGATGAGAGCCCCGTGCACCGCCTCCACCGCCTGTTGTGCGCTCCGCTTCGGACGGTACCCGTAGGCACTGTCTGCGAAGTCCGCCTCGAAGATCGGCCCCAGGATCAGGACGGCAGCCTGCTGCGCCACACGGTCCCGGATGTTCGGGATCCCGAGCGGCCGCTCACCGCCCCCTGGCTTGGGGATCTTCACCCGCCGGACCGGGCCCGGCTGGTACGTCTTCTCACGCAGGTCCTTCCCGAGCTGGTCCAACCACCCCAACAGCCCCGACGCCTCGATCGCCTCGAAGTTCATGCCGTCCACGCCCGGCGCCCCGCCGTTTGCACGGCACAGCGCGTACGCATGGCGCAGCACGTCCTCGCGGTGGACCTTGTCGTAGAGCAGATAGAAGCGGAAGTCCGGCTCCTGCTTCGCCTTGACGTAGAGCTTCCTCTGGAGGTCCCGGATCTTCGAAGGGGTCTCAAGGCTCACGCCAATCCCCCGATCCTTCTCTCCTTCGGCCGCTCCCAGAAGCAGGGCTCCTTCCCTCCGCCGGGTTTCCCCGGCATCAGCGGTACTACGAGCCCCTCCGACTTCCGGTGCCGCCGCGCCCTTGCGACGCGTTGCGAGAGGCGATCCCGCACGACCCCGGATCTCCCACGTTGCGACCAGATCCTTCTCCGCGTGCCGCTCCCACTGCCCCGGCGGACCGCGCAAGGTGCCCGTGACGGCTTCTTCCCCTCCGCGCAACGGCCTTCCCCAAATGTCCGGTGGGTCGGCGTCCACATCGTTTCTTTCGAGGCCTGCTCAGGATTCACTCGCGTTGCGGCCCACGGATTCGCTGCCCGCCCAAGGCGGACATATGTCCCAGGGCTTCGACGTGGCCCGTCTCCGGACCCCGCCGCCTGGTAGCTACCGAGTCGTACCGTCACTTGCTCGGACAAGACTTTCACCTGCTGGATCTGGCCACCTTCGTGGCGCACGGACGCTCTTCACAATTCACTTACTCGCAACGCGCGTCGGCAGGTCGACACGCGCGTGGAGGGGGAGTGGAAGTGAAGAGCGTCCCCGTGCGTCCCGCGGGGTGGCGAAGTCGTGATGCGGTGAAGGAGCTACGGGGCGACGGACTTCGCGGGGCGGAAACCCCGGTACTTGCACCGCACGCCCGGAGCATGTCCTTGGCGGATCGCCGAGCGTGCGAACGCGGCGGAGTTGCCCCAGCACCCGCCGCGGTTGGCTCGGTACGCTGCGGCATCCGAGTCGCACGCCGTCCCGTCGGTCGGTGCGCGGTCGTAGGTGCCATCAAACGCGTCCTGGCACCACTCCGCGACGTTCCCGTGGACGTCGTGCAGCCCGAACGGGTTCGCGTCCTTCTGCGCCACCGGGTGATTCTCCGTCGACGGGGGCGTTCGTCCCATCCAGCCGAGCACACGTTCCACGAAGCGCGCCCACGCGCCAGCGTCCCCGTCGAACCACGCGACCCGTTTCAGCCCCGCCTCGACCTCGCCTGACCACCAGCTCGTCGTCGTCCCCGCGCGGCAGGCATACTCCCACTCCGACTCGCTCGGAAGTCGTAGCCCGGTCTTCCCGCAGAACAACTGTGCGTCGTCCCACGACACGGACTCGACTGGGTAGTCCGCGCCGATCGTCCCAGTGGACGGGTTCGTGCCCATCACCCGCTCCCAAGCCGCCTGCGTCGTCTCCGTCCGACACAGGAGGAGCGCCCCGGGAATCGTCACGCTGTGCTGCGGGCCCTCGACGCGACGGCGCCCCGCCTCACCCTCCGGCGACCCCATCAGGAACGTCCCGCCCGGCACCAGACTGAACTCCAGTCCCGTCGCGGCATGCGAGAAGACCGCGATCTCGTGGCGGTGCCCATCGAAGCCGAAGGTCTCCGTCCCGTCGAACGCGAAGCCGTCGGTCCGCGCGGCGACCCAAGCAGCGGCGCCGCGGCGTTCGTCGTGCGTCGCGGCGTCCCAGGCGGCGACGTCGCGGAGGATGCGCCGGGCGTCGTCGTCACGGGCGGGGACGGCGCCGCGGCCGGAGTGGCGGGAGGGCACGAGGAACGCGGCGACGCCCCCAGCGAGGAGGAGCAGCGCGACGACGAAGATGGCCCGGCGACGAACTCGCATCACGGGGGAAGTGTAGACGCGCCGCTGGCCTTGCGGACGCAGGCTCGGGGGAGTGTCACGCCTCGCGCCGTGCCCACGTCGTCACCGACCGCGCGCCGGTCATCGCAGAGAGTCCGAATCCGTCCGAGCGACGTCCGGCTGAAGGCCGGTACTCCGAACGAACCGCAGAACGAACTCGACGCTCCGACCTCGCCGAAACCGTGCCCTCGTTCGGAGTGTCCCCCGGCCCCGATCGCGCGGAAGCCGTGCCCTCGTTCGGAGTACCGGCTTTCAGCCGGAGGTGGCATCTCGTGGCGACGCCGCGCTCGCGAGCGACGGGCGAGGCCGTGGAGCGGTGAAGCAACTACGGGGCGACGGACCTGGCGGGGCGGAAGCCGATGATGGGGCCCCGGTATCCCGGATCGAACCCGCAGCGGTACGCGCACCGGAGGAGCCCGGCGGCGTTGAGCCAACTGCCGCCGCGAACGACGCGGAGCGCGGCGGCCGGAGCATCCCACGCGCTGCCGTCCGTGGGCGCGCCCGCGTAGTCGTCGTGCAACGCGTCCGCGCACCACTCCCACACGTTCCCGTGGATGTCGTGGAGTCCGAACGGGCTCGCGTCCTTCAACGCCACGGGATGCGTCGCCGGGGGCCTGCGCACAAGTTGCGCCGATGCGTTCGGGTCCGGGGAGATCCACGCGACGCGCTTCAGGTCCGCCTCGTCGTCGCCCGACCACCAGCGCGTCGTCGTCCCGGCCCGGCAGGCGTACTCCCATTCCGACTCGGTCGGAAACCGTAGACCCGTCTTCCCGCAGAACGCCTGCGAGTCGTTCCATGAGACGTTCTCCGCCGGATGATCGGCGCCGATCGTCGCGGTGGACGGGTTCGATCCCATCACCCGTTCCCACGCGGCCTGCGTCGTCTCCGTCCGGCAGAGCAGGAACGCCCCGGGGATCGTGACGCTGTGCTGCGGACCCTCGGCGAGGTCGCGTCCCGCCTCGCCCTTCGGTGACCCCATCAGAAACGTCCCGCCTGGGACGAGACTGAACTCCAGCCCGGTCGCCGCGTGCGCGAACACGGCGATCTCGTGACGGTGCCCGTCGAAGCCGAAGGTCTCGGTGCCGTCGAACGCAAACCCGTCGGTCCGCGCGGCGACCCAAGCAGCGGCGCCGCGGCGTTCGTCGTGCGTCGCGGC
>JAIOPE010000112.1 GCA_021414065.1 Planctomycetota bacterium
GCATCGGGCGCGAAGCCCTCGGCGGCGAGCACGACGGCCGCCGGCAGACCGTCGAGGTCGTGCAGGTTCGTGTGCGTGTGGAGGCCAGGCGGCACCTCGGTCACACGAGGGGCCACGCCGCCTCCGTCGTGCGCGACGAACCACGCCTGCTCGCGGTCCGCTACGAGCAGGGAGAACGGGTTCGGCCCGTTCGACGCCGCGTCCGCTGCGCGGCGTGCGCCGTCCCGCGCGGTGCGGGCCCCGAGCGCCGCCATCGTCACGCCGCCCCGCGACGGCCGCGCCGGATCCTGCGCGCCGGGCCGATTCGTGAGTGTCGCCACGACCCCCGCGGCGTTCACGCCGAGCCACGTCCCGCCGGCTCGGTGGTCGATCCCGCAGACGATCTCAGGATCTCCGCCCCGAGCGCGCGGGGCTTCGGCCGGGCGGTCGTAGTACTCGTCGCGGTTCGCGAGCAGCACGAGCGGATGTCCGGGCACGACGCGGATCGCTGCGATGACGAGGCACATCGCCCCGATCATGCGGCCCGCGCGCCCCGCGCACAACTCTCCCGGCGACGCAGGTCACAGCGTGCTCGCACTCGCTCCGCCGACGTCGTTCGCGCGTCGCGAAAACGTTGGCCGTCGGCGCGGGGCGGATTGACTGGAACCGGACCGTTTCCAGGAGGAACCCCCATGAGCGAGTTGATCCCTTCCGTTCAAGTCGGCCAGACCGTGCCCGACTTCAAGATGACGACCTTCGAGCCCGCGACCGGCGGCTTCGGCGAGTTCGACCTCGCTGCGCAGAAGAAGGCCGGCAAGTGGACCGTGCTCTTCTTCTACCCGGCCGACTTCACGTTCGTCTGCGCGACGGAGTTCGCCGCGCTGGGCGACGTCTACCCGCACATCTGCAAGCTCGGCGCGGAGCTCGTGACCGTCTCCACCGACACGCAGTTCACGCACCTCGCGTGGCAGCGCGAGGAGATGGAACTCGCGGCCGTGAAGTACCCGATGGGCGCCGACCGCACCGGCGCGGTGTCGAAGCTCTTCGGCGTGTACGACGCGAACGGCGGCAACGCGCTCCGCGGCACGTTCATCATCAGCCCGGAGGGCCAGCTCATGGCCTCCGAGGTGAACTTCTACAACAACGGCCGCAACATGGATGAGCTCTGCCGCAAGCTCGAGGCGAACGTCTTCCTGTCGAAGAATCCGTCCGACGCGTGCCCGGCCCAGTGGAAGCACGAGGGCGACGTCACGCTGAAGCCGAGCGCCGCGATGGTCGGCCGCGTCCACCAGGCCGTGAACGCCCCCGCCGCCGCGAAGCCCGCGGCGAAGGCGAAGAAGTCGAAGTAGTCCCCCAACGACGTTTCACGGGCCCCGCCGCAGAGTGCGGCGGGGCCCGTTTCGATTCGTGGTGGCATCGCCGACGCTCCGCCCTCGTTCGGAGTTCCGCCCTCGTTCGGAGTCCGGCTTCAGCCGGAGGTTGCATCTCATGGCGACGACGCCCTCGTGACGACGCCTGACGTCGCCACCCGAGCGACGCATCCACCAACGCTCACGCCATGACCCGAGCGACGTCCGGCTGAAGCCGGGACTACGAACGAACCGCAGCCCTCACTTCCCCGTGGACGGCCCCGGCGCACCGCCCGATCCGCCGGGCGTGGGGATCGGCGGCGTCGGCGTGGATTCCGCCGGGGACCGCGTGGCGTCGCTGCTGCCCGTGCCGCGCGGGAACAGCTTCGCGCGCCACACGTACATCTGGTTCCGCGCGACCGTCTCCCCGAACGGCGTCGCCGCGTAGCGGCGGAGCATCGCGGCGCGATCGTCCACCGCCGCCTGACCGCGAGCGCGGTCCCGCAGCAGGTCGAACCGCGCGTCGATCCGCTCCGGATCGGCCCCCGCCTCGACCCAGAGCGTCGGCTGGAGGCCCACCCACATCTCCTTCTCATCGAACCACGCGTCCGGGACCGTCTTCGCCTCCTCCAGGGCCTCGCCGATCGAATGACGCTCCGCGAGCAGCACGTGCCGGAAGAGGTGGGCGTCCGCCAGGAGGCGGCGGTCCGGGTCGTCGAGGCGCCGGTCGGCGTCGCGCACCGCGCGGCCGAGGACCTCGATCGCGTCGTCCATGCGGGCGAGCACCTCCGGCGCGGCGCGGAGGAACGCGCGGTGCTGGTCGCGGGTCCCCCACGACGTGCGCATCCCTTCGCCGCCCGCGATCCGGTGCATCTCCTGCGCCGCGAACCGCGGCGAGAGCGGAGACGACACGCTCGCCACGCCGTACTTCGGGTCCGCCGCGACGTCCCAAGCACGCACGATCGCCTGCGCGATCGGACGCCGCACGAGGTCCGCCCGGATCGTCTCCCGGGCGCGCAGGTCCGGCGCGAACAGGTCGCACCGCGTCCAGTCGTACGTCACGTCGCTGCGCCCGTGCGGGTTCCACGACCAGAGCACGTACCGTCCGCCCGTCGCCCCCGCGGCGCGCATCAGCCCCCACGGACCGAACGACGACGGGAGCGCGTGCGGACGCGACGCCTGGACGCCCGCCGCCTGGTCGGCGAGACGCTCGCGGAGGTCCTCGATCGCGCCGGCGCGCGCCCCGCCCCGCGGCATGAAGTCCGACACCCACGGCGCCCCGTTCCAGTACCCCGGGTGCCCGGGCCACGCGGCGTCGCCGCCGTGCCACGGCGCGTCCGCGTCGCGGGGGCCGAACGGATTCCGTCCGATGCGCGGATCGCCGACGAGCCCCATCGTCTGCACCGCCGAGTTCCAGTCGAGACCGTCGTTCCACGCCCGCGAGAACGCGGCTTCGCTGCCGACGACCGAGAGCGTCTGGCCGCGCGTGCGCAGCGCCGCGACGAGCGCCTCCGGCCCGTCATCGGCCTCGAACCGCCAGTCGGCCAGGGCGACGACGACGGCGTCGCGGTCAGCGACGTCAGCGCGCGATTCGCGGAGGGCCGACCCCGTGCCGGCAGCCGCTTCGCGACGTCGAGCACCGCCTGGGCGATCCGATCCTCGGCCGCGCTCACGTACGGCGTCACGTCGATGACGAACGCCACCGACTGCGGCGCCGTCCCGCGCGCCCGAATCGCAGCGCGCAGCGCGTCCCCGAGTTCCGTCTTCCCGCGCAGCACGACCTTCGCGGCCGCGGGCGGATCATCCGCCGGGTCCGGGCCCGCTCGGGACTCCCGCACACCAATCGTCAGGGCGAGCAGCACCGCCACGAACGACACGACCCGACCACTGGGCACCATCGTCGTCTCCGTTGGTTCATGCGAGCCCTCGGAGGAGATGGACGTGCGGGGCGGCGATCCGTGACAGCGACGGGCGCGCGGCGGCCGCCCCGCCGCGTCCACGCGGAGTTTGTGAGTTCGTGGGGACCGTCCCCGGGGGTTCCCAGTGCGGCCCGCGCTCAGCGAGGTCCGTCGGCCGGCTGATCCACGCGCGCCGCACGGAATGTGTCGCCCGGTGAGAACGGCTCGGGCGGGGGCGCGATCGGGCGGTACTCCTCGGGCCGGGCAGCGCGGTTTCGGTGGCCGAAGTCAGCGAGGACGAATTGCTGAGGTGCGCCTCCACTGCACATCACGGCCATGCCCAGTCGAGTCCTGGAATCTGGGTCCGACACCTCCAAGAGCTGCATCATAGATCCAGTGGGGAGCAACTGCACCTCAACGACCATGCAATCGACTACGGCCGGAGGTCGTGGCGGTGCCGGATACTCCACGACGACAGCATCGGCCCCGGAACTCGCGGCGCCGGAATTGGCGCATGCGTGCGCTGCGCCGCCCAGCAGCGCGCATCCGCACAGAGTCGCAGCCCAGCGCCAAGTCCGCACGCGCCCAGCCCGCGGCGGCTCGCAGCTCATCTCGTGCACGTCCACCTCACCGCCCGCGAGTCCGCCGTCCCGGTCGCATTCGACGCCGCCAGCCACGTCAGAATCGCGTCGCCACCGAAGTTCGCTCGGCGCGGGCGAACACACCTGCCCGTCGCATCCAACGGGTCATTCCGGTGGACGTCCATGAACACCCGGCTGGAGCGGTCGTAGGTCAGTCTCACGATCGGGTCGTCGTCATTCGCCTGCGTGAGGCGGTTGAGCACATCGTACGCGAAGACCTCGGCAGCGTCGCCGCCGACGCAGGTGCCCAGGGTGACGAGGACGAACGTCGGGCGAGGTCGTGACGGGCAACTGCACAAGTTCACGCTGTCCCCAGGCGGACGGTCGAACCTCGTCGGCGACGGTCCGTCTACGCTTCCTCGCCCGTCGGCTTCGAGTTGAACAGCAGTCCGTGGTTCACGTCGAACGCGCTGAGGATCATGCCGCCGACCACCATTCCCGGCAGCCCCCAGTCATTGCCCCAGACTCGCGCCGCGACGAGCAATGGCAGGAAGATCCAACTGACAGCGTGCAGGCAGAAGTCCGGCCACGATCGCAGCGCCAGCGGCTGACGCCACAGGGGCCACGCGACCGTGACCCACGCGACCGAAGCGAGTGCCACGAAGACCGCGTCGGTGTTGGGTCGGAACGCGAACAGGAGCGAACCAAACACGACGACGTACACCCCCACGCGAGTGCAAATCTTCCAGTCGTTCGGGCGCAGGAGACATGACGTGCTCATCTGGCGACGCATCCTAGCCGTCGCGGCGTCACGGAACGGCGGTTGTGAGTTTGTGGGGACCGTCCCTGGGGTCGCCGTTCGATCTCCGCCACGCCGCCCAGGCACCGCTGGACCCGCGCACACGCGACCGAGGCCACTCGTGTCACTGGCGGGCTGCGATCCTGACGACCTGAACCTGCGTGACCAGGTAGGCGAACACGATCGCAGCGTCCAGGAACCGGCTCGCCAGCACTGCCGGCTGCACGGACTCGTCCGTTCCGAAGTGGCGGCGCGCGATCGCCTCGGCGGCAGTGCGCACCGACGATGCGTCGCTCGGCGCGACGTCGCAAAGCCGCCAAGCCATCATGCGGACGATCCAGCGCTCGACCGTCGCCCTCGACTTGAAGCCGGCAGCGAGCAACGCCAGGCTCAACGGAACGCCGACCCATGCAGAGACGAGTACCGACACCCGCGCCGTGGACGCGATGATGACGAACGCAGTCGCAACGCGGGAACCTGCCATCAGCAGCCACCCGATCATGAGCCTGAGGCGGACGTGAGCTGCATCGTCAGGATCGACCATCGGAACCCACTTGTTCGTGCCACGCGCGAAGATCGCCAACAGTGGCGGGCGGAGATGCGCCGGGGCGAGGCGGCTCGACAGGAGCAGCGCTGGCCTCGGCGAGCGATGGGTAGGGTCTCACATCACCGCAGCGACCAAGAAGCCGGATCGCCTCCTCGGCCGGCGGGCGGCCGGCGAGGAAGCGACCTCCCGTCGCCGTCGGCATCGGCGCCGGCGCTGGCATCCCCGTACCGCTGACGACTCGTGCCCACCTCGTCGGGAACGCCGCCGCGAGCACCGCGTCGACGGCACTTCGGTGCAGGTCCCGCGGCCCCGCTCCGCGGAAGCGGGTCGCGGGCGGTCACGCACGCCGATCCCACCTCACCTCGGTCCGCGCGACGGCCCGCCGTACCTCCGCTGCGCCGACTTCCCGCCCTTCGGCTTGCCGCCGCGGGCGGGCGCGCCGGGCTTGCCGGACTTCGAACCCGCGCGCGGGGCGTCGTCGTCGTCGGGCTCAGCGGCGGTCGCGGGCTTCCACCCAGGCGGTGGCTTTGTTCCGGACATCTCGAAGATGAAGCGGGACGGGTTCGTCGCGGTGCGGCGGCCGTACTTCGCGCGTTCGTTCGCCCACGTCACCGTCAGCACGCGGCGGGCGCGGGTGATGCCGACGTACATGAGGCGGCGCTCCTCCTCGATCGTGCCGTCCTTCACGGCGCGGGCGTGGGGCATGATGCCCTCCTCCATCCCGACCAGGTAGACGCACGGGAACTCGAGGCCCTTCGCGGCGTGCAGGGTCATCAGCGTGACGACGTCGCGCTTCTTCTCCTTCGAGTCGCGCATGCCCTCGCCCTTCATCGTGATCTCTTCGAGAAAGCCCTGGACGGTCGGCGCATCGGTGCGCGCGGAGTAGTTCTCGGCGACGTTCACTACCTCCATGACGGCGGCCCAGCGCGTGTCGCGGTCGCGCTGCTCGGGGTAGCAGCGCTCGAGTTCGGCGGAGTAGTCCACGGCGCGGATCAGGCGCTTCATCCAGTCCACGAGGTTCTTGCCGGGACGCTCCAGTCCGAGTGAGTCGAGTTTCGCGCGCAAGTGGGCCACGGCCGTGACGGTCTCGCCTGGGACGCGCTCGATCTCCGACCCGCGCTCGAACGCGGCACCGGCCGAGATGCCGTGCTCGGTCGCGAACTCGAGGACGCGGTCCACGGATGCGTCGCCCACACCGCGCGGCGGCGTGTTGATGATGCGGAGGAGCGAGACCTCGTCGTCGCGGTTGATCGTCAGCCGCACGAACGAGAGCACATCGCGGACCTCCTTCCGGTCGAAGAACGACATGCCGCCGATGAGCACGTACGGAATGGCGCGGGCGCGGAACGCCATCTCCAGCGCGCGGGCCTGGACCGCGGCGCGCAGCAGCACGGCGAAGTCGCCGTACTTGACGCGTCCGCGCTGCACGCCCTGCTGGATCTCCTGCGCGACGAACGCCGCCTCGCCCTCCTCGTCGTCCTTCTCGATGACGGCGACGGGCGGGCCGTCGCCGTTCGTCGAGCGGAGCTGCTTGTCGTGACGCGACGGGTTGCAGCGGATCACGGCGTTCGCGGCGGCGAGGATCGGCTCGGTGGACCGGTAGTTCGTCTCGAGACGGACGACGGCCGCGCCGGGGAAGCTCTTCTCGAACTCGAGGATCTTGCGGACGTCGGCCCCGCGGAAGCCATAGATCGACTGGTCGTCGTCGCCGACGACGCACAGGTTCCGGTGCTCGCCCGCGATCTCGCGGATGATCTCGAACTGCGGTGCGTTCGTGTCCTGGTACTCGTCCACGAGCACGTACCGGAACCGCACGCGGAACCGCTCGCGCACGTCGTGGTGCTTCCGCAGGAGCTCGAGCATCTTCACGAGGAGGTCGTCGAAGTCCATGGACCGCGAGCGGCGCATCTGGTCGTCGTAGCGCTTCCAGGCGCGCGCGATGAGCTCGTCCTTGTCGCTGTCGCCGGGTGTGTCGTAGGTGGCGAGCTGGTTCTTCAGGAGCGAGATGCGGGACTTCGCGAAGTTCGGGTGGATGACGGCGTCGGGCACGCGCAGTTCGCGGAGCGCGCTCTTCACGGCGGACAGTTGGTCGGAGTCGTCGGCGATGGCGAAGTCGCGCGGGTAGCCGATCCGGTCGGCGTACTCGCGGAGCGCGCGGACGCAGAACGCGTGGAAGGTGCCGCAGGTGATCTTCTTCGCCGCGACGCCGCCGGCGGTCCCCGAGACGCGCTCGCGCATCTCGCCCGCGGCCTTGTTGGTGAACGTCATCGCCAGGATGCGCTCGGGCGCGGTGCCCTTCGTGAGCATGTGCGCGATGCGCACCGTGATCACGCGGGTCTTCCCGGTACCGGCGCCGGCGAGGACGAGGACGGGGCCTTCCGTCGTCTCGACCGCGCGCTTCTGTTCAGGGTTCAAGCCATCGAGGAGGTTGGACATGGAGAGCCCCGCAGAGTACGCGGAGGCTCCGACGGGGTGCGGGGACGGGGCGCCAGGCGAGCGCCGGGCCGCCACGAGAGGCAACCTCCGGATAAATCCGGTACTCCGAACGAGGGCAGGACTCCCGCACGGGCGGTCACTTCGACCGAGTCCTGCGGTTCGTTCAGAGTCCCGGCTTCAGCCGGACGTCGCTCGGGCGATGGCGACTCGTGGCCGACGGGACGGCGCGAACTGCGACGCGATGGGTGCGATCCGGGAGCGTCGCCACGTGTGCGACGTCGCCACGAGATGCCACCTCCGGATAAATCCGGTACTCCGAACGAGGGCACGCGCTGGCGCGAGACGACTTGGTTCTCGTCGAACCCTCGCTACCGCGAGACGACCCAGTCTTCCCTAGCGATCGGGACGCCGGTCTCGGCGTAGGACTTCAGGGAGTCCATCGCCCACGACCACAGGGCGCGGAGTTCCTCGCGCTCCTCGGCGGTCTTGATGCGGCAGTGCGAGAGCTTCACCGTGATGCCGGCGCCGCGCTCGCGGAACGAGACCTCGACGATGCTGCCCGGCGCGAGTCGCTTGCCGGCCCACGTCATGCCGATGTACCGGCCCTCGATGACGCGACGGATGCGGCCGCCGCCCCATCCCGTGTGGGACCAGCGCCCGCCTTCGCGGAACTGGTGCCGGTGACGCGCGCCGCCCCAGACGGACATCCGTGTCGCAGACGCGAACGCCTGCCACACGTCGTCGGCAGGGACTGCGATCGCGCGCTGGACGGTGAGTTCGAAACCGTCTTGACGGAGGCCCGGCGGCACGAGCGTGGGGTCTGTCTTCGGCGCGGATCCTTCGACCACCGCCTTCGCCTTCGCCGCAGCACGACGCGTCGCCATCGGAACGATCCTCCACGTCCGCCGGAACCTCAAACGCTCCGGCTGAGAACGGTCGGCGGAAGGAACCTCTCCCGCCGATCTATTTCGGCGGGCCGTTGTTCGACCTAGACGTCGCCCTCGCCTCCAGCCTCTCCCAGACGTCCTCCAGACGCAAGTCGATCTCGCCGCCCAGATCGCGGTATCGCTTCAGGAGGACGTGCGCCTCGTCCAGGAAGTCGCCCGGGCGCCCGGCCTGCTTCCAGTCGTACAACGCCACGCCGAGATTCCGGCAGGCCTCGGCCTCCTGCGCCGGCGTGAGGCGGAGCCTGAGCAGGCTCCGGTAGATCTCGATCGCGTCGGCCGTCCGGTCCGTCCGGCGGTCCCGCACGAGCGCGCGGGCGCGCAGGATGAGCATCTCCGGACTCTCGGGGGCCGACGCGAGCAGGCTCGCGGTGAGGCGGTCGAGTTCGGCGTCGTTCCCGGGCGCCTCGCACAGGAGCAGGACGAGCTGCTTCGCGTAGAGGGCATTCCCGGGCGCGCGGCGCAGGGCCTCGCGATATGCCTCCTGGGCGCGGTCCAGTCGCTGCGACATCCTGCACGCTTCACCCAACTGGGCCCAGGCCGCCGCGTCGCCCGGCGCGACCTTCAGACGCTCCTCCGCCGCCCCGATCGCCGAGGCGTAACGGCCCCGCAGGCTCGCGATGTTCGCGCGCAGGCGGGCGATCGTCTCCGGGCGCACCGCAGTCGCGTCGTCGTCCGGCACGGTCCTCGTGGGCAACGCAGCGATCCGGTCGAGGTATCCGGCGGCTCGTTCCGGGTCCGGATCGTCGTGCCGC
>JAIOPE010000113.1 GCA_021414065.1 Planctomycetota bacterium
CTGGATGAGCCCCGTCGTCGACGACTGGCCGCCCGCTGCGTTGGGACCCTTGCGTGGCTTGACAAAGCCGACGCTGCGGCGCGTCGGCGAGACCGTCCCCCGGACGGTCTCGTACGGCCCCGACGCGAATGCCTTGCGGTCGGCTCCGCGGATCTCGTCCAGGACAGTGTGCCGTCGTGCGAACGCCCCTCGGATCGGCGTGCATCGCAAGCTCGCCCTACGTTGCACGCCGTTCTCCCGCGGAGCTTCGTGAGCGATCCGGGCTAGCCGAAGTGATCAGGCTCCCGCGGGAAGCGCGCGCCAACCATACAGCCACACGAGCGCCCCGACGGCGGCCGCAACCGGCACGAGGAGCATCGCGTGGAGGAGGTTCCCCGATGCGCCCGAGACCGCACCGGCTATGGACGGGCTGATCGCATCGCCGAAGGCGTGGATGCAGAGGATCGACAGCGCGAACGCGCGAGCCCTGAGCGCGCTCGAAACGCAGTTCACGAGGATCGCGTTGAGCGGCCCGTTGTATGCCCAGAAGAACACCTGCGACAGGGCGGCCCAGACCGTCGCTGTGGCGGGATCTTCGACGAGCAGTGCGGGGACGCAGAGCACTGCGGCGACGAACATCGTGAGTCCGCACATGAGCAGATACGGCTGCTTCGTCCGGCCGACGAAACGCTCGCCGAGCCACCCGCCGAATGCGGTTCCTGCGAGGCCCCCCAGCACGATCACGATCCCCGCGAGCTTCGCCGCCTCCTCCACGCTCGCGCCGCGGCATCGGTGAAGGAACGTGGCGTACCAGTCGGCCATGATCCCGCCCGCGAACGTGACCGCTGTGTACCCAATGACCGCCAGCACGAAGGTCGGGTTCCGCCGCAGTGCCACCAGCGCGGGTCGCCACGGAGTGGGACGCTCCGCGGCGTCTGCGTCGAACGTCCCACGCCCGGGATCCTTGATTCGCAACGCGAACAGCGCCGCGACGATCCCCGGCAGTCCGCAGACGAGGAACGCCGCCCGCCAGCCGTAGCGCTGACCGATGGCCCCGCCTGCGGCAAAGCCGATCGCGGTGCCGACCGGGATCGCAACGTAGAAGAAGGTGAGCGCGCGACTCCGCAGCTTCGGCGGATAGAAGTCGGAGAGCAGCGCCGGCGAGAGCGTGGCGTACGCGGCCTCGCCGACACCGACGAAGGCTCGCGCGACGAGGAACGACACGAACCCGGTCGAAAACGCCGCGGCTCCGGTGGCGAGCGACCACAGTGCGACGCCGGCGGCGATCACGACCTTGCGGGGCCATCGGTCCGCGAGTGCACCGAACAGCGGACTCGCGAACATGTAGACGAAGATGAAGGCGGTGAGCGGGATGCTCGTCTCGAGGTCCGTGAGGTGCAGGTCCTCTTGGAACAGCGTCTTCACCGCACTCGGGACATACCGGTCCACGTAGTTCAGCAGGTTCATCGCCGTCAGGACGCTGATGGCGAATCGCGCGCCGTCGCGACGGGCTGGGCTTGGCGGTGCGGTGGCTCCGACGCTCGATGGTTCGGTCATCGGCGGCGCATCCTCGCACGCCGCCGGTCGCTGCGCCACACGGCTGATGTCAGCGAGGGTCGAGTCGCTGGTCGGACCACAGCCAGAGCACGCGGGAGAACTGGAAGACCCACGGCGCGATCACGATCAGCACGAGCGTGCAGATCCATCCGATCGTCGCGAGCGGCCACCCGGAGACGAGACCGATCACGACGATCGGCGCCACCGCTGCGACACCCAGTGCGTAGCTGAAGTACATCGCGCCGAGGAAGTACCCCTGCTCGCGGTAGTACGCGAGACCGCACTGCGGGCACTCCGCGTGCATGCGCAGCAATCCCGCGAAGACGGCGCCTTCGCGACATCGCGGGCATCGGCGTCGCAACAGCGGGCCGATGCTCCGTCGTGTCGCGGTCACTCGGTCACTCGACGAGCGAGAGCTGAGCCGTCAGACCACGGCGACGGCGCAGCAGGCTGCGGTACTCGTCGTCCGACGCCGGATGCTGAAGCTTCGCCAAGACGTCTTCGAGCTCCGCGTGCAGCGCGCCGGCGTTGACATCCTCGGCGACCACAGCGTCGGTCACGAGCAGCGTGACCACGTTGTGCAGCACCTGGACGAAGCCGCCCGTCACGGCCATCTTCGAGACCGCACCACCTTCATCGGCGGGGCGGTGGATGCGGATCACGCCGGGTTCGAGCTTCGCGATGAGCGCCGCGTGGCGCGGCATGATCCCGATCTGCCCCTTCGTGCCGGGCACGACGACCTTCTCGGCGCCCCCGTCGAAGAGGGGGCGTTCCGGGGAGACGACGGTGCAGCGGATGGGAGCGGACATGAGCTCTGCTCTCCGGCCCTCAGGCCTTCCCCTGCTTCATCTTCTCGGCCTTCTCGACGGCCTCTTCGATCGCGCCGACCATGTAGAAAGCGTTCTCGGGGAGGTGGTCGTACTCGCCGGCGACCATCGCCTTGAACGAGCGGATGGTGTCTTCGAGCTTCACGTAGCGGCCTTCGAGACCCGTGAACACCTGGGCCACGAAGAACGGCTGCGAGAGGAACTTCTGGATCTTGCGAGCGCGCTGGACGAGGACCTTGTCCTCTTCGGACAGCTCGTCCATGCCCAGGATGGCGATGATGTCCTGCAGGTCCTTGTACCGCTGGAGCACGCGCTGGACGTCGCGGGCGACCTTGTAGTGCTCCTCGCCGACGTACTGCGGGTCGAGCACGCGGCTCGACGAGTCGAGCGGGTCCACGGCCGGGTAGATGCCCAGCTCGGAGATCTGGCGCGAGAGCACCGTCTTCGAGTCGAGGTGGCTGAACGCCGTGGCCGGCGCGGGGTCGGTGAGGTCGTCAGCCGGCACGTAGATGGCCTGCACGGACGTGACCGAACCGTGGTCGGTCGAGGTGATGCGCTCCTGGAGCGCGCCCATCTCCGTGGCCAGCGTCGGCTGGTAGCCGACGGCGCTCGGCATGCGGCCGAGCAGCGCGGACACCTCTGAACCGGCCTGCGAGAAGCGGAAGATGTTGTCCACGAAGAGCAGGACGTCGGTGCCGGACTGATCGCGGAAGTACTCGGCCATCGTGAGGCCCGAGAGCGCGACGCGCAGACGCGCACCGGGCGGCTCGTTCATCTGACCGTAGCAGAGCACGGTCTTGTCGATGACGCCCGAATCCTTCATCTCGTTCCAGAGGTCGTTCCCCTCGCGGGTGCGCTCTCCGACGCCGCAGAACACCGAGAAGCCGCCGTGCTGCTTCGCGATGTTGTTGATGAGTTCCATGATCACGACCGTCTTGCCGACGCCCGCGCCGCCGAACAGGCCGGTCTTGCCGCCCTTGGCGTACGGAGCGAGCAGATCGACGACCTTGATGCCCGTCTCGAAGAGCTCGGTCTTCGTGGAGAGCGTCTGGAACTTCGGCGACGCGGCGTGGATCGGACGACGCTCGGTCCCGGCCGGGATCGGTGCGCCGTAGTCCACGGGGTCCCCGAGCAGGTTGAACACGCGGCCGAGGCACGCCTGGCCGACGGGCACCGAGATCGGCGCCCCCGTGTTCTTGACGACCGTGCCGCGCACGAGACCGTCGGTGGACGACATGGCGACCGCGCGAACCTGGTTCCGGCCGATGTGCTGCTGCACCTCGGCCGTCACGTGGATCGGAGTCGCTGCGGTGTCGTCGTCGATCCGGAGCGCGTTGTAGATGTCCGGCACGGCGTCGGCCGGGAACTCGACGTCGAGCACCGGGCCGATCACCTGGACGACCTTGCCGTCGGAGAACTGCGCCATCGATTCGTGCCTTTCCTCAGCTACTCGAGTGCGGCCGCGCCGCCCACGATCTCCGCAATCTCTTGCGTGATCATGGCCTGGCGGGCCTTGTTGTATTCGCGGGTCAGACTCTTCTGCATGTCGTTCGCGTTGTCGGTCGCGTTCTTCATGGCCACACGTCGCGCGAGCTGCTCGCTCGCCACCGCAGAGAGCAGCATGCGATAGAGAACGTTCTTCACGTAGACCGCGGCGAGCTCCTCGAGGATCTCGGCGGGGCCGGGCTCGAAGAGGAAGTCGGGCGTGGCCTTCGCGTGCGCGTCAGACTTTGCAGGCGCGCCCACGGATGCGGCACCCAGCGGGAGCACGGTCAGCGCGGTGGGCGGTTGCTGCCCGATGGACCGGAAGTCTGCGTAGACCACGTCCACGCGGTCCGCCTCGTACTTCAGGAACGCATCGAGCAGCGGCCTTCCGACGTTCTCCGCCTCGGCGTAGGTCGGCCGGTCGGTGAGGTCGGTGCGCGTCTGGTCCACTTGATCGCCCGCGAACTTCAGGGCGGCGATGCCCTTCTTCCCGGCCACGTGGACCGCGACTTCGAGGCCGTCGGCGCGCAGCGACGCGATGTGCTCCCGCGCCTTGCGGACCAGGTTCGCGTTGTAGCCGCCGCACAGGCCGCGGTTCGACGTGATCACGAAGACGAGGACCTTCTTCGTCGGGTTGCGCTTCGCGAAGAGCGGGAAGTTGCCGAGCGAACCGACCGCGGCCGAGATCACCTCGAGCAGCGACGCGAGCGTGGTGGTGTAGGGCCGCGAGCCGATGACCTTGCTCTGCGACTTCTGCAGCTTCGACGTCGCGACCATCTCCATGGTGCGCGTGATCTTCTTCGTCGAGACGACGCTCTTGATCCGCTTGCGGATGGTCTTGGATGACTTGGCCACTGGCTCTTGTTCCTCTGTGGGCTACGCCTTGTGCGTCGCTGCCCACTGCTCCCGGAACTGGGCGAAGGCCTTCAGCAGGTCTTCGCGGATGTCGTCGGCGAGAACGTAGTTCGAACCGAGACGCGCGAGCGCCCCGCTCGGGTGCGAGCGGAGGAACTCGACGAGCTTCTCCTCGAACGCACGGACCTCGCCGACAGGAACCTCGTCGAAGAAGCCCTCGTTCATCGCGAGGATCGCGGCGATCTGGTCCTCGGCCGCCTGCGGCTTGAAGAGCCCCTGCTTCAGGAGCTCCACGTTGCGCTGGCCGCGCGAGAGCTGACGCAGCGTGTTCTTGTCGAGGTCCGACGAGAACTGAGCGAACGCTTCCAGCTCGCGGTACTGGGCCATGTCGAGGCGCAGGCGGCCGGCGACCTTCTTCATGCCCTTCGTCTGAGCGTTGCCGCCGACGCGCGACACCGAGATGCCCACGTTGATGGCGGGGCGGACACCGGCGTAGAACAGCTCCGGTTCGAGGTAGATCTGGCCGTCGGTGATCGAGATGACGTTCGTCGGGATGTACGCCGACACGTCGCCCGCCTGGGTCTCGATGACCGGGAGCGCCGTGAGAGAGCCCGCGCCCTTCTCGTCGGAGAGCTTCGCGGAGCGCTCGAGCAGGCGGCTGTGGCAGTAGAAGACGTCGCCCGGGTACGCCTCGCGACCCGGCGGGCGGCGCAGAAGCAGAGAGAGCTGGCGATACGCCACAGCCTGCTTCGACAGGTCGTCGTAGATGCAGAGCGTGTGGAGGCCGCGCGGGCTGTCCTTCTCGAGCTTGCGGCGACCGAGGTGATCGGCTTCCGGCTGGAGACGGAGCGGAGCGCGCTGGAGCTTGCCGTTGCCGTCGCGCACGGGGTTGCCCCGCGAGTCAACGACGAACGTGTTGTACATGAAGTACTCGGCCATCGCCGTGCCGGCGTAGGGCGCGATGTACTGGAGCGGGGCGGGGTCGTTCGCGGTGGCCGACACGACGATCGTGTAGTCCATCGCGCCGTACTCGCGCAGGCGGGCGACGACGCCGGCCACGGTCGAGGCCTTCTGGCCGACCGCGACGTAGACGCAGATCACGCCCTTGCCGCGCTGGTTGATGATCATGTCCACGGCGACCGACGTCTTGCCCGTCTCGCGGTCGCCGATGATCAGCTCGCGCTGGCCGCGGCCGACCGGGATCATCGCATCGACGGCCTTGATGCCGGCCGCGAGCGGTTCGTGGACCGATTGGCGATCGGCGATGCCGGGCGCCCTGCCCTCGAGCGGCATCATGTCGGTCGTGGCGATCGGGCCCTTGCCGTCGATCGGCTCGCCGAGCGGGTTGACGACGCGGCCGATGAGCGCCTCGCCGGCCGGCACCGAGAGAACGCGGCCGGTGCGCTTGACCGTCTGGCCCTCGCGAATCTGGAGGTAGTCCCCCAGGATCACGATGCCGACGGAGTCCTCTTCGAGATTGAACGCCATGCCGGTGGCGCCGTTCTCGAACTGGACCATCTCGTTCGCCATGACGCGCTCGAGCCCGTAGACGCGGCAGATGCCGTCGCCCACCTCGAGCACGGTGCCGACCTCTTCCATCGAGAGGTCGACGTCGAAGTTCTCGATCTCCTTCTTGAGGACCGAGGTGATCTCGTCGGGACGGATCGTCATCGCTTCGCGGTCTCCGTTTCACTGGACTGGAGCCGCCGCCGGAGCGCACTGATGCGCGTCCGGAGCGTCCGGTCGATCACTTTGTCGCCGATGCGGATCGACGCTCCGCCGAGCACCGCCGGATCGACTCGCTCGTGCATCTCGACACTCTTGCCGCTGGCACGCTCGAGGCGCGCCTGCAGCGAGGCACGGAAGTCTGCTTCCATCGCAGCGGCGACGGTCACTTCCGCGTGGATGCGGTTCTCGGCCTCGTCCTTGTACCGCTCGAACTGCTGGACCAGGTTGTCGAACGTCGTTTCGCGCCCCTTGTCGATCAGCACCTTGATGAGGCCGATGACGTGGCGGGAGACCTTGCCCTCAAGGGCCTTCCTGACCGCGCGCCACTTGACCTCGCGGTCAAGGCGGGGCGAGGTGAAGAACTGACGGAAGTAGCGGTCCTTTTCGTACAGGTCGTAGACCTGCCGGAGGTCGTCGTAGATGCGACCGAGCGACTGCTGCTCACGCCCGAGCTCCACGAGGGCCCTGGCGTAGACGCGGGCAACCGGATCGCTCGGGTTCGGCATCGGAGTTCAGTTCCTCGCGACGCTTTCCGCGTCGTGCAGGGCCTCTTCGGCGAGGCGACGGTGGTCCGAGGACGTGACGGAGCGGCCGAGCATCTTCGCGGTGGCCGCAAGTGTGATGTCCACCGTCTCCTTGCGGATCTCGTCGCGCACCTTCTCGACCTCAAGGCGCATCTCGCGCTCGAAACGCTCGCGCGACGCCTCGATGTCGATCTGGGCCTTCGCGATGACGTCGGCGGCGGCCTTCTTCGCGGCGACGCGCGCCTCGGCGACGACGCCCTGGGCCTCCTGCTGGGCCTTCTCCATCGCGATGCGGTTCGTCTCGGCGAGTTCGCGCGTGGCCTTCTCGAGCTCTTCCGCGCGCTTCAGCGACTCGTTGATCTTGTCCTCGCGGTTCTGGAGACCCTTGGTGATCGGGCCCCAGGCCATCTTCCAGAGGACGAGGAACAGCACGACGAAGATGCCGAACGCCCAGACCGACGCGGCGTAGTTGGCGTGCTCCGGGCTGAGCGGATTGATGCCGGCTCCGCCATGCCCTTCTTCGGGCGCGTGTTCCTGGGCGAGGATGAAGAAGTCCATAGCGCCTCCCGTGCGACGACTCGGGTCAAGCTCCGCAGCGCGACGGCCGGGACCGACGGGGTTCGACCCGCCGGTCCGGCACGCCACTCATCAGGAGCACAGAGTGCGGTCAGCGACTACTTGACGAACTTCATCGCCTCGAGGGCGTTGTTGTTCACGAGGAGCGCGATGACGCAGGCGAAGAGGCAGACGCCCTCGATGAACGCCGCGGTGAGGACGGTGTTGCCCTTGATGTCGGCCGCAGCCTCGGGCTGACGGGCGATCGACTCGCAGGCCGACGCCGAGATCTTGCCGATGCCGAACGCTGCGGCGACTGCCGCGATCGCTGCCCCGATGGCCGCTCCGACGAATGCCCATTCCATGGTCGTAGTCTCCTGATGCGCGGGGGTCGTGAGTGACCCTGCCGCTGGGAACCGGTCAGTGCTCGTGGGAAAGAGCCGCGCCCACGAAGACGCTGCTCAGAGTGGTAAAGATGTAGGCCTGGATGAACGCGATCGCGATCTCGAAGCCGGTGATGGCCAGGAACCCGAACGCGCTCGCGCCCTTGACGGCGATCGCCGAGCCGATCGACGCGAACGTCATCGAGAGGAAGCCGGAGAGCACGGCCAGGATGATGTGGCCCGCGGTCATGTTCGCCCAGAGGCGGATCATGAGGGCGAAAGGCTTCACGAAGATCCCGACGAGTTCGATGACGAAGAGCAGCGGCCAGAGGGGGAGCGGCACCCCCTTCGGCACGAGGCCGATGAGGAACTTCGGGAAGCCCAAGATCGGGTTTCCGTGGCCCTTCTCGACGGACCCTCCGCCGACGATCCCGATGAGGAACGTGCCGCCGAACGCGAGCGCGCCGGTCACCCAGGGTGTTCCGGTCGGCGTGTGTCCGAACGGCTGCGGGAGGAGGCCGATCAGGTTGCAGAAGAGGATGAAGAAGAAGAACGTGCAGAACAGCGCGGAATAGAAGGGCTGCTTGTAGTGGTGCGGCAGGTTGCCCTTCAACACTTCGTCGCGCAGGTACTGGACGATCACCTCGAAGATCCCGCCGAGGCCGCGGGGCGTGCGGTTCTCAGCGACCGCGCGACGCGCTTCGCGCCCGACGATCGCGCCGACGAGGAGCAGGACCAGCGCCACGACGAGCATCGACAGGACGAAGTTCGTGATGCCGAGCTTCCGGCAGATCTCGTAGTCGCGGAGGTCCACCGACCATGCGTAGAAGTGGATCTCCCACGTGTTCCACGTGTGCTCGAAGGGGTTGTCGGACGCGAGGAGCGGCAGCATCAGCGGATGCTACCTGTCTTGCGACGGTTCTCGCGAACGATGACTTCCTGGACCTGGCCGGCGGCGGTGGTGACCGTCTTCGGGCGGTAGTGGACCGGGGCGTGGTAGGTCTCGACCGTGAGCCAGCAGAGGTAGAGGAAGAAGGTGCCGCAGTACGAGAGCGCAAACGCCTGCGGATCGAGTCCGAGGCTCGTCTTCATCATGAGGAGCGTGACCGGGGCCACGGTCGCGAGGCGCATCACGAACGAGATGAAGGTCGTCTGCACGCCCTGAGCGTGGAACGTGCGGGCCGACCGTTCGAGGAGCCCGATCTCGACCGCGAGGGAGATGAGGCCGAGGAAGATGCCGATGGTGGCCGCGATCACGGTGGCCGGGCTGATCCCGCGCATCGACACGACGAGAGCCTCGGTGCCGACGAGCACCGCGATGAGGGTCGTCGCGCCCGCGAATGCCGCCGCGCGGGACATCGGGGGGCGGGTGGTCTTCAACCTCGCGGCTCCTTGGACGTGTCCTTGATCACCAGATACAGGCTGGCGGAGATCCCGAGCAGACTCCCCACGAGCGTCCACCACGGCGCCGTCTCGTACCGCTTGTCCAGCCACGACCCCGCAAGGACGCACAGGATCAGCGTCAGGGCGAACTGGAAACCCAGGTGCGAGTAGCGAAGCCACGATTGGGGGGTCCGGCCACCGTCCTTCTGCATCGGGGGCGACCGGCTCTCTCCTTGTTGGTCTCGGGGTGGGTCGCAGTGGCTCCGCGGACTGGTTCCGCGAGCACTTTCTGCATGGATCGCTCTATAAAAGGCTGTGAGCCTACGCTTCGAAAAACCGGTGCCGCAGAGAAATGCCCGGGTGCGCGGCCGGGAAGGTCTGGTCCGCGCGGCGCCCGTCGGCGGGCATCGGGCCGGCACACGGCGTAAGACCTTCTAGATTCAGATTTTGTATCGTCCGTCGGCGTCGCCCCACTTGAGCCGTCCGACGTGATGCGCAGCCGTCCGCAAACCCGCGGAAGTTCCCCGC
Organism: Planctomycetota bacterium; assembly: GCA_021414065.1. Taxonomy (GTDB): domain Bacteria; phylum Planctomycetota; class JAJSAM01; order JAJSAM01; family JAJVHW01; genus JAIOPE01. Next base: position 9,805 of record JAIOPE010000113.1, read on the forward strand.
CGAGCACGGCAGATTCGAGTTCGCACGGTTCCCGTCCTTAGACTCCCGCGATGCAGATCCTTCCGACACTCCAGGCCTTCGGCACGCTCCTCGCGATCGCGCTTGCGACCGGGTGCGGTCCGGCACATCCCTCGCCCGCCACGCCGGGCGGCGCGGGTGAAGCCAAGCCGCTGGTCGTCGGCACCGAGGCCGCCTACCCGCCATTCGAGTCGGTCGAACCGAACGGCGACATCGTTGGCCTCGACGTGGACCTGGTCCGCGCCCTCGGCGAGCGGCTCGGACGCCCTGTGACGGTTCGCAACATGCAGTTCGACGCGCTCATCCCGGAGCTCCAGGCCGGGCGCATCGACATTGTCGCGTCCGGCATGAGCCGCCTCCCGGAGCGCGCTCTGAAGGTGGACTTCTCCCGCCCCTACGCCCGCATCATCATGTCGATCCTGCTCAGCACGACGCGCGCGGCCGACGTGAAGTCCGCCGCGGACCTCGACAAGCCGGGCGTCGTGATCGCCGTCCAGCGCGGCACGTCGGGCGAGGTGAAGGCGAAGGCCGCGTTCTCGAAGGCGGAGATCCGCCCGTTCGACAACCAGGTGGACGCGTCCAAGGAGGTCGCTGCCGGTCGCGCCCATGCGTTCGTCTACGACATGGTCTCGGTGCGGAAGCTCGCAGAGAAGGAACCCGACAAGCTGCGCGTGCTCGGCGAGACGCTCGGCAGCGAGGAGTACTGCATGGCGTTCGCGAAGGGGTCCGCGCTCGTCGACCCCGCGAACGCTTTCCTCGACGACGCGGCGAAGCCCGACGGACTCCTCTCGCGACTCGTCGCAAAGTGGAAGCCCGACGCCGAGTCGGCACCCGCGGACGCGAAGTAGTGGGACCGCGCGCAACGACCGGCAGGGACGCGGTCGTGCGCGCGGCTGTCGTCGCCGCGATCGTCGGGGCCATCGTGCTCGCAGTCTCATTGGTGCCCGCGGAAGTGAACTGGGCTTCCGCGTTCGAACGACGCGACCTCTTCACGCGCGGCCTCGTGACCACCGCCGCGATCTCCGCCGGCGCACTCGTCGTGGGTCTCGCGCTCGGCACGCTGGCCGGCCTCGCGCGGGCATCGTCGTCGGTGGCGCTCGACCAGGCGGCGTTCACCTACGTGGAGCTCGTACGCGGCACGCCGTTTCTCGTGCAACTCTACGTTCTCTACTTCTGCGTCGCGCGCGCCGCGCATCTCTACGACGCGTTCGGCGACGCGGAGCCGGTGCTCGTCGGAATCGCCGGACTTGGACTGTTCTCCGGCGCCTACGTGGCCGAGATCGTCCGCGCGGGCGTGGAGTCGATTGACCGCGGACAGTGGGAAGCCGCGCGCTCGCTCGGTCTCTCGCACGCCCAGACGCTCCGCCACGTCATCGTCCCGCAGGCGGCGGCGCGCATGCTCCCGCCGCTGACGAGCGAAGCGGTGTCGCTCGTGAAGGAGAGCAGTCTGCTCTCTGTGATCGGCGTCGGCGAGCTCACCTTTCACGCGAAGAACCTGAGTGCGGCGACATACGACTCGTTCGCGGCGTACCTCCCCCTCGCCGTCCTCTACCTCTGCGTGACGCTGCCGCTCTCGTGGCTCACTCGCAGGATGGAGCGGCGACTCGCGCCCGTCGCCGCGCTGCCGGTGGCCCGCCTGTGACGACGTCGAACGCTCCGATCGTTGACGCGCGCGGCCTGGTCAAGCGGTGGGGCGCTGTGACCGCGCTCGACGGCGTGGATCTTGTCGTGCGGCCCGGCGAGGTCGTGTGCGTCGTCGGACCGTCGGGCAGCGGCAAGTCCACCTTGCTCCGTTGTCTGAACGGACTCGAGGTGCCGGACGAAGGCGAGGTCACCGTCGCCGGCGCAGTGGTCCGCACCGGTGCGCCGGGCATCGACGCCGCGCGTGCTCGCACCGGCATGGTCTTCCAGTCCTTTCACCTGTTCCCGCACCTCACGGCACTCGAGAACCTCACGCTCGCGCCCCGCTTGGTGCGCGGGGTGCCCGGTGACGCGGCGCGCGCACGGGCCCATGGACTCCTCGATCGCGTGGGGCTCGCCGACCGCGCCGGCGCCAGGCCGGATCAGCTGTCCGGCGGCCAGAAGCAGCGCGTCGCCATCGCACGGGCGCTCGCGATGGACCCCGAAGTGCTGCTCTGCGACGAGCCGACGAGCGCTCTCGATCCGGAGACCGTGGGCGAGGTGCTGACGGTGCTGCGCGACCTCGCGCGCGACGGCATGACGATGGTCGTCGTGACGCACGAGATGGGCTTCGCCCGCGACGTCTCGTCGCGCACCGTGTTCATGGACGCGGGTCGCGTGATCGAGGAAGGGCGCTCGACGGACGTCTTCAGCGCGCCGCGATCGCCACGCCTGCGCGACTTCCTCGCGCGCGTGCTGCGACCGCTCGACACGGAGGTCCCGCGATGAAGATCGTCCTCGTAACGGCACCTGCGGACGTCGCAGAGGAACTCGTCGCAGGAATTGTGGAGAACCGATTCGCTGCGTGTGCCGCCCTCGTTGCGGGCGTTCGTTCGGTGTACAGATGGAAGGGCTCGATCGAGTGCTCCGACGAAGTGATGATCGTCGTGAAGACGAGTGATTCCGCGGTTCCTGCGCTGATGCAGCATCTCGCCAGGGTGCATCCGTACGAAGTTCCGGAGATCGTCGTCGTGCCGGTCGAGTGCGCCGACGAACGGTACGCGAAGTGGGTGGAAGATGAGTCTTCCGCGAGTTGTCGCCGAAGTCCGGTCAAGTCTCTGCCGATGAACAGGTTGGGTCGCGGTGCGTCACCCGGCCCGGTAACACTGTCTTCCCTCGAGGAGGGGTCCATGGCTGCGAAGAAGGCTGCGAAGAAGGCGACGAAGAAGGCTCCTGCGAAGAAGGTCGCGAAGAAGGCGACGAAGAAGGCCGCCAAGAAGTAGAGCTGTTCGAACGATCCAGCGAGGGGAGGTCGAAAGACCTCCCCTCGTCGATTCACTGACCGGTTGTTGCGCCAGGCAGTCGATGCGCCGGCCGCTCCAGTCGGCGACCGACCGCCTCCTCGCGCCGAGCCGGTTCCAGACAGAGGCGCGCCGGTCCACTGCACGGTAGGATCGACCCGATGCCCCGGTCTCGTCTCCCGTCACTCGCCGCGGTCTGTGTCGTGGCGGTCCTGTCGGCGCTCGCTGTTGCGTTCACTCGTGACGCCGGCGCTCAGGACATGATGGGTGCGGCCGCTCAGCCGATCGTTCACGACCCCGCGTACTTCCGCGACCGCGTTCTCCCCGTTCTGGCGCAGCACTGCATCGCGTGCCACGAAGCCGGCGACCCCGACAACAAGTCGAAGAACCGGATCGTTGCGCCCGGCGCCGACGGGAAGTTCGACGCTGCTGCGGTGCAGAAGAACTACGAGACGTTCCGCGCGCTGATGGACGCGAAGGTCCCGGAACGCAGCACGGTGCTGCTGAAACTCATTCCCGTGTCGCGCGGCGGTGTGGACCACGACGGCGGCAAGGCCGACGACACGGAGTTTCCGTCGGATCTCACCGATCCGAAGTCTCCGCTGGTGGCGTGGGCGTTCGGCGCGACTGCGACCGATGCGCCGCCGATCGCCGCGTGGTCGCCCGTCCCGCGCCAGGTCACGGTCGGCGACGAGGTCCGACTCGACGCGACGCTCGCGTACGACCCGGAGGGCAAGCCCGTCACGGTGCGATGGGAGGTTCACGACGCGCCGCAGGGCGCGCGCGCGAAGCCGGACGACCCGCTCGCGAAGACGACGCGGATCGTTCCCGACCGCGAGGGACCGTGGGTCGTCCGGCTCCGCGTGGACGACGGCAAGCTGCGAGGTTGGCCCGCGCTCCTGCGCTTCGCTGCGGTGCGGAAGGCGGTGGCGACGGATCCGGCCGCGCCGACTCCCGCAGTCCCCGCGGCGCAGGTGGACGTCGTCACGCGACGCGCCACGCGCCTTCTCTTCCTGGACCTCTGGGGCCGCACGCCCACCGACGAGGAACTTGCGAAGTACGCTGCGCTGCCGTGGTCCGCGCGCGTGGACGCACTGCTCGGCACCGAGGAGACCTGGCGCAACTGGCTCGAAGAGGAGTGCTTCTACTTCCTGCTCATCGATCAGTTCCGGCCGGTCAGCGACCGCGTCGCCGGCATTCCGGCGGCCATGTGCGAAGGGCGCATGGGTTTCCGCGAAGCGCACCAGACGATCGCGCTGTCATCGGAGTTCAATGCTCGCAACCCAGGGAACGACACGTTCTGCACGGTCGTCTTCGAGCAGTTCCTCGGCATCGAGGTGCAGAAGAACGTGAAGCTCCTCGAGACCGCGAAGCTCGCGTACGACGGCAAGCAGCAGCGCATCTTCGACGTGCAGGTGAAGAACCAGAGCGACGTCGTCCAGGCCACGCTCGACCAGAAGGCGTACACAGACGTCTTCCTCCGCCGCATGGAACAGCGCTTCCTCCGCGGAGCGCTTCCCAAGGCCGAGCACGAGGGCACGGTCGCCGTGCTCCAGTCCCAGCCGCGCGAGTTCCGCAACATCCTCCGCGAGTGGCTCCTCTCCGACCGGTACGTGGGCGCCGACCGCCCGCCCCGCCGGAAGAGCGACTTCCAGTTCATCCGCTCGCTCTTCGTTGATCTCCTCGGTCGGGCGCCCGCCTACGAGGAGTTCCGCAACATGCGCAACGCGCTGCAGGCGCTTGCCGACCCCACCCCGCTCCGAGGCGTCCTCGCAAAGGTCCTGCTCGACTCCTCCGCCTCCATCGCGCCGCCCGTTGGCGCCGCGATGGACGAGCGCTATGCCGGCGACCGCTGGCGCCCCGCCGTCACTGACCTCTTCCGCCGACTCCTCGGCCGCGAACCGAGCACCGTCGAGATGGACCTGTTCGTCACCGCCCTGCAGGAACCCGGCGCCACCTGGCGCACCGCGGCGATGGGCCTCCTGAGCAGTCCGCAGTACCAGTACTACTGAGCCGGCTCCGCCGCGTCGGCTCCGTGGATCGACCGTTCTCGCCACCAAGCGTCGGTCTTGTACGCCTCGGGGAGATCGTCCCAGGCGGCGAGCGGGTTGCGGAATCCGAGTTGAGCGAGCTCTGTGTGCCAATCGGTTCGAAGGCTCGAAGGGACGGCGGCCGCGCACCACGGGCAGTAGCGGATGACGACGTACGTCGCGGCGACGCCCTCGGCGTCGCGGATCGGCAGCCCCCACTCGCGGAAGCGAGGCGCGCAAACGACGGTGGCGTCGGGGCACTCCATCGGGTCGGCGTGGTTTGCGCAGACGTGCGTGGCGTGAAAAGCGAGGTGAACACAGGGGAAGCCCGCCGGATCGCGACCGCGCTCACGAACCCGTTCGGCGAGGACGTGATCTTCGCAGGCGCGGCACGCCGCGAGGTGCGCGCGCCAGGCGTCGCCCTCGTCGTCGTCGCGGCCGCCGGTGTCGGCGGGGAAGGCGAGGAACGCGTTGCAGTCCATGGACTGAGTCTACTGCGCCGAGCAACGACCGCCTCAGCGCCGACGAACGCAGAACCGGGTACCCTCATGGGAACCGGCCCGACGAGCCGGCGCCGCCGATCGAACGTCTCACCGATCGCTGCGCCTGCTCGCCGTTGCGCCGACTGGAGCACACGCCGTTGTCGCCGCACCGCTCGCTCGACTCGACGAACCACCGCCCATGGCCGACGGACTCGCGTCCGTGGGCGATGGCCATGTCGTGGCACGATCTCCTGTTCGCGCACTGGCCGCTCGCGCCGGACGCGGTGAGAGAGTTCGTCCCGCCCTGCCTCGAACTCGATCTGTTCGACGGAAACGCGTGGGTCGCAGTGGTGCCGTTCCGAATGACCGGCGTGCGTGCGCGTTTCACGCCCGCCGTTCCGGGGCCGGGTGCATTCTCCGAACTGAACCTCCGGACGTACGTGCGCGTCGGCGGGAAGTCCGGGGTGTACTTCTGGAGCCTCGATGCAGCGAGTCGCGTCGCCGTGCGGGCCGCGCGTGCGGCCTTCCATCTCCCTTACTACGATGCGGCGATGGAATGCGTCCAGGAGGGCGACGACATCGCCTACACGAGTCGCCGCACGCACCGCGGCGCGCCCTGCGCCGAACTGGTCGTTCGGTACGGGCCGACGGGAGCGCCGTTCCACGCGAAGGCGGGCACGCTGGAGCATTGGCTGACGGAGCGGTACTGCCTGTACGCCGTGGACGCAGCCGGGGTCGCGCACCGCGGCGACATCCATCATGCGCCGTGGGTGCTTCAACCGGGCTGGGCCGAGTTCGGAACGAACACGATCGCAGCGGCGGCGGGACTGCGTCTCCCCAGCTCGTATCCGCACTTGCTGTTTGCGCGACGTCTGGACGTCGTGGCGTGGCTTCCGGTCCCGGTGGAGTCGTGACTCGCCCGGCTAGGTTCGCGACCTCACGCGCGCTGCAGACCGCGAACCTGATCGCGCTCCTCGTCCCCGGCGCCGCGTTCGGTGCTCTCTGCCTCGCGCATGCCGAGGACGCGCGGTTCGCGTGGCTCGACCCGCGGCGGGGGTCGTGGCAGTTCTGGGTCATCGCGGTCGCGGGGTTGGCGGCGACCGCGGCGGGCGTGATGGACTGGAACTACCACCGTCGCGGGCGACGCGTCGTTGGACTGCGCGAGCGGCAGGTCGAGTTCGCCGCGCTCGTCTTCGGCGGCGTGCCGCTCTTCGCTCTCATGGCATGGGCATCGACCGCCCCCGACCCCCGGCGTCTGCTCGTGCCGGCCGTCGCGACCGCCGTCGTGGCGGCGGTCGGAGTCTGCTACGACGAATTCACGTTCCACGGCCGCTGCTCCCGCCGGGAGACCGCGTTCCACCGGGTGCTCACGCTCGGCATGGCCACTGCATGGCTCGCCTGGGCACATGGATGCTTCGTCGCGCGGTTGGTCGATGCCTGACGCCCGCAGACGTCGCGTGCGAGGCAACCAACTCCTGGCGGATGCCGCGACGATCTTCGATTCGACCCCGGATCTCGCTGAGGCGTCGCAGGCCACGCGCCCGTCGTTCGCGAGCGGCGCGGAGTGGATGCGCGCGGCACTCGGCGCGCTCCGCGGCGTGTCCCCCCGGGGCTCGGCGGCGTTCACCACGATCGGTTGCGTGAAGTACATCGCGGCCGCGGTCGCCGCAGCGATCCCTCTGGCGGTCGCGGTGGTGACGCGCAGTGCGTGGCCGCTGGTCTCGGTCGTCCCGGCCTTCTACGCGGCGGAGGTGCAGTCGGTCTTCGCGTTCCCGGCGGCGCTCGACGGGGCCGCCCGCCCGCTCGCGACGTCGCGCAGCATCGTGCGCAGCAGTGGGGGAACGCTCCGCGCCGTCGGAATCGTCGTCCCGATTGCGGCGTACATGCTCGGTGGCGGCTTCCTCGGACGCGGCTTCCGCCGGGCGTGGTGCGTCGGCTGCCTCGCCGTCCTCCTCTGGTACGAGGCGTGGCGTCCGGTCGGCCCCGACGTTCCGCGAGAACCCGCGTGAGGACCGCGCCCAGCGGGCGGCGTGCCGACGGGTCGCACTTCGCGCGGGGACCGCAGTGATGTTCGAACTGGGCGGCGCGAGACGCCTTCGCCTTCATGGCGTGTCGGCCGACCTTGGAATCGGCGAGTCGATTCGCCTGGTCTACGCCAGCGACCTCCACATGGGTCTGCCGTGGACGAGCAACATGGGCAGCCTGCTCGCGGACGCAGTGGTACGCGCGGAGGCCACGACTCTGCTGCTCGGCGGCGATCTCGTGAACCACTGGTCCGGAACCCGCATGCTCGAGCGGGCGGTGGCGCTCATCTCGCGAGAGGTCACGGTCGCAGCGGTTCCCGGCAACCACGATCGCAGGAGTGCTGCGGCCGTGCGCTCCGCAGTGATCGCGGGCGGTGGACGCTGGCTGCCGGATGACCCGCTGATGCTCGCAAACGGACGCTTGCGGATCGATGGCGCTCTCCGGCGGGACCCCCTGGCACCCGGCGTCGTCCGGGTCCTCTGCGCGCACGAGCCGGATGTGTTCACGCTCGCTGCACGCATCGGCTATCCGCTGGTGCTCGCGGGCCACCTTCACGGATGTCAGTTCGTGGGCTGGTCGCGAGGCGGACGGATGTTCCCGGGCGCCTGGTTCTTCCCGTGGAACGGGCGGCAGTTCGAACGCGACGGCGCGAAGATGTGGGTGTCGGTGGGCTGCGGCGACGCGATTCCGGCGCGCTGGAACTGCCCGCGCGAGGTGCTCGTCTGCGATCTCCGGTGAAGACGATGCGAGGCGGGTCTACGTCGTCGAATTGAGGTCGAAGCTCAGTCGTGCCCGAGGGGGCGCACGATGACGGTCTCGCCGTGGAGAAGGGCCGGGCAGCCGCGTGCAAGATGCGCGGCGGCGTCGAGCGTCGCGGCCTCGATGACGAAGTATCCGGTGTCCACCTGCTTCGACTCGGTGTACGCGGCTTCGCGGAACTCGCCCGTGTGGTGGCGCAGCACACGTCCACCGCCCCCAATTGGTGCGCCGCCGACGAACGCCCCCTTTGCGCGCAGATCGCGGATCCACGCGCCGTAGAGCGCCATGAGTCGGTCGCGCTCCGCGTCGGCGATCCGGCTCCAGGCGTCGTCGTCTTCGCGCATGAGGATGATGAACTGGGGCATGGGGCATGCGCGAATCCTTAAGGAATCGGCCGCGCCGGAGTTCTTGTCGTAAGTCGTGGCAGGGCCCAGCGTTAGACTTGCGTGTACCACCACTACAGGTCCGCGCAAAAGGCCCCACCACATGCCCAAGACTACCCGCGTCCTC
>JAIOPE010000147.1 GCA_021414065.1 Planctomycetota bacterium
CCAAGAGCCGGGGGCTCGTCTTCCAGCGGACCCTGTCCGCCTCCGTGGGCAGCGCGCCTCCGTACTACTGGCAGATCGTCGGCCGCCGCAACGCCAAGACCCCGCTCAACGCGGTCGCCTGAGCGACGTGGAGAGGCCTCGCCCGGATCACTCACGAAGCTCCGCGCCTGGACGAGCCCGCGGGCCGCCCGCTGCGTTGGGACCCTTGCGTGGCTTGACGAAGCCGACGCTGCGGGTCCCGCCTTGCGGTCGGCTCCGCGGATCTCGTCCAGGACAGAGTGTCGTCGTGCGAACGAGCCTCGGATCGGCGTGCGTTGCAAGCCCTTCGATCGTTGCGCGCCGTTCTCCTGCGGAGCTTCGTGCTAGTCCGGTTTGCTCACGACCGACCGCGGGCGACCGGCGGGAATCGTCGGTGTCAGCTGAATTCCGCACTGCTGCGGGACGTGAGCACGCGACCGCAGAGCGCCGCGCTCGTTTCTAACAGGCACAACGGTCACAAGAGGCACGAGACGACCGATCATCCCCAGCGGTACTCTCCGCCGCTGGACGCCGCCTCCCGGGACCGCCCCGCGGCAGGCCGGCGGCCCGCGTGGTAACCTGACGCCATGCTCGACTGGTCCCAGTGCCCCGCGGTGGAGCGCGTCCCCGGCAAGGTCGGCGGCGTGTGGCTGTTCAAGGGCACACGCGTCCCGGTCAGTGCCCTCTTCGAGAACATCGAGGGCGGCGCCCGCGTGGACGAGTTCCTCGAGTGGTTCCCCGGCGTGACGCGCGAGCAGGTGGACGCCGTGCTCGAGCACGCCGAGCGGAGTCTCGCCGAGGCGTGACGACGACCGCCGGAGCGCGCGCATGAAGGTCCTTTTCGATCAGGGCACGCCCGTCCCGCTCCGGCGTGCTCTGCCCGGGCACGACGTGACCACCGCGTACGAGATGGGCTGGTCCACGCTCGTGAACGGCGAGCTGCTCGCCGCCGCCGAATCCGCGGGCTTCGCGGCGATCGTCACCACGGACAAGAACATCCGCCACCAGCAGAGCATCGCGGGGCGGCGCTTCGGCATCCTCGTCCTGCCGACGACGGACTGGTCGAAGATCCGGCGCAACGCTGCGAGGGTGGCCGAGGCGCTTGCAGCGGTCCGTCCGGGCACGGTGGTCGAGGTGACGTTCGACACGTGAGCGGTTCAGGCGGGCGCCGGGCCGCCAACGCCGATTGCCCGGTGGGACGGGGCGAACTTTCTCACATTTCACCTCCGCGCGGCGCCTCCGAACAGCACGGCGTCGGTGTCGCAACGGTGTGCGGCAATGAGCGTGCGGCCGCGCCGACGGTTGGCAGACGTCGCGAGTCCGCTGACGCCGAGGAGCGCAGCGACATCCCCAACCGGCAGTCCACGTGTCCATCGACACCTCTGGATCGGCCGCGCCCGCCCGCATCCTCTCTTGGATGACCACTCGGCGCGCCCAGCGAACCTGCGACCGTCGCCGCGTCCGGAACGCGTACGCGGCGAACAGTCTGCCTCTCGCAGAAGCCACCCACGAACTGCTCATCTGCATCGAGCGGATCGAGACGAGCGTCGTTCGCCTCGCGGCACTCCTTCGCATCGTGCGCGGCCCCGATCGCGGAGATCCCGCCAGGACGATCGAATTGGTCGAGAGACCGCGCAGATCGAAGCGGCGACGCCGCTTCGGGTACGTGTTCAGCCGCAGATGGGCGTCCGGCAGGAAGACGTGGTCGGCGCAGTGGTTCGACCAGTCGCAGGGAGGCAAGCGCGTCACGCGGCACTTCGATGCCGAGTCGGACGCGAACGAGTTCCTCGACGAGCTCGAACGCCAGATCCTCGCGAAGGTCTACGTCACGCCACCGACCGCCGCCGAGACGATGCACATGGAGCCCGTCGCGGTGGCACCCGTCGTCCCCACGCTCGTCTCCTACGCCGCGGACCTCGTGAAGCTCCGCCTCGCGGCTTCGCTCGCCGTCAACACGCTGAACCTCTACTCGTCGAACCTGCTCGCGCTGTCGGCCTTCTACGGCGAGCGGCGCGGGCGCCCGGCACTGCGGCTCGACGAGATCACGGTGAAGAGCTTCCTCGACTACAGGGCCGTCCGGCGGACGCTGCGCAACTCACCCGACGGCCGGGGCGGCTCGGTCTCGGCGGCGACTGTGAACCGCGACCAGCAGTTCCTCTGCCGCGTCCTGAACGAGGCGGTCGTCGATGGGCACCTCGCAGCGAACCCGCTCATCGGACTGAAGAAGCTGAAGGAGCCCCGCAAGCCGCGCCGCTACCTGACGAAGGCCGAGATCGCGCTGGTGCTCGAGCACGCGCCGCCGCGGTTCCGGCCGCTCGTCCTCGCGGCCCTCTACACCGGCGCGCGCAAGTGCGAGCTGACCCGGCTCCGGTGGTCGGACCTCGACTTCGAGAACGGGAAGATCGCGCTCTTCCGGCAGAAGGTCGGGAACGCCGACATGCTCGACCTGCACCCGACGCTCGGCGCGGAACTGAAGCGTCTGCGCGCCAAGCGCAAGGACGCCGAGGACACGGACTTCATCTTCCTGAGCCGCCGCGGGGTGGCGTTCACCAACATCTCGCGCTCCTGGGAGCTGGCGATCGCGGGCGCGGGGCTGACGGGCCGCGGGCTGACCTTCCACGGGCTCCGGCACGCCTTCGCGACATTCTACCTCTCGGGCGGCGGCGCGGTGACCGACTTGCAGATGCAACTCGGCCACGCGGACCTCTCGACGACGCAGCGGTACGCGGCGTGCCTCAGCGAGCGGCGGCGGGCGACGGTGATGGCGATGAGCTTCGGGGCGACGAAGCGAAGCGCGACGGCGGGGAGCGTGGCGTGACCACCGCGACGTCGTCCGAGGACGGCCCCGTGCGGCCCGTGTGCCGCCTCAGCGTCTCTGTCCCCACGTGGGCCGATCGGTGCCTTGGTAGGCGACCTGGTACTGAGCGCCGAGCCGCTCCCGCAGTGCCGCCACCAGCCGCTGGCTTTCGGCTTCGAACGCATCGGCGTCCGCCTGTGTCGCGAAACCGGACTCCGGTGGGTACTCCTGATTCAGAGTTCGGTCGAACGTCGCAGCCCACGCCGTCAGATCGTCGATCAGCGCGGGCGTGAGCGGGAGCGTCCGAGGATCGACGTTCCCGACCTCGCCGTCCGTCCACCAGAGCGGGAAGCACTGGTAGTCCGGCATGAGCTTGATCGAGCGCGAGAGCATCGGGGACCGACGGCCGAACACGCGCCGCTCGACCGCTTCCGAGAACGACGCGCCTTCGAAGTAGAACGCGCCGTCATTCCGACTCGCGCCGTAGCACTGCCCGTCCGAGGCGACGTACATCTCGCCGTGACCGCGATGGACGGACGCCACGCTCACGAGGCGCGTCTTCAAGACCGTCTCCCAGGTGCGCACCGTGGACGCGTCCTCCAGCAGATCGCGGAACACCATGTCGGAACGGGCGCACTCTTCCCCGGGCCCACATTCACCGACCGATAGTCCGGAGAACGACGCCAGGATCGCGTGCGCCGGGTGGCCACGGGGAACCTCATCAGACACGGCGACACGTCGCCCGGGAGCCCACCCCGCACGCTCGAACATGGCGCGCACGCGCGTCGGCGGTTCGCACAGGCTGCCCTGATCGTCGGGTCGCGTCACGCGTCGTCTCGCACGAAGTCGAGGATGGCCTCGCTGGTCTCCGCGTCGGTCGCCGGGTCACGCGCCGCGTGCCGCATCGCCGCGACGTACGTGCGCCGCACCTCCGGGTCTCTCGTCCCGTTGATGAGCCGGTTGAGCATCCACGCCGTGTGGGGCGTCGGCCGCCGCGAAAGCGAAGCGAGCAGCAGATCCTCGTACCCGCGGTGATGGCGGCGCTCGACGAAGTGAACGAGCGCCCCCGGCGTCCCGTAGTCGATGTCCGGGTGCGTCTCCATGAACCGGAGGACGGCCTCGACAACGTCCAGGCCCGCGCCGTTCGCGCCCCAACCGTCGGTCAACTCGTTCGACGCGTACGCGAAGTCCGGATCGGACGCAATCGCTTGGAGTTGTGCTGCGGCCTCTCGCGCGTCCATCCCCAGCATCGTACCAGGACGCCAGCGCGCGACTTGCGACCGCGAACCGGCGGCGCTCATCGCGCCGCCGGTCGTGCTGCTCGTCGGTGTAACTGCGGATCAGGCCGTCGCGGCGCGCGCGACGGCGGCCAATGAGCGCCAGTCCTTCCCGTCGAGCCTCCAGCCGACACCTGCTTCGACGCTACGGCAGCGCGGGCCCCAACGCGCCCCCAACTCCTCGACGCGGGCCGCCAGCCTCAAGCGCGGTGCCGTTCCGGGGTGATCCCCGGATGAAACGCGCAGGACCTGGCGCGGATCGACCGTCACAACCCAACTCTTATCCAACTGTGCCCGGAATCGACCGTCTTAAGGGGTCGATCGAGCCTCATCGCGGAGCGCCGTAAGCGGCGCGGCCCTCGCGAGTTGTGTTGGTCGGGGCGAGAGGATTTGAACCTCCGGCCTCTTGCTCCCGAATGAGCCTAAAGTACATGTCCGCAACGAGTTACGCTCGCGCCTCCAGGCACAACAGGCAGGAGCAGGCGAAGGCGTACCGACCATCCCCAGCGGTAGTCCAGCGGCACTCTTGGGGGCCGGCTCCAGGCTGACCAGCCACCGCCAAGGGAGCCCGCGCGCGCCAGAATATGCGGGACGGTGGCGAGCATCGGCGTGCCGCGGCTGGCAACATCCGTTTTGGACCCACAACCCGGAGGCGACCATGCAGCGACCCTGGAAAGCTCTCGTCTGTGCCCTCCTCTGCCTGTCCGTCGTCGCGTGCGGCGATGACAAGCATGGGGCCGGTGCCCCATCCCCGACGGCGGGCGCGCCCTCTACCCCTGTTTCGATCGGCGTGATCAGCATCCTCACCGGCGAAGCCGCAGCCTACGGCGAAGCCACGCGGGACGGCCTCGAGCTGGCCCTTGAGGACATCGGCCATCCGTCCGTGAAGCTGATCTACCAGGACAGCAAGGCCGACTCCAAGGAGGCGGTCCGTGTCTTCAAGGAGCTGAAGGCCGCGCAGGTTCCCGCGATCATCGGACCGTTCACTTCGACGGAGGTTCGCGTCGTCGGTCCGGAAGCCCAGCGCGAGGGCATCGTGCTGATCACCAGCTCCGCCACGGCGGACGACCTCTCCGCCATCGGCGACCACGTGTTCATGATGCTCCCGCCGAACAGCCGGCAGGGGTCAGATCAGGCGCGGTTCGCGTACGGCACGCTCGGGAAGAAACGCGCCGCAGTGCTGTACCGGCAGAATCCCTACGGCGAGACGCTCCGCAAGGCATTCGTGGAGCAGTTCAAGTCGAGCGGCGGCGAGGTCGTCGCCGACGAGGGTTTCCCGGACAAGACGGAGGACTTCCAGGATCGCCTGCGGGAGATCGCGAAGTCCCAGCCGGACGTGGTGTTCTTCCCCGTGCACGACGCGGACGCGGGACGCATCCTGCGCCAGTCGCGCGAGGTCGGGTTCCCGCAGGTGCCCTTCCTCGGCGCCGACGGATCGATGACCGATACGACGATCAAGCTCGCGGGCGCAGCCGCCGAGGGCAGCATCTACAGTAACGTCGCTCCCGACGATGCGGACTTCGAAGCTCGGTTCAAGAGGAAGTTTGGACGCGACCCGAGCCCCTACTCGGCGTCGGCGTACGACTCCCTTAGGGTCCTGGACGAACTCGCCGCTAAAGGTGCACGCACAGCCAGCGACTTCCAGAAGGGCCTGATCGCGCTGAAGGGACGTCGAGGCGCGAGCGGCACGACCGAGTTCACGAAGGTCGACGCTTCGTGGTGGGCACTCTCGAAGTCGTACCAGCAATTCGAAGTTCGAGGCGGCGCCTTCCAGCTTCGCCGTAAGTGAGGTTGCCGCTGGAGGTGCGATGATGCTCCCCGGCCTCGCTGACGGCGTCATCGCAAGTCCGCCCGTCGTGTGTCTGGCGCTGGCGTACGGGATCGTATTCGGCGTGCTGGGAACGATGGACCTGACGCTGGGAGTCCGGTTCGCCGCCAGCGCCTACGCGGCCCACGCCGTCACACAAGTGCTCGGGCTCGAGGGCGACCCTGCGTTCCATCCCGCCGCATGGGCAGCTGCGTTGGCAGGCGGGCTCGTCGCCACGATGCTGACGTGGTGGCTCGTGAGGCAGCTCGAGCAGGCCGGGCAGATGGCCGTTCTGATCGGTTCGCTCGGGCTCTCGTTCGCGGTAGGAGCCGCGCTCCAGTGGGCGTTCGGTGCGCGGCCGGTCGGGTTTGCAGGCCACCCCGTCCAAGTCGGGCACGCGATCCTCGGCACCACGGTGACCCCGCTGGAGGGGCTTGCACTTGCATGGACCTGCGTCGCAGTCATCGTTGCGGCCTGGACGCTGACGAGGACGCGATTCGGCGACCGGCTGGCCATCGTGTCGGCGGATCCGGAGTTTGCCCACGCCAATCTTGGGCTGCGCCGGGGGCCGCTGGCCTGGCGGGCAGTCCTCCTGTCCGCCTGCCTGATTGCCCCAGCGGGGTTCCTGTACGGTGTCGGTCACGGTGCGACGTCGACCACAGGCTCCGAGCAGGCGCTCCTCGCATTCGTGGCGGCGATCGCCGCCGGCCCGCGACGGCCGATAGCGGCAGCAGGCAGCGCGATGCTGGTGGTCGTCGCCGGACGGGTCGCCGTGAGAGCGCAACTCCTGGAACTTGCGGCGCTGATGGCACTCGCCGCGATCCTCGTGCCACTGGCACTCGCTCTCGCACGCCGCCGTTCACAGCGGGCTACCACTGCCATCGTCTCGGCGCTTGTCATCGCCGTCTTGGCCGCGCCGACCGTTGCCGCGGCGATCCGCGCGGTGGCCGGAACCGAGCTGGGTGAGTCTCGAATCCCGTCCGGGTACCAGCCGCTCATCCCCTACCTACTCCTGCTCGTCGCGCTCCTCCTCCGCCCTCGCGGAATCTGGGCGCAGCGCGAGGATCGGGTGGCGTAGCGATGTCGGTCTTCACCCAAGCGCTCATCGACTGGGTCCACCTGGCGCTCGCGGCGCTCGGGGTCGGCTTCCTCCTGTTCGAGGCCGGACTGGTTTCGCTCGGGCATGCGGGCCTCCTGCTCGCAACGTCGTACACCGTAGCGATGGCGGCAACGGGCCGGGTGAGCGCGGCGATGGCTGCCCTGATCCTGGCGTCCGCATGGGGCTTGCTCTCGGCGTTGGCGCTGCGCCTCCAGGGCCCCGTCTTCGCCGTCGCCTCGTTCGCACTCGCGGAGTGCCTCCGCCTCGGGGTCATCGGCGCCCGCGACTATACCGACGGGACCCTCGGCCTCGGCCCGATCGACATCGGCGCAGCCTCCGCGACCGACGGACGCGCTGCCGCACTGGGCTTGGTGGCGCTCGTCGTCGTGACGGTTGCGTACGTCATGATCGTCGGCGGCGTTCCGGGGCTCATCGCCGGTGCGACGCGTGACCACGAACTGCTCGCCCAGTCCGCTGGCATCCGAACGCAATTCACGCGCATGGTGTGCGTTGCCGCCAGCGTCGTGCCGATCGCCGTCGTCGGGGTGCTCGAGATCGGGTACTACCACCTAGCTACGCCCGAGGCGGGCGCGATCGACAGGTCGCTCCAATGGCTCGCGGCAGGGCTGCTCGCGGCACCGCTCTGGCGCCACGGGAAGCCGCTCCGAACCGCGGCCGGCGTGGTGGCCGGCGCCGCGCTCCTCGTCGCGTTCCCCATCGTCCTCAGGCGCTGCTTCACTGGCGCGGTCGATGTCGCTCTGCTCCGACAAGCGCTGTTCGGCATAGCTCTGTACGTGCTCGTGCACCCCGCTTTCCCTCTGTGGCGCAAGGCGAGGCGCACGTGGTGAGCGCCTTGTGCTGCCGGGAACTTCGCAGGAGCTTTGGTGGCACGGCGGCCTTGGATTCGGTTGATCTCGACGTCGCGACAGGCGAGGCGGTCGGAATCGTGGGACCCAACGGCGCGGGGAAAACATGCCTCCTAAACGCCGTGAGCGGCGTCCTCGGCGTAGAGTCCGGACACGTCGAGCTGTTCGGCCGAAACGTGACGACGTGGTCGTGCGCCCGGAGGGCAAACTTCGGGCTCGTCAGAACGTACGAGGACGCGCCGATCTGGCCGCTCCTCAGTACGCGCGACAATGTGGCGGTCGCCGTGCGGCGGCAGGGGCTCCGTACGGCGCGGAAGATCGCCGATGCCGCACTCGAGCGAGCCGGGCTCGGTCGCCACGCCGATGAGGCCGCCTCCGCCCTCTCGCTGGGAGAGCGGAGACGTCTCGACATCGCCCGCGTGCTCGCTCGCCGCCTGGCGGGCAGCCGTTCGTTGGTCATGCTGCTCGACGAGCCGTTCCGCGGACTCGATGCCGCGGGACGAGAGGATCTGGTGGCAGAGCTGCGCCGGACCCTGGACCGAGACTCCGCGCTAGTCGTGGTGGATCATGATCACGACGCGGTCCGGTCTCTCTGCTCTCGTGTACTCCTGTGCGAGGCCGGACGCCTCGGTCCGCTCCCAGCCGTCAACGGGTTGGCATCAGCGACGGCGTCCGGACCGCGCCCCCCGACGACTGCATCGACGGGTCTGGTGGTGTCGGGGGTGCGTGCGCGCCTCGGAGGTACCGAGGTGCTTCGCGGCGTCGAACTCTCGTGCGGCCTCGGTTGCGCCGTTCAGGTGACCGGTCGCAATGGCGCGGGCAAGACGTCGTTGCTCCGCGTCCTCGTCGGGACCCTTCGGACGAGTTCCGGTCTCGTCCGGCTCCTCGGCGCTCCCGTAGACAATGACACCGCGGTAGGCCGCGGCATCGGGTATGTCCCGCAGAGAGCGACACTCGCCGGCGGATTCCGCGTGGAGCGGCTTCTCGAGCTTGCACTCGGCGCGGCACATGACCGCACTGCGGGCGAGGATCAAGCATCTGCGTTCCTGGCGGCGTTTCCCGACGTGGTGCGCTTGAGGGATCGCGTCGCGTGCGACCTGTCGGCGGGACAGAGGGCGTTGGTTGCCATCTGGATCGCGTTGCTTACAGGCCCGGTCCTGCTGCTCGTGGACGAGCCTGCGGCAGCCCTGTCTCCCGACCTAGCGGAGCGTCTCTACGCATTCCTCGGCCGTAACTGGCTGAGGGACGATCGAATGCTGATCTGCGTGGAACATCGACGATTGCTACCGTGGGCGCGGCAGGTCACGCTCGACGCCGGCCGCATCGTGGCAGATCCCGAGGCGCATCCGTGACCCGTCGCATCCGAGGTCTGTGCTGCAGTGCCGGGCAGTGTGCCGGCAACCTGCACGCATGCGCGCCGAGCCTGGCGAACGCCCTAGACGGGGTCGATCGTTCGGTAGATCGGGCCGGGGCTCGTGCGCCCGAAGTGGCGCCAGAACGCATTCCCGAAGTCGAAGTGCCACCACTCCGCCGGGTAGTTGGAGAAGCCTGCCGCAGTCATGATGTCGACGAGCAACCGTCGTCCAAGCAGCGCCGCGTTGCCCGTGAGTCCAAGCGGAGTCCGCAACTGCTCAAGACTGGCCGTGCCCGTCAGCGCGCCGAGGCCGTCGAACCGCGTCCCCATGGGCCAGCGCGCAGAACCAGGTCCAAGCAGCGTCACATCGACGGCACCGCCTGTACGATGAGGGGCATCCGCGGCCGGAAGCCCTGCGGCTGCCGACCCCCCATCCAGGTCGAACGCGTAACGTGCCGCGTCGAGTCCGCTCTTCCGGGCGACACGGCGGGCGACGTCGAAAACGTGGCGCTGAAGCCTCTCCGTCCGCCAGGACTCGCGCACCTCGAGCTGGAAGCCGGCGGGAACTCGCCGTACCGCTGCGTCGAGTCTCTCAAGCACCGTCACTCGAACACGATGCGTACGCTCAAGTTCGCACTGCGCGGCACCGGGCGGTACGAGCCCGAGCCCGCTGTCGATTGGGATCTCGACCAACGGCTCCGCAGGGTCGAAGGCGTGCTCGCGTGCGACCGCGGCAGCCGTACTGGCGAGCGGCCTAAGGTCGAGCCGCTCCAGAATCTCGATACCTCGACGGAGCTCGCGCTCCGTGGCTGCCTTCTTGCTCGGATCCCGCATGGTTCCGCGATGGCCTCCGCACGCGTGCTGCGCCTCATGGCGTCGGCGTCTCTCCCCAATCGTACACCGCGCACCGCACGACCCGACGCCGGGAAGATCGCGAGTCGCGCCATGCAGACTCCCCAAACCCAGGACCGCAGTGTCACAGAGAGGCAGCTACCATGAGGATCGCCGTCGTCACGCCGCCCTACTTCCTCCTCACGGCTCCGGCCTGCGCACCGTCGGTGCTGACGGCTGTCCTTCGCGGACGGGGACACGACGCGTTCAACTTCGACGCCAGCGCCCGGGTCGTGCGCGACCTCCTCCGGCCGAGCGCTCTCGCGAGCAGCCTCGGCAGTATCCGCGGCGAGGACCTCGACCCCCTCATCGCCGCGCACTATGAGCGCCTTCCGCACACGATCGATCACGCGCTGCGGACCCTGCGGTCGTGGGACACATATAGGGACATCGGCCTCTACGTCATGGCGCGCCGCGTGATCAACAGTAGCTTGCGCCTTCACGCCCGCGCACACGGGCACACGCGCTGGACGGCGGTGGAGTACCAGGGAAACCACGATCGCGAGGACGCGCGGTCCCTCCTCGACGCGGTGCGCAACGGCGGCGAACTGTTCGACTCCGGCCTGGCCGATGCGGCGCAGGAGCTCCACGAGCTACGGCCGGACCTCGTCGCCCTCAGCGTGTCGTTCCCGGAGCAGCTCTACGGCGCACTTCGCCTTGCCTGGTGCCTCCGACAACTGGGCTCGTCCGCATTCATCTGTGTGGGAGGCGCTACCACCACCCGCATCCGTGGGGGCCTCGCGAACCTGCCGGAGATGTTCGACTTCGTCGATGCGATCGTGCTACGGGAGGGCGAGATCCCTCTCGTCCGCTTGGCACATGCTCTGACCGAGCGCCGCGATCCGCTGGACGAGGTGCCGGACCTCCTCGCACGTCGCGCAGGGCGCATCGTGCATGCGCGTGCGAAAGACCGGGAGCCGTACCACTTGGACGCGCTTCCGACGCCAGTGTTCGACGACGCGACCGTGTCGTGGTTCCCGACGCCGGCACCGTTCCTTCCGCTCAGCACGACACGGAACTGCTACTTCAACAAGTGCACGTTCTGCGCGATCAGCCGCAGCTTCAATACAGGGTTCCGGGAGATGACGCCGCGACGCATCGTCAATCACATGCGCGCGCTGCAGGCGCAGTACCCGGGCGCGATGTTCAAGGACGTGTCCGAGGCAGTGACGCCGACAACAGCGCTCGGCGTAGCCGACCAACTCGCCCTCGAGGGGGACGTGCCCGCCTGGGAGGCCTACCTGCGGTTCGAGTCGGCGTTCGAGAGTCCGGACGTCGCCGGTCGGCTCAGCGGAGGGGGGCTTTCAACCGTCTACTTCGGACTCGAAAGCGGCTCGACCGCACAGGTTGGCGAGATCAACAAGAAGATCGACCTGGAAGGCGCGCTGCGAACGCTTCGCGCATTCGCGGATGCCGGGATCTGGAACCACCTCTTCCTGATATCTGGGCTGCCGCGTGAGTCGGCGTCGGATCACGAGGCCACAATCGCGTTCATTCGCCAGAACCGCAGCGTCATCCACTCGATCCAGGCGGCGGCGTTCCGACTCGAAGTGGACTCGGATGCGGCGACCACGGACTACCAGCAACGCTACGGATACACCGTCGCGCCGCGCGCGCCAGACTCTCTGGCGCTGTCCTACGCACTGTCCTCGCTCGGAGCGATCCCAGACGCGGAGATTGCGCGGAGTCGGGTGGACGAACTGCGACGCGTCGCCTACGGCGAGACGGAGGAAGGGCAACTCACTCGGTCACGCAGCATGTGGGATGGTCACAAGATCGTGTTCCGGATCGCCGAAGGCCGTGCGCAACGCGACTCCCTCGCATCGAGAACTACCGACGTAGAACGCGCGTGATCGTGCGCGCCCACGCCAGCGTGCGGGTGACATGGCCATGCAGCACGACACCGCGCGACGACTAGATGCCGGCGGGGTACTCGTCCTCGAACTCGGCCTCAAGGCGACGCTCAGCTTCGCGAAGCTCGGCGGCCGTGATGCCCAGTGCCTGAGCCTCGGTGCGCGCGTCGGACTCGGGGAGTGTGAGCAACCGAGCCAAGGCACGGACTTGTTCGTCTTCTCGAGACGCAAGCTCGATAGGGCTTCGTGGGTCAGACTGAGCGGCCATCTTCGCGCCTCCGAGCCTGGGCGTGGCGCCGCGGGCCGAGCTTCTTCGGGGTTCCTCTTCGGATTCTATAGGAGTGGGCTTGAGCGGCAAGCAGCGAAAACTGGACGACCCGCGCCGGGGAGCCGGGTGGACCGCCGCTGCTCTGGTTCGTTTCGCAAGGATCGTGCCAAGCCCCGATGGAGGCTCCGATGGACCAGACGATGAGCAGAACGACACGATGCTGGCTCTCGCCCGCATGGCCGTCTAGAAAGTTCACCGATCGAGGACTGCACCGCGATCTCCCGCCATCCCCGGCTGGCGCGCACGCCGATGCGCGCGGGAGCGCTTCCGTGCCGAACTCCGCGATCGGGTTCGAGGCTCCAAGACGAGCATGAGTTCGACTTCCGGTCCGACACGACGTTCGCCCGGCCGAGCATGGACGAAGGAACTCGACACCCTTCGAAAGGCGATCCGTGAGCCGGTCCGCGTCTCGCTCGACAAGCGGTTCCAGTCGAACGAGAAACTCCGCACGCGCGTCGCCAGGGACCTGACAAGTTGGCTTGAGCGACACGGTGACGGTACCGCGGCGGCTCCTGACCCGTCGAGCCCAAGCTGCCACGACGCCCTCGCGCAGCTTGTCGCGGATTGCCTCTGCGTGGGTGCGACATACGTAGACCGCACTCGCCAACTCGTTTCGCAGGTCTGCCTCAGACCGGGCCCACGCGCCAAGAGGAAGCACCTCCGCCCGCTCTATCTGAACGTGCCGCTCGGTACTGGCACCTACGGCTACGTCGATCGAGAGATGCGTCGGCAGCGAGGGCTGCGGTACATGGTGGTCCCGGATGGGGAGCAGGATCTTCGCGGGGTCGTTGCGATCGAAGACCGGCAACTTGGGCACCGCAACGTTGTGCTGTACCCCGTTCGCGTCCCCATCCACTCGAGCGACCGTGACGGTGGTCCTCCCTTCGAACTCCTGATCGAGGTGTTCCTGCCCGTCCCAGGGGTTCTCACCAAGAACGAGGCGAAGGCCATTCTGACACACATCGACGTGTGTGGCCGGTCCATCGCGCTCGCTTGGGAGGGACATCGACTGGACAACTTCGCTGCCCCCATCCAGGCACCCGGCGCCTGGGGTACGGCGGTCGCGAACGACGCGGGACGCGACCTTCAGATCGTGTGCGAAGCGGTCTGCTCGCGCGACGTGGAAGCGCCGGAGGCGCGCCCACTTACTTTCGCCTTCCCGTGGGCCGCTGTTGTGGACTGCCGGCCGCACGACGTCACGCCGCACGTCGAGACTGTTGTCAATGCGTCGGCGTTCCTGCACACGCGTGTGATGGCGGAGACCGATGCCCGAATCCGCTCGCGCGCGGCGGCCGATCGGTCCGTGGTCTCGGTCGATCCGGCAGTTCGCTCCGGAACGATGTCGGACATGGTCGACTTCATCCTTCCCGTCCGGATTCGGCATCGAGAACGCCGCTGGCGCGTTGTCGCACACTTTTGCTTCCACCTACTGCCGGCGCTCGACGCCGCTCGACAGGCTCGTCTAATCGAGGCTGCCGTGAGTGACCGTTCTCTCGTCGCGGCGTTGGACATGCTTGGACAGGAACTGACGCGGTTCCGCGCACTCACGCGCACCCCGCGCCACATCAAGCCGGCGCGCGACCTCGAGACGATGCTCGCTCAGACAGCACTTCTGTCGTGCTTCCGCAAGCAGGCCCGCGTCGCACACCCTGCTTGTCCATACGTCGCCGCTGCGAGCGCCTTCGAGTTCCACGATGAGGCGGCCCGCGACCGGCTTGCGTGCGCCTTCCGCGACGCAGCACCGCACCTCGCGCGGTTCTCCATCGAGATAGCGAGGACGCTCGGCACGCCAACGCACGATTCGAAGTCGCAAGGTCCGGATCGACTGCCCGATTCTCCAATTGTGCTCGGCGGGAGCTTCGAGTCCGTCGAGCGCTTCCCCGTGCTCAAAGACGACAGCGGGCGCAGCAATGTCGCGTACGTCGACCTCCGAGACCTTCACCGGGCACTGTCGCTGCTGCACCAGCTCCTGCCAGGTCTGTCGCGCGGCACGCCAGATTCGCGGGCGCTGAGGTTCACGATTGGCAACCGCGGGATGCGCTGCGCGTGGAACCCAGATCGGACCTTCCACCTTCGCCTCGCGCCACCTCGGCGTGGGAGGCTCCTCCATGTCTTCAACATCGACTTCGACGCTGCGCGTACCACTGCACGCGTGTCCGGCTACAGGGCGCCCGACGATCAAGTCGAGTGGTGCTTCGCAGATGCGGTCGCTATTCCGAGGTGCTGGCAGCCGGCGACAAGCGCGGAGCGCGCCGAGCGACTCCCGTTCGCCAACGAGGAGACACGGAACCGCATCCGGACCGCTCTTCAAGACCGGTGGAGCCCCTGCGAGCCAGTGGCCGACGGGGCGCAAGTCGCTACCCACACGATCGCACTTGACCTCCCACGGTCGATGCGGCCTGAGGTGTTTAGCCCGGCAGCCGAGGTCGTCTACCCAGCTTGCGACTCTCCCGAACCGATGCCAACGGGGGCAGTCGACACGATCTTGCGCCACGTTGCTCCCGCAACCGCCTCGCACGCGCGGGAGGTCCGCGGGCTAGTTACGGTGCTCGCTGCCGCCCTCCCCTCACACCTCCTCTTCGTGGACCACCTGACCGCCGTACCATTGATCATCCTCGGCCACATCCACGGCTGGCTCCTCTTCGGGACATACAGTCTGAGCGAGGGGCCGCACACGCCCACACGCAGCATGTCGTGGGCATCGCGATTCGCCGCCGTCTGGGTGGAGGGCGTCGCCGCACGGTACAGCGCACTCGCCGCACGCGCGGTGTTCTACGACGATCTGTTTCGCCGAGACTTTGAACATTACGGCCGGCAGCCGCTCACCACGGTTAAACGGGCGCTTGAACGTCTGTCCCGCGGCGAGACTCCGAAGGGCGCCGAGATCGCAGAGGCGCTGTCGGTTGTTCACGACCTGCAGCGCTTCTATGGCGACTTCGAGACCGCAGTTAAGGATTGGTCTGACCCGCCCGATGGGCGACTCCTCCTATCCACGATCGCCGAGCGCGCCATCAAACGCGCGCTAGCGGCTGGCCGGATGCGCTACTCCGGGGTAGGTCGCCCAATCGAGGAGGCCGTATCGCGACTCGTCCAACAGGGCCTTCAAGTGCGAGTCATCGAGAACCGCGAGGGTCCTCTCACGCTTATCACGATGCTGCTTACGGACCTTCTCACCAACGCATTGCGCCACTCTGTTCCCGCGACAGATGTCTCGATTGAGTTTGACAACGAGAGTCGTTGCCTCCGGATCGCGGACATCTCAAGGAACCAGGCAGATGAGGCCACGACCTCATTTGTAAACACGGCGCTTGTCGTCGATCAGCAAGTGTCCAGCATCCCACCACAGGCGAAGGGGATCTGCACCGTAGTCGGGGCGGCCATTCGTCTCCGCCTCGGACTCTGCCTCCGCATCACGCCCGGCGCGGATGGGTGCTGGCGCTGGGAGACTACTGTGTATTTCGGGCCCAGGTTCTTGGAGTAAGCCATCATGAGTGCGCTGACGTTCATGTTGATCGACGACCTCAAATCGGAATTCGAGGGACAGAGAGAGGACCTGAGCAGGGACCTGGGTGTGAGATTCCCCCAAGTCAGTCAACACCGTGCATTGGCGCTGCTTCGCGGCGAGCCACCAGGCGCGGGCGAGGAACTCGACGCTGATGTATTCCTGGTCGACCTCAAGAACATGACCCCAGGCCACCCGGAGGATACGGGCGCCAACGTGCTGGCTGAGTTGCCGAGTCACTTCCCCGGGAGTGCGCTCTGCATCTGCTCCGGGATCATTGACAAGAGGCTGGAGCTTGAAAGAAAGTATCGAGAGAAAGAGGCGTACAGAACCGCGCTCGCTCGAGCGTCCAAGCGTCCTCACTGGATCTGGCCAAAGACGTGCTTGCGACTAGCGGACGAGCGCGCGCGGCCACACGGTCTCGACCCAGAGTCTCCGGACAAGGAAGCGTTGTTCGTGCGCAGGGTGCGCCGTGCTTGGTCGAGGCTCAAGGTCGTCTCGGGGTACGGGTTGGAGACCGTCCATGTATTCCCATTCCCGTTCGGTGACCGGGTGGACTCGCCGAGGGACGTCAATTCGCTGTGTCGGGCGCTGAGCTTCGCCGGAGCTTGGCGGAGAGGCACGAACACGGGGAGAGGGGGGTTCTGCTGGGCGAGACGCGGACGGGTGATCGGCCTCTCAGACACGGGGATCGTGGCGCCGCTTGTTTTCGCCGCTCTTGGTGATCGGGGGCGCTGGAACGCGAAGCCGAAGCACTTTGAGTCGGAAGTGGACGATCGAGGCGGGCCGATCGCAGTTCGCGAGGCGGGTGTTCTCGGTGCCGGATCCTATCAACTCCACGTCGATCTAGGTGGCACTTCGTGGCGACTACGGCAGAAGAAACTTGATTCGCTCAAGTGTGGCCCCAGAAAGGGACCCAGTGGGTTTAACAACTTGATCAGCAAGTACCCATACGCTGTGCGGCTGCAGGCTTTGCTCCCTCGGTGCGCGGCGAGGGGAGCGTCGATGGAGTTCCACGAAGGCTACACCGTCTGCGAATTCAAGAGCAGCGTCCCGCGGCTGACGTTTCATATCACGGACGGGGTGATGGAAAGGGAACGAGAGGAGGAGGGCGACGCCGCGCTCGAGTACGCCGATTCGGAGTGTGGCCGGGAGTTGCCTTTGTACCGCCGAAGTCCGCAGGGGCTGTTGTCGATTTCGAGGCGCGAGGCTTACGAATTGGTTTGGGCGGAGCGACGACGTCAGAGGGGGAGTTCCGTCCGACACGAGTCTGTGGTCTCGGACGTGGTGATACTGATACCCGCCCGCAAGGTGGAGAGTCCGTTGCGCGACACGGTGGAGGCTCTCGCCCGAATCTGCGCGCCCATCGAGGGCGACGAGTCGGACCCTTGAGTCTGGTGCTGGCTTTGGCCCGAGGTTGGCGAGCCAGATGTTTGACGGTGTCGTCTGCTTCGGTGACAGACGGGCCTAGGTGTGCGGTCTGCTCGACCCACCGACCATTGGAAAGAGAACGACGTCCCGGATGGTCTCCGCTCCCGTCAGGATCATCACAACCCGGTCGACGCCGAGCCCGGTTCCGCCCGCCGGCGGCATGCCGTGCGCGATGGCAGTGAGGAACTCCTGGTCGAGGTCGTAGACGTTTTCGCGCGCACCCTGCTGCGACACAAGCCGGTCGTACTGCTCGCGCGCATCGTTGAGTTCGGAGTAGCTGTTGCCGATCTCGAGACCGGCGATCATGGGCTCGAAGCGCTCAACCAGACGCGGATTCGAACGGTGCCGCTTCGTGAGCGGGCTGACCTCGACGGGGTGGTCCATCACGAAGACCGGCTCCCAGAGCGTCGGCTCGACGAGCGCCTCGAACAGGGCGACGACGGCCGCGCCCCAGCTGTACGGCTCGGGAAGCCCGGCCTCGCCGTTCGGGTGGCGGCTGCGGAACAACTCGGCCATCTGCGCGGACGAGGCTTCGCTCACATCCAAGCCGACCGCATCTCGGACGGCGTCGGTGACCCGGAGGCGCCGCCACGGCGGCGTCAGGTCGAGGCGGCGGCCCCGGAACGTGATCTCGGTCGTGCCGTTCACCTCGTTGCTGAGGCGGCTCACGAGCGTCTCGAAGCGTTCCATCTGGTGGACGTAGTCGGAGTACGCCTCGTACCACTCCACCATCGTGAACTCCGGGTTGTGCGTCGCGTCGATCCCCTCGTTGCGGAAGTTCTTGCCGATCTCGTAGACCTTGTTGAGACCGCCGCAGAGGAGCCGCTTCAGGGCGCACTCGGGAGAGATGCGCAGGAACAGTTCCTGATCCAGGGCGTTGACCTTCGTGACGAATGGCCGCGCCGCCGCGCCGCCGTAGGCCTCGCCGAGGATCGGCGTCTCGACCTCAAGGAACCCCTCGCCATCGAGGTATGAGCGGATGCCCTTCACGATGGCCGAACGGCGGATGAAGACCTCCCGGCTCGCCCGGTTCGTCAGCAGATCGACGTGCCGCTGGCGATATCGCGTTCCGCGGTCTGTGACCGAGTTGTACGTGGCGGCACCTTGGTGCTTGGCGAGCGGGAAGGGGTGCGTCGCCTTGCCGAGGACGGTGACCAGATGGGTCATCACGGAGAGCTCGCCGGTCTTGCTGAAGACGACCGTGCCGTCGACGCCGAGGAAGTCGCCGAAATCGACGAGTTCGAGCAGGCGAAGATCCGACTCGCGATCTGCACGAACACTCTGGCTGAGGGCGTGAACCTTCCACTCCGCACGTTGGTGCTGTACTCAGTTCATCGCAGACAGGCCGCTGGCCCAGCGGAGCCGCTCCTCGCGCGCGACATCAAGAATCTCGTCGGAAGGGCCGGCCGCCCCGGATCGACCACGAAGGGCCTCGTAATCTGCGCAAACGAGAACCAGTGGCCGGAAGTTCAGCAGGTCGCCCGCCAAGTTGCAGGCGAACCCGTCAGGGGCGCGCTCCGCAAGCTCATGGAGCGACTGCAAGGTGCCTTGGCGGTCAACGGCCTGAACCTGACCAATCCACTGCTCGAGAGCACGACCGAACTCCACACGCTGATCGACGGCATCGACGCAACATTGGTGGACCTCGCTTCGGACGAAATCGGAGAGGACGCGCTTGTTCAAATCGCAGTCCGCCTGGCAGATGAGACGTTCGCGGCGGTGCAGGCTGTCGCCTCGTCGAAGATACTGCTGCGGTCTGTCTTCGAACTTCGCGCTCGGCGCGTGATCGGCTTCCGCGCTGCGGGTCGGATTGCGTGGATACGCGAGACCGGTGCAAGGCCGCGGATGCTTGATGCAGTGGAATCGCGGCTGTTCCCAAGCTGGCCTCACTGGCATGAGGTTGCGGATCCGCTGGACCCCACGATGGTCGCCACGCTCGTTGGTTGGGCCTGGGACCAGGGCGAGTTCCAGGATGCCCTCCGCGAAGCTCTCCGGTCTCCCGCGAACTCCGACATGAGCCAGTTTCGTCAGGCGATTGATCATCTCGTGACTTCCTGGCTCGCGGGGGATCGGTACGTCGACGTAGCTGTGCGCTCCGGACTGAGTCTTGAAGATCTGCTCGGCGTTCACGCGCGCGTCATCACCTTCGTGCTTCAGACGCTGGTCGAGCAGGCCGTGGCACTCCTCGCAAAGTTGCTTGAGGCGAACGGCCAGGAGCTCGCATCCGCAGTTGCACAGTTTCCCGATCATCTTCGCTTTGGAGTACCGACTGAAGCCGCGCGAATCCTCGCCGCTCGTGGAGTTCGGCACCGATGCGCGGCAGTCGCGTTAGGCGGCGTAGGAGCGGTTCAGCGTGCGTCGGGCGAGGGCACGATGGAGTTGTTCTCTGCTGCCCGCCAGGAACTGCAGCGCGATGTGGACGCGTGGTCGCGCGGACTTGGCGCTCTGGTTGTCCAGAACACGCTTGCCGACTTGACCGCCGTGACGGGTGCGGCGGGGTGACGGGGCAGGACTTGCGGCAGCCCGCTGAAGGCGCTGCGCCCGTGAGCCGCGGGGCGATGCACGGGCGCGGCCTCGTGTGTAGTGGCCGGCTACTTCGCCGGGGGTGCGGGCTCGGTCGTCAGTGGCGACTCGCGCTTGGACGGTTCGGCTGTCCCCTTCTGTGCGGCGACCTTCGCCTTCCCGAGCAGGTCCTTCGCCTTCGCCGCGTCCCCGGCCCGTGTCGCGTCCAGCGCCGCCGTCGCCAGGTTCGCTGCCTCGCTCCCGGGAGCGACGGTCGCGAGCAGCTCGCCGGCCGCCTTCGCGATCGCCTCGGGGCTGACGCTAACATCCTGGGTCGGAGAGTTCTGCTGCGTCAGCGTGTTGGCGGAGGACTGGGCTCCGCCTTCCTGCTTGCCGAGGCCCTTCACATCGCCGTTCGCCGCGGGGCCCACGGTGATCGTCACTGTCGGCAGTTTGCCGTCGGCCGACGACGGACCGGCCATCACGACCGTCGGCGACACGATCAGGACGCCGTGCTGATCGACGGGCGCGGACGGCGAGATCGGACTCGTCTGCGCGCCGCTGTCAGGGCCACGCTGCGGCGCGACCTGTGGGGCGCTCTGGCATCCGGCGGCGACGCCGACGACCGCGATCGCGATCGCGAGGACGAGGACGGACACGAAGTTGCGGACACGGGACATGACGGACTCCCTTCATGACTTGGCGAGTGTGGAACGGTCGATGCCATCGCGGACGGCGTCCGCGATCACTTGGCGATGCGCGTCGAGGGCCTCGCCCACTTTGCCCAAGACGCGCGTGTTCTCGTTGATGGCCGCGGTCGCAGACTGCTGGCTCGCGTGGCAGGTCTCGGCGATCGATTTGATCGTCGAGTCGCGGCGGTCGAGCGCGCGGAGGAAGTAGATGACGAGGACGACCAGCACCGTCAGCGACGGCACCTGGCGCGCGGCTTCCTTCAGGGTCTCGTCCATGGTTCACGCCCTTTCGTGACGCGGCGTCTGCGCGTAGGCGAGGTCCGCGTGGAAGACGACGACTCCGCCGGCCTTCCCCGCGCCGGCGACGCTCGCGCGCCACACGGTGACGAGGACGAGGCAGCCCGCGGAGACGGGGTTGTTCGGGTCGTCGTGGTCGACGACGAGCTCCGTGACGTGCGGCCCACCGCCGTCGTCGATGCCATCCACGTCCGCGCCGATGTCGGTGACCGCGACCGCGAGTGCCGTCGCGGCCTTCGTCACCCTTTCCTGGCCCGGGATGAGCGTCCGGATCTCGCCCGTCCAGTCGATGTCGTCGCCGGCGAGCTGCGCCTGCGCGAGCACCTGGAAGAGGCGGAGCCTGAGGTCGGCCGCGCCGCGCCAGTTCTTCGGGACGACGTACGCGAGGGTCCGCTTCTCGGCGACGTCGTCGAAGAGCCAGCCCTCGAGCACGCCCTTGCGCGCCTTCGTCGGCGGGTTCGTCGCGTCGTTGCCGACGTCGCCTTCGAGCGGCAGTTCGACGGTGTCGAGCGACGTCGACGTGACGCTGAGGAGCCCCTTCCAGCCGGCCGAGACCGGCATGTCCGCGATCCAGAGCTCGCCATCCGTGATCCGGTAGACGAGCAGGCCCGCGTTCAGCGGCGAGGCGGCGGGCAGCGCGTTTCGGTTCTCGACGCGCAGTGCCTTGAACTCGAAGGGTGCGAGACGGTCGTCGACGACGCTCGGGTCGGCGTTGACCGGTCCGGGGAGCCGCGCGACGAGCGTCTGCCACGACGGCCCGCCGGCGTCGATCCGGACGTACTGCTTCAGTCGGTAGGGGACCGCGCTCGTGTCGAGCCAGAACTGCCCCTCGACGGGGTTGACCGGCGGAGTCGCGCCGACCCAGCAGCCGCGCAGGTCGAGGGTCCGAGCCTCCAACTCGCGGAACGCGGTCGGGATGTCGTCCCCCGTCGTGGGGTTGTCGTTGAGTGGGTTCCAGGTCGCGGGCACACGACGAACTTCGGCGACGCGCGGACTCGTGCAAGCCGCGCCGCGCGCGGAACTACGTCGCGATCAACCCGTGGGCGCGCAGCCGCGCGAGGATCGCCATCACGGCCGCGCGGGCCTGGAGATCGATCACGCCGCCGCCCGCGGGGTCCGCGATGGCGGCCTTCTGCGAGCCGACGACCTGGATGCTGTCAACCACGAGGCCGGCAGCGATCGCGCGCTTGGTCCCGTCGAGAGACGGGATGCCGTCGGCGACGTCAGTCGGGAGCCAGCCGACGTCGAGCGTTCCCCCGGCGTCGGCCTTCGGGATCGCGTTCGCGGCGGGCGTCGCCGTCGCGATCTCGTCGGTGCCGCCGTCCTGGTGCGTCGCGTGGTGGAGGATCGGCGGGATCCACCCCGGCGCGAGCTGGCCGCTCGGCATCGCCTTCGGGATCTTCCCCGCCGTGGGAGCGAGTGTCGCGTTCGCTGGGTCCTGAACGACGAGCGCCGCG
Source organism: Planctomycetota bacterium (assembly GCA_021414065.1). Classification (GTDB taxonomy): domain Bacteria; phylum Planctomycetota; class JAJSAM01; order JAJSAM01; family JAJVHW01; genus JAIOPE01. The sequence continues at coordinate 22,172 of JAIOPE010000147.1, forward strand.
CCATCGAGCGTCGCGAGTCCGTCCGCGACGCCCGCGTCGTCCTCGGTCCAGAGGAGCTTCCACGCCACGGGCTACTCGAGCTCCAGCTGCCGCAGGCGCGGCGCGAGCACCTGGTGGCGGAGGAGCTCGAGCGCCATGAGCACCGTCTCGGGCGACGCCGCGTGGCGGTTGACGACTTCGCAGAGGTCGTCGTGGAGCGCGCGCGTGCGCTGCTTCTGCGTGCCGCGCGCGCCCTCCGCGACGGGCGGTCCTGGATCCGCCGGCGCGGGCTCCTCCTTGGGCGTCTCGGGCACGGGCGGCCCCGGCGGGACGAAGACCTGCGGGCGGCCGGACGCCTCCCGCGCGGCGCGCGCGTGGACCCTCGCGAGGAACGCCGCGTCCGCCACGGTCAGTACCAGACCATGAGTCGCGTGATCGTCGTGTCGAAGATGATGCGGCCGTTCGCGGGGGCGGCCGGACGCGCGCCGGTGACGTAGCCCTTCGGTCGCAGCGCGGTGATCTCGTTGTCGTTGAAGTCCCACGCGGTCCCGGCCTGCGAGGCCGCCGGCACGCGAGTGTCTGAGAGCCGCCCGTCGTTGCCCGCGGTCGCCTGCTGCGAGCCGGTGCCGAGGGTGCGCAGCGACGGGACGCCGACCAGGCCGTCCTTGTTCGCGGCGGCGACGTGCGAGTCCGTGATGCCGAGCGCCTTGACGCGGAGCGTGTCCGCGTTGATCTCCAAGGTCGAGTTGTCGACGTTCACGTCGAGCGTGTTGCCCGTCTTCGTCAGACCGTTCCCGCCGACGATGTCGCCCGCACCCGAGAACTGCGACCACGCCATCGCGGTCGTGTTCACGACGATCGCGGCGTCCGTCGTCATCACCCAGAGGGTGTCGAAGTTCGAAGCACCCTCCTGGACGAAGACCGACGCGCCGAGGAGATCGCCCTCGCTGTCGGCATCGACCGCACGGTCGAGCACCCAGGGCGTGCCGCCGTTGCCCTTGTCGGTCACCGTGTAGATGCCGTGCTCGAGGTGCGACGCGCCCTCGTTCTTCACGAGGACGCGATCGCCGTTGTTCACCGCGACGCCATCGACCGAGAGGGCGCCGTTCGCTGAGGCGGTCAGCGTGCTGCCCGCGCGCGTGTGGGCGAAGCGCCGCAGCCGTTGCGAGCCGGACGGAGTCCTTCGGCGCGAGGCCCTGCGCGACGCTGTCGACGTAGCCCTTCGTCGCGAGATGCTGCGCGCCCGTCGGGTCCGCGGCGTTGACGCCCTTGAACGCGCCGAAGTCGAGGTCGCGGGTCAGCGGGCCGAGTGCCGGCGCGGCGTCGCTCCGCATCGCGGTCGTCGCGGCACCGTTGACGGCCGCGCCGCCGATCGTGCCGGAGGGGTTCGCGAATCCGCCGAAGTCGTCCTCGGTGAGCAGCTTCTTCCAGGCCATGAGTGGTCTCCCGGGTTCGACGTCCAGCGTCGCCCGTGGGCGGACTCGCGCAAGCCGGTGGACGGCGCGGGACCTACTTGCCTTCCGCAGTGCCCGGCCTACCGGCGGTCGCGGGCGGCTGCGTATCCCGGCGGCGTGAGCTTGCTCCGTGTGGCCACCGAGCGAATGTCGCGTCAGCAACGAGGAGGTTCCCGATGAACGAGACGACGCGCAAGGGCTACACCCCGACGGAGGTCCCCGCGGGATGGCGTCCGCCCGCGCACCC
>JAIOPE010000165.1 GCA_021414065.1 Planctomycetota bacterium
TGTCGGGCGTCTCGTGCGGGCCGAGGATCTTGTAGTCGAGGAGGTTCGGGTTGGTGATGCGGCCCTTCTCGTAGCGCATCTCCTCCATGAGCACCTGGCCGAGGCCCATGTGGACGCAGCCCTCGATCTGGCCCTCGACCGCGAGACGGTTCAGCGCGCGGCCGCAGTCGTGCGCCGCCGTCACCTTCGTGACCTTCACGATGCCGGTCTCGAGGTCCACGTCCACCTCGGCCACGTAGGCGCCCATCGAGTACGCCGGGGCGAGGCCGGCGCCCGCGCCTTTGAAGCCGCCGCCCATCTTCGGCGTCTGGTACCAGCCCTTCGCGAGCAGCGCACCGTTGTCGGCGAGCGCCTCGGTCAGCGCCTCGAAGTAGCTGACGTGGATCGACGCGTCGCCCTTCGCGGTCAGCGTGGCGTCGGCGAACTCGAAGTCGCCGGCCGCGTGGCCGGTGATCCGCTCGGCCGCTCGGGCGAGTTGCTCGCGGATCGAGAGCGCCGCCTCGCGGGCCGCATTGCCGATCATGAAGCACCCGCGCGAGCTGTAGGCACCGAGGTCCACGGGGGCGAGGTCGGTGTCCTCGCTCCTGACACGGATGAAGTCCATCGGCACGCCGAGGACCTCGGCGATGGCGATGGCGATGACGGTGTCGGAGCCCTGGCCGATCTCCGCGCCCATCGAGTGCGCGGTGATGCCGCCGTCCACGTCGATCTTCAGGTGTACGGTGCTCTGCGGCGTGCGCGACTTGTGGATCGGGAGCGCCGAGCCCGAGATGAAGAACCCGCAGCCGACGCCGATGCCCTTGCCGAACGGAAGCTTGCCGCGCTTCTCGACCCACCCGGACTCGTCGCGCGAGCGCGTGAGGCACTCGACGATCCCGCAGCTCGTGATGCGGAAGTCGTTCGCGGTCTTCGAGTACGCGGGCAGCGCGTTGAGCAGGCGCAGTTCGATCGGGTCGATGTGCAACTGCTCGGCCGCCATGTCGAGCACCGACTCGATCGCGTAGCGGCAGTTCACGGCGCCGTGGCCGCGCATCGCGCCACACGGGGCCTTGTTCGTGTACACCCGACGCCCCGCGTAGCGCAGGTTCGGCACCTTGTAGGGGCCCTGAGAGAGCACGCCGTTGTAGTACGTCGTGACCACGCCGAACGACGCGAACGCGCCGCCGTCGATCGTCGCGTCGATGTCGTAGCCGAGGATGCGACCGTCCTTCGCGACGCCGATTTCGATCGCCACAGTGCCCGGGTGCCGCCCGCGGTTCGTGAGGAACACCTCTTCGCGGTCGAAGACGAGCTTGCAGGGTTTCCCGGTCTTGCGCGAGAGCAGGCAGACGACCATCTCATGCGGGAACGGGTCGCTCTTGCCGCCGAACCCGCCGCCCACCGCCGTGCGGAAGACGCGGATCTTGTGCATCGGCATCTCAAGGACCTTCGCGAGGGCCTTGTGCGTGTAGTGCGGCACCTGGGTCGGCGTGTAGAGCGAGATCCGGCCGTCCGGCTCAGCGACGCCGACGACCGCGTGCGGCTCGGTGAACACGTGCCCCACGCCGATGAAGTCGAACTTCCCCTTCGGCCGCACCGCAGAGTCGGCGAACGCCTGCTCCACGTCGCCGAAGTGCTGTGCGACGCGCTTCTGGATGTTCGTGCCGTCCACGGTCCAGTCGTGAACCGGCGCCTCGACCTTCTGCATCCCCTTCACGGCGTCGAAGCACTCGGGCAGTCGCTCGTAGACGACCTCGATGAGATCCACGGCCGACTTCGCCGTCAGCTCGTCGTCGGCCGCGACCGCCGCCACGATGTCGCCGATGTACCGGACCTTGTCGGTCGCGAGCGCTTCCTCGTCCTGGCTGATCGGCAGGACGCCGAACTTCGCGGTGGCGTCAGCGCCGGTGACCACGCCGCGGACGCCCGGCAGGGCAAGCGCGCGGGACGCGTCGATCCGCAGGATCTTCGCGTGAGCCAACGTGCTGCGCAGGAGCCGCACGTGGAGCATGCCCGGGAAGCTGATGTCGTCGCCGTAGACCGCCGAGCCCGTGACCTTCTTCCACGAGTCCACGAGCGGCTGGCGGGTGCCGACGACCTTGAACGTCTCCGCAGTCATCGAGTCTCCGTTCGCGCTAGTTGTGCTGCAGCTCGCGCGACGGCGCGTCCGCGGGAGTCTTCGCCACCCGGATCCGGTCCGCGGCACGCTCGATCGCATCGACGATCTTGATGTAGCCGGTGCACCGACAGAGGTTGCCCGAGATGGCGTCCTTGATGCGCTCCCGGCTCGGCGACGGCTCGTGATCGAGCAACGCGGCCGACGTCACGATGAAGCCCGGCGTGCAGTAGCCGCACTGACTGCCGCCGCAGGTGGCGAACGCTTCCTGCAGCGGGTGCAGGTTCGTGCCGCCGCCGAGCCCTTCGATCGTCGTGATCGCGCGCCCTTCGGCTTCGAGGGCGAGAGTGAGGCAGGCGAGTGCGGCCCGGCCGTCGAGCATGACGGCGCAGCATCCGCAGGTTCCCAGGTCGCAGCCGACCTTGGTGCCCGTCAGTCCGCAGCCATCGCGGAGGGCCTGCGCCAGCGTGTCGCGGGGCTCGACGGCGACCTCGTGGGTCGCGCCGTTCACGGTGAGTCGGACGAGGGTTTTGGCCATCAGAAGCGTCTCCGGCCGGACGACGTGCCGGCGAGGGGGAAGGTATCGCCCGCAGCCGGAACCCGCCACGTACGGAGGAGGCTGGGCCCACCTCGCGCCGGAGCTGAGCCCGACGGAGCGCTACGGCGAGCGCACGCGCAACTCCCCCACCCGGACGAAGTCCCGGACGTTTCGCGTCCAGACCTCGAGGCCGTGCTCGAGTGCCGTTGCGGCGACGATCGCGTCGGGCGTGCGGACGCCGGTCGCCCGGCGAATGCGGCCCGCGCGCTCGGCAACGGCTCGGTCCATCGGCAGTTCCGCGAAGGGCGCCAGCAGCACGCGGACGAGGTCCTCGTCCACGTACCGCCCGGCGAACAACTCACAGCGCGTGATGGTCGAGTAGCACGCCCGCCCGTCCGGCGGGACGAGGCGCCGGGCGCCGCGCAGATGATCGATGAAGATGTCGCTGTCGATCAGCGCGCCGGTGCCCGGGCCCCCGCCAACGTACGAGCCTCGCGCGTCGCTCACGACGATCCCGCCGCGGGGGTTGTCGAGCCCGACGCCGCAGGCGGTTTCGAGCTCGACGCCGCAGGCAGTTCCGAGCCAGACGCCGCAGGTACTGTCGGCCCGTCTCGTTCCGCGTCTCGTTCCTCGTCACGCTGCGCGTCCCGTTCCTCGTCACGCTGCGCGTCCCATTCGTCGCGCGACGGGACTTCGATCTCCGGTGCCTTCCCCCACGTAGCCGCGAGGGCGTCGGAGCAGCAGGTGTGACGCATCTCGATCCAGGCATCGACGGCCTCCCGCACGGCCTCTGCGAGGGCGATCCCGCGCGTGCGGCAGATCTCGTCGAGACGCCGCCGCTGCGCCTCGGTGAGGTAGATCTGGGTCCGGGTGCTGGCTGACATGTTGCTGTAGATGTATACAGCACGATGGGGCGTGTGTCAAGGGGGCGGCGAGAATCTCCAGAGAGCGGCGACGGCGCCTCGTCACTGTGGATGCGGAATGAACGCCGCGTCGGCCGCGTTCCTCCCATCCGAACGAAGTCGGACTCCCGGCGCAAGGCGCACGGGTATCCACACCCAGGAGATGCCACCCATGAATCGAGTTTCCGGATCGGGCCGTTGGAAGTCGCGCGCACTTTGGGCTGCGGTGGGAGTCGCGGCCGCGGCGGGCTCGCCCGACGCCCTCGCCGCGGGCACCGTGACGGTGGACATCACCGGCGGCACGCTCACGATCACGGGTGACGACGCGGACAACGCCCTCGACATCTTCATCACTCAGAACGCGCTCTACATCTCCCCCACGTCGAACACGGCGCTCACCGGGCCGTTCAACATCCCGCTCTCCACGGTCACGAACATCGTCCTGCGCCTCGGCGGCGGAAACGACTACGTCAGCGCGTACGGCGCCGCCGTGACGGGCAACATCACCGTCGATGCCGGCTCCGGCAACGACGACGTGACGCTCGACGGCTTCAGCGGCGCGGTGCTCGACGTCAAGGCGGGCGACGGCACGGACACGATGACCGTGCGCAACGGCACGTTCTCCGGCGGCGGCACCCTCGATCCGGGGGCCGGCGCGGGCGCCGCCACGCTCTCTGCGCTCCAGTTCGGCGGCGACCTGAACGTGGACGCACGCCTCGCGTCCGGCGGCACGACGCGCGTGGACCTCTTGGCGGTCACCGTCGCGGGGCGCACCGTCATGAGAGCCGGCAACACGTCGGGCCTGGCATCGACGCACACCGGGTGCAGCTTCGCGGGCAGGTTCTCGTTCCTCGGAGGCTCGCAGCAGGACGAGCTCCAGTCGAACGGCAGCGCCTTCGCGCTCGGTTTCGACGTCCGCGGCGGCGCGGAGAACGACACGCTGCAGGTCTTCTGCCAATCCACGGGCGCCGCGTCGTCGATCAAGGGCGACGCCGGTGACGACGCGATCGAGTGGTCGGCGGCGACAACCGACGCGCGCCGCTTGCCGAAGGTCAACATCAGCCTGAACTCCGGCGCAGGGAACGACAGCGTGCGCGCGGTCGCCAACGGCGGCGTGGCGTCCGGCAGCGTGAAGATCGTCACGGGCGGCGGCGATGACGTGGTCCAGGTGGCGAACCTCTCGGCGCCCACCGTCGCCGTGGCGCAGGGCGGCGGCGCGGACACGTGCTCGGTCTTCCGGCTGAACATCACCGGCAAGTCCACGTTCAACGGCGGCGGGGCGCGCGACGAGATCCGCGGAGCGGCGGACCCCGGCCACACGTTCGGGAAGAAGCCGAAGGTGACCGCGTACGAGTCGAAGGTCCCACTCGGGACCTGATCCGAGCGGATCTCAGCCCGCGAGCGTCTCGCGGACGAGTTCGGCCCACTTCGCGACAACCGGCGCGGATCCGTACCGCGACATCGTCCACGACCTGCGTCGTTCTTCGGCCTCCGGCGCGTTCAGCGCGCCGGAGCGCCAGAGTTCCCATGCCTCGCGCAACGCCCCGGCGGCGGCGGCGACGTCCACGACGTCGCGCCACTCGAGGATGTCGGCCTGGAGGATGCGTCCCGAGCACGGGACGACCCAGCCGAACGGCGCCGCGCCGGGTGCCGCCGCGCCCGTGCCGCCGCCGCCGACGATCTCCGGGATGGTCGTGTGCCGCGGCGCGATGTTCGCCCGGCCGCACGCCTGCGCTTCGGCGAGCGGAACGCCGAACCCCTCGGCGTGCGTCGCCATCACGTGCACGTCGGCCGTCCCGTAGAGGAAACGGAGTGCTGACGGCGGCGCGCCGAGTTCCGAGAACTCGATCGTGTCGGCCGCGGCGGCGAAGTGCTTCTCGATGAGCGCCGGCAGGTCGCACCCGCGTTGCGCGTCGAGCGCCGCCTGGAGTCGGCGGTCCGCGACGTCGGCGAACGGCAGCGGCACCTGCTCCGTGTGGAGGAACAGGCGGACGCGCTCCGCGTGGCCCGGCGGCAGATCCGCGACGAACCGGCTCCACGCGTCGAGCAGGTACGCGTGCCCCTTGCGCACCTGGTTGCGGCCGACGGAGAGCGCCACGAACGAGTCGTCGAGCCCGTGGGCACGACGTCGCGCCGTGATGTCGTCGCGCGAAACACGCGTCTCGAACTCGGGACGCACACCGTGGGGAATTCGGGCGAGTCGTCCGCCGGCCGCACGCACCGGCGCGAGGCAGTCCTCGCCGTACTCGGCCATCGCCACCACACGTCCGAACGCGGCGAGCCGTGCGACGATCGGCTCGGGCAGGTACGGGCAGTCCATGGCGACCCACGCCAGCACACGCCGCAGCGACGCGGGGTCGATGCAGGAGAGCGTCTCGTAGGTCCACAGTTCGGCGGCGGCGACCACGGCGTCCGGCCGCTCGGCGCGGAAGATGAACTCGAGAGTCGCCGGAGTCGGGCAGTACGGAATCCGCCAACCGCGGACTCCGCCGGAGAACGTGCGCGGTTCGGGCGCGTCTCCGGCGGCGCCGAGCCCCATCGCGAGCGCCACCGGTTCCGCGCCCGCGGCGCGGACCGCTTCAGCCAGGAGCGCCGCCTGGCCGCCGAAGCCCGTCGGTGCTCCGGGAGGGTCCGACAGGATCAGGACGCGCGACAAAGGCGGCGTGGGACGAACGTCCTACTTCTCCGCGGGCTTCGCGAAGAGAGCGACCCAGCGCGTGGCCCCGAAGTCCTTCGTCGCCTTCTCGCGCGCGGCGTCCTGCTTGTCGGCGGGGACGGCTGCGATCACGGCCACGCGCTCGAGTGCCTTCACTCCGGTCTCGGCGTCCTTGCCTTCGGGCTCACCCGCGAAGACGGGCGCGAGCTTCTTCAGCGCGACGCGAGCCGCGGCCGCGTCGGTCGCGGCGAGTTCGAGCGCCTTCGCGAGTTCGCCCTCGGCGTAGGCATGGGCCGCGGCGAGCGACGCGTCGATCTTCTCGCGCGCCGGGGACCGCCCCTTCAGCTTCTCCGCGTCCTTGCCGGCCGCGAGCACCTTCGCCCACTGCTGCTTCTCGACGCCCTGCGCAGCGGCGGCGGCGATCCCGTCGAGCTTCTTCGCGTTCTCGGGCGACGCATTGAGCAACGGCGACTTCTCCGCCTGCTCCAAGATCGCCGCGAACTCACCCGCCTGCTTGAACCCGGAGAACCCTGCGACCCACTGGAGATCCGTGGTCACGAACCCGACGAACGGGAGCGTGCCGGCCCCCGGCAGGTTCTTCGTGAGGAGCGCGGCGATCTCCTGATCGCGCGCCGGCGGGTCGGCCTCGGCGGCGAGTCCGACGCACAGCTTCGCGAGGCGATCCTTGATCGACGGGTCGGGCAGCACGGTCTCGCAGACCGCCTTGCAGTTGCCGCAGGCCTTGCGCCCCATCTCGACGAAGATCAGCTTGTCGCTCGCCTTCGCGGCGGTCTGCGCGTCGGCGAGTTTCGTGGACCAGATCAGCGTCCCGCCGTCGTTGAAGTACGGGTGCGCGGCCTTCGGCGTGTCGGCGCCGATCGCGACGGCTCCAAGAACGGCGGCCAGCGTCGCGGCGGCGAGCATCGTGCGGATCGACATCGTGGGTCCTCCTGACGGGCACCGGATGCCCGAGTCCCCGACAGGGTACGCGCTCTCGCTCGCTGGCGGCACCGGAACTTCGTCCTACGCGACAGCGCCAAACAGGTGCCCGGCCGCCGCCGTCGCGGCCATCGCCACGGCGCCCCAGAACGCGACGCGCAGGGCCCCCCGCACGAGCGACGCGCCGCCGATCCGGGCGGCGACTCCCCCGAGGACAAACAGCAGCCCCAGACTCACCCCGACCACGCCCATCGACAGCGCCCCGTCCGGAAGGAGGGCCGCAAGAAGCGTCGGCGGCACCGCGCCCACGGTGAACGCGCCGGCGGACGCCAGCGCGGCCTGGATCGGGCGCGCCGAGGAGCCCGGGTGGATCCCAAGCTCCTCGCGGGCGTGGGCCCCGAGCGCGTCGTGCGCCGTGAGCTGGTCGGCGACCTGGCCGGCCAGCTCGGGCGTCAGTCCGCGCGCCACGTAGATCCCAGCCAACTCCGCCCGCTCGGATTCGGGCGAGTCCTCGAGTTCCGCTCGTTCTCGAGCCAGATCTGCTCGCTCGGTGTCCGCCTGCGAGCTGACGGAGACGTACTCGCCCGCCGCCATCGAGAACGCCCCGCCGACGAGTCCGGCGACCGCAGCGAGAAGAACCGCCGTCCGGTTGGGCGCAGCCGCTGCCACGCCGACGACGAGACTGCTCGTCGAGATGAGGCCGTCGTTCGCGCCGAGCACCGCTGCGCGGAGCCATCCGATCCGTTCACTGCGATGCAGCTCACCGTGCATGTTGGCCCTCGCGCTCGGTTCGGCTGGAGATCGGCCGTGCCGACGAACCGACAGTCTGAACGCGCGCGGGCGGCGTCGCCATACCCGCGTTCCGTCTCGGACTCGCGTTCCGCCGCCCGGGCCCGGATGGCCGTGACGCTCGGATTCCACATCCGTACCTGTTGCCGCCGATCGCGTCCGCGGCCGACCACGCACCGGACCGGGTGCTGCGCGCCCTGCTGTGGGCCACCGCCGCCGGGGCGGCGGTGCTCCTGCCGTCGCTTGCGTACCTCGTTCGACGAGTCAAGTCGATGCCGGAGGCGTGATCCCGGCGAACCTCGCGGTCCCCGGCCGTGCGAATCCCCGCGGCCGGTCGTCCTGCGGTACGAACCGGCGTGGTTTGGGCCTTGCGCTCACGTGGGTCGCGCTGTTGAGTACGCTCCTGCTGCTCCGCCGGCGATCTCTCGGCTGAGCCCGACGGAGGTGGACGATGGTGGAGTTGACGTCGCATGACCGGGTCGTCGGCGACCTTGTGGCCGCGTTGCGGGAGGGCCTCGGCGAGGACCTGCGTTCGGTGGTGCTCTTCGGGAGCGCCGCGGAGGGGCGGCTCCGCCCGACGTCCGACGTGAACGTGATCGTCGTCGTGCGGGCGATCGACGCACCGCGCGCGGCTCGCGTCGCCGACGCGTTCCGCATCGCACGTGTCGCCGCTCGCGTGGAGGCGATGATTCTCCTCAAGTCCGAGGTGCGCGACGCGGTGCGCGAGTTCGCCGCGAAGTTCGCCGACGTGCTCCGCAGGCGCCGCGTCGTGTTCGGATCGGACCCCTTCGACGGAATCCAGATCCCCCGCGACGTCGAGGTGCGACGCCTGCGGCAGTCGCTCCTGAACCTCGTCCTGCGACTGCGCGAACGCGCCGTCGTGGCGCCCGACGATCGGACTGCGGCGCTCCTCGCCGACAACGCGGGTCCCCTGCGCGCGGCCGCCGCCGCGCTCGTCGTGCTCGAAGGCGGGCCGCCGCTCCCGCCGAAGGATGCGCTCGCCCGGATCGCACCGTCGCTCGGCGTGCCGGGCGTCGCCGACGCGCTCGAACGCACTTCGGACGCGCGCGAGGGCCGCGACACGGCGCCCGGCGCCCGCCGCGACGCGCTGTGGACCCTCGTTGCGATCGCCCACGCGATGCGGGAGCGTGCCGTCGCTCTCCGGGAGACCCGGACGTGAACCCGTTCGATCTGCGAGGCCCCGAGTTCCTCGCGTTCTACGTGGTCGTCGCGATCGCCGTGGTCCTCGCCGCGCGCTTCCTCGCCCGCTGGTCGCCGGGCGCGACGCCCGGTGTCGAGCGCGTCTCCGACCCGTACGCGCTCGCGCTGCTCCGTGCGGGAACGCTGGAGGCAGCGCGAACGGCCGCGGTGACGCTGACCAAGCGCGGGCTGCTTCTCGAGAAGGGCGGAGTACTACGATCGGCGGACGGCGCAGAGGCGCAGACGTCCGACCCACTCGAACGTGCGGTCCTCGAACGCGCGGGCCGCGGGTTCAAGGACACCGTCTCGACGACCGCCTACGACGACGCACTTGCCGCCCGGAGAATCGACCTCCGCAACCGCAGACTCCTCGCGTCGTTCGACGACTACAAGCGCCGCGCGATGGTCGGCGTCGTCGCCGGGATCGTCCTGTTCGCGATCGCGCAGACGAAAGTCGGAATCGCCCACGAACGCGGTCGCACGAACGTCGGCATCCTGCGGTTCCTGTCGCTCGCGGCGCCGGTCGCCGCGGTAGCGATCACGATCGCGGGTCGCCGGACGCCGCTCGGTGACCGCACGCTCTCGCACCTGAAGACGCTGCTCGTCGGCGTGAAGGCGCGCGCGAACGCGAAGCCCGATGCGCTCGAGCCGATGGAACTCGCGCTGCTCGTCGGCGTGTTCGGCGCGTCGGGCACGCCCTCGGGCGCGTTCCCGGCGTCCCGCGCGGTGTTCTTCCCGCCGCCGCCGGCGACGACCGGTTCGTCGTGCGGGTCCACGTCATCCTGCGGCTCGGGGTCATCGTGTGGCGGCGGGTGCGGCGGAGGCGGCTGCGGGGGCTGCGGCTCGTGAGTGCGCGCGACCGGTTCGGCGTTCTCTGGCGGCCGGAGCTGGCCGCGGCGCTCCTCCTCCGCGCCGACGAAGTGGACGTCGTCGAGGTGAACGCCGAGGACTGGCTCGACGTCCCGCGGAGTCGGGCCGACGCGCTCCGCACGCTCGCGGCGCACGTCCCGGTCGTGCTGCACGCGACGTCGCTCGGCCTCGCAACCGGCGAGGACGCCGACCGCGCGCGCATCGATCGCATGGCCCGGCTCTGCGAGATCGTCGGGCCCGAGTCGTGGAGCGAGCACCTCGCGTTCGTCCGCGGGGGCGGCGTCGAGATCGGTCACCTCGCCGCACCGCCGCGAACGCGCCGGACGATCGACGGACTCGCGCGGAACGTGGCTCTCGCGGCGCGCGTCGTCGGGTCGCGCCCGGCCCTCGAAAACGTCGCCACGCTCATCGCGCCTCCGGCGAGCACCATGGACGAGCCGTCGTGGATCTCCGCTTGCATCGCCGCGACCGGCTGCCCGCTTCTCCTCGACCTGCACAATCTCCATGCGAACGCGGTGAACTTCGGCTTCGACGCCGCGGCGGCGCTCGACCGACTGCCGCTCCAGGCGGTCACCGAGATCCACGTTGCCGGCGGACGCTGGATCACGCGGGGGTCCGCCCGGCGCCTGCTCGACGACCACCTGCACGACGTGCCGGACCCGGTGTACACCCTCGTCGAGGAACTCGGCGCGCGATGCGCGCAGCGCATCACAGTGATCCTGGAACGTGACGCGCAGTTGCCGTCCTTCGACGACCTGCTCGCCCAACTCGCCCGCGCCCGGACGGCCCTCGCCGCCGGCCGCGCTCGCGCCGCGGCACACGCCGCATGACGATCGAGGCGTTCCTCGCCCGCATCTACACGAACGCCGCGGCGCGGGCGCTGTTCCTAGCCGATCCCGAGGGCGAGGCGCTCCGCGCGGGGCTCGCACCGGACGAAGCCCGGGCCCTTGCGGACGTTGACCGCGACGGACTCGCGCTCGCGGCGAACAGTTTCGCGAGGAAGCGAGATCCCTGCAGATCGCCCCACACCGGGAGGGGGCGTGAATGCTCTGGATCCCAACGATGATCACGAAACTCCGGAACGCCGCCCCACGCTCGACCGCGCGTCGCCGTCTCGCGTCGGTGGTCCTGATCTTCGCGTCACTCAACCTGGTGGCGTGCCGAGCCGCCCCCGAGATCGCGCAGGTCGCGCCGACGGAGTCCCCCGCCGTCGTCGCATCCGCCGCAGCCGCAGCGCGCGCCACGGCTCAGCCCGCGCCGTCTGGGGAAGTCCCCACGTCCGCGACTGCAGCGGACGCGATGCCTCAGTCCGTCTGGGTGAAGAAGCGATTCAAGTTTGACCTGCTCGGCGACGCGGCCGACCCGCGCGACGCACCGGACGGCGCCCCGCTGCCGTTCGTGGAACTCCACGGTTCCGTCAATCGGACCGTCTTCTACGTGATCCGGGACGAGGATCCAGCCACGCGGGGTCTCTCGATGTTCGAGAGTGGGCGCGAGTACGCGGTCGTCGGCAACACCACCTGGATCCGCTTGGATCGCGTGCGGCGGTAGTCGTCCGTCCGCCGAGACGCTCCGCTACTTCCCCTTCAGGTCCGCGAGGCGCTTCTCCAGGGTCTCGACCAGGTCGGCCGCGCGCTCGGTGAGCTTCAGGTTCTTGTAGAGGTCCTGGAAGTCCTTCAGCTCCTTGATGACTTCCTCGATCTGCGATTTCGTGCGGGCCTTCGACGCGAGCACGAGCAGGTCGTCGTAGCGGTTCTGCGCGGGGCGGACGTACTTCACCATCGGCTCGGCGTCGAGCTTCGCGACGAACGCGTCGGCGTCGGCCTGATGGGCGGTGCCCTTGAAGAGCGCCTGAAGCTGCAGCGCGCGGCGCCAGCCGATGCCCCAGTCGAGGTCCTTGATGAGCGCGTCAGCGAGCTTCTTCTTCAGTTCCCACGTGCGCTCGATGTCGGCCCGAACGGCGGCGATCAGCGCGCGGTCGGCGTCGGTCGCGAGCTTGTCGGCCTCGACCTTCCCGGCCTCGGCGAGTGCCGCGGCGTACTTCATCTCCGATGCAGCCTTCGCAACGCCCTTCGCCTTCTTCACGTCCTGTCCCGGGGCGAAGAACTGCACGCGGTCGAGCTGCGCCTGGACAAGCTCCTTCGTCAGAGCGAGCACGTGCGCGTGCCAGACGATCCGGCCGTCGGGGCCGATGAGATACGTGCGCGGCATCGACGTGCCGGGATAGCGCGATTGGGTGACGCCGGAGGCGTCGAGTCCGGCAGCCCACGCCGGCGACTCCTTCGCGGCGTACGACAGCGCGCTCGCCTCCGCCGGAGAGGTGACGACCTCCACGATCGTGACCGGCGCGTCCTTCCACGTCTGAGCGAGCTTCTTCAACGGCGGCACGGCCGCCTGCGACGTGATCCGCTCCGGGTCGCTGAAGTGGAGCACGACAACGCGGCCCCGCAACTTCGACAACTGCACGGGCTGGCCCGCCACCCACTTCGCGCACTCGATCTCGGGGGCGACTTCGTCCAGCCGGTCCGCGATGTCGGCGCGGGCGAACGACGGGTCCGCGATCGCCACCAGGGCGATCGGCGCGAGCAACGCGAGGCGGGCGGGCGGCACGACCTCAGTGTAGCCCGCGGTCAGCGTTGCGCCTGGTCGCTCCGCGGGCGTCAGCCGACGGCATCCGACGTGCCGAAGTGGCCGCCGCGCAGGTTCGGACCGTTTTGCCCGTGGCGGGCGCCGGGCTGCGGGCTAGGTTCCCCCGACCTTGCTGTTCCACTCCGCGGCCTTCGCCCTGCTCCTTGCCACCGTTCTCCTCTTGGACCGGTTGCTCGCGCATTTCCTGCCCGGTCGCGCCGGCTGGGGGATGCGCTGCGGCGTGTTCCTGCTCGCGAGCCTCGTTTTCTACGGAGCGTGGGATCCCGGCACGCCTCCTCCGGAGCTTCCCGCGGGCCCGGTCGGAGCCGTGCTCGCAGTGTTCTGGCGTCTGCGCTACCTCGGCCTGATGTGCGGGTCGATCGTGTTCGACTGGTGGGTCAGTCGCAATCTGGGGAACGAGACGCGAGAGGGCCGCCGAAAGCTCTGGCTCGCGTCGAGCGTCGTGCTCCAGCTCTCGATCCTTGCAACGTTCAAGTACTGGAACTTCCTGCGCGACTCGCTCGCGGCAGCCGGGCCGCTGGCGGGCCTGGGTCACGCGATGCCGCACAGCGACCTCGTGCTGCCCGTCGGCATCTCCTTCTACACGTTCCAGTCGCTGTCCTACACCGTGGACGTCTACCGGCGCGTGATCCCGCCGGAACCGCGACTCCGCACGTTCGCGCTGTTCGTCTCGTTCTTCCCGCAGCTCGTCGCGGGCCCCATCGTGCGCGCGAAGGACTTCCTGTGGCAGGTCCAGATCCCGAAGCACCCGAAGCTGCCGAGAATCCTCGCGGGGTTGGAACGCTTCGCGATCGGCTTCTTCAAGAAGACGGTGATCGCAGACAACCTCTCGCCGCTCGCCGACTCCGTCTTCAACGCGCCCGAGAAGTACTGCGCTGCGAACCGCGCCGCGGCGCTCCTGATGTGGGGAATCGTCATCTACTCCGACTTCAGCGGCTACTCCGACATGGCGATCGGATGCGCGCGCATGATGGGCTTCAAGTTCCTCGAGAACTTCCACTTCCCGTACCTCGCGCGGACGGTCACCCAGTTCTGGAAGCGATGGCACATCAGCCTCTCCGAGTGGCTCCGCGACTACCTCTACATCCCGCTCGGCGGCAGCCGGCACGGACTCGTCCACACGATGGCCGCGCTGCTCACCACGATGCTCCTCGGCGGCCTCTGGCACGGAGCGAGTTGGAACTTCGTCCTCTGGGGCGCGTGGTGGGGAGCGTGGCTCGCGGGCGCACACCTCTGGCGCCGCGCGCCGGAGCGCATCCGCCGAATCCCGGTCTGGATCACGGCGCCGGCGACGTTCTCGATCGCGATGCTCGGCTGGATCCCGTTCCGCTGCCAGGGCTTCGACCACACGCGGGAGATGCTCTCCGGAATCTTCTCCACCGATCTGCTGCGCAGTTGGTCGCACCTCGAGTTCGTGCGTCGCGGTGAGTTCGAGGTGGGCCGACAGGCGTGGGCGTTCGCGCTCGTGGCGCTCGCGGCATCGATGCTCGGGCACGCGTGGGGGCTCGCGAGCGGAAGTGAGGATCTGACCCGCCGCGACCGCTCCGCGCCGGGCGCGCGCGCGCCGATGGTCTGGTACGGCTCCCGATGGCCGGTCACGCGCGGCATCGTGATCGCGGTCGCGATCGTCGGAGCGCTGCTCCTCCGTCAGACAGGACATGAGAGTTTCATCTACTTCCAGTTCTGACACGCGAGCACGTTCGCGCGGTTGCTCGCATTCCCGGCAGCGTCGTGCCGTCGTCGCGTGCGCGGCGGTCGCTGCGTCGCTCCTCGCCGCCTCGTGGCCCGTGCAGACGTGGCTCGCGTCGCGCGAGTTCTCGTCGTCCGTGATCGCAGCGAAGATCGATGCAGCGGCGGACGCCGCCGGCACGCGGCACCTCGTGGCGTTCATCGGAACGTCTCAGACCATGAGCGCCATCGATGCGCTCGCCGTCGAGCGGCGACTCGACGTGAACGACGACCTCACGGTTGCCGACGTCGCGGTCGCCGGAACGCACGTCAGCGCCTACCCCGCGATGCTCCGAGCGCTGCTCTCCCGGACGAAGCCGCGCCTCGTCGTGCTCGAACTCGGCCACATCGCCCATGACCAGTACGGCGGCGCGTGGGCCACGCGCAACTTCGTCACCGATGCGACGGTGACGGATGCCCTCCGAGGCTGCGCACGCGGAAGTCGCCTGGCGTCGCTCATCGACACCGAGCGACGGTTCCCGTGGCTCGCGATCCCGCGCACCGCGCGCGTCGTCATCGACGCAGGCGGGCGGGATCGCGAGGCCGGCGAGATCGTGGCGCAGATGCGCGACGCCCGCGGGTTCACGCCGTACCGCACCGTGAAGGAGCCCGAGCAACTGGTGCGCACCCTCGCGGACGACTACGCGGGCCAGGGCGACGAGATGACGGACGCGTCGCCGCAGAAGTGTTTCGTCGCGACGGCCGTACTCTGCGCCAAGCTCTGCGGCGAGCGCGGCGTTCCGATGATCGTGCTCATGCAGCCCGTGAACCGCGGGCTCGCTCCCCGTATCCCCGTGCTGCGACACTTCGAGGCGACGGCGCGCAACGAGACCATCCCAGCGCTCCGAGCCGCCGGGATCGAAGTCATCGTGCCGCCCGACGCGTTCTTCGAGTCGTCGCTCTTCTACGACCACGTACATCTGCACGCGGAGGGCGCGGGCAAGTTCACTGCGTGGCTCGGCGACGAGATCGAGAGGCGCGTTGGCCCACGCTGAGCGCCCGCGACCATCCGGCGGACGTCATCGGCGGGCGGTGGCGGCGTTCGCGGCCGCGATCGCGATCCTCCTCGCAGCGACGATTCCGGTCAATGCGTACCTCATCGAGCGCTTCTACGAGAGCTCGAAAGTCGGTCTCGCCGCGCGGGCAGCGACCGACCTCGCCGGCTCGCGGCCGATGGTGGCGGTCGTCGGTTCCTCACAGACAGGCACGGGCGTGCAGGCCCTCAGGATCGAACAACGGCTCGCGCGCGACGGCGACGGTCCGTTCGTCGCGACGCTCGCCGCGGCGGGGTTCCACGCGAGCGCATTCCCGTTCGTTGTGCGACGCCTGCTGGCCGGCGGTGGCACCGACACCGTTCTGATCGAGCTCGGGCACGTTGCCCAGGACCAGTACCAGGGCGCCTGGCTCGTACGCTCGTTCATCGAGGACGACGGCGTACGACGGGCGTTCCTCGACTGCACGCGGGGTCGTGCGCTCGCCGCGCAGATCGACTCGGAGCGCATCGCACCGTGGACGTACACGCCAGAGTTGATCCGCTCTGTGATCGACGACTCGTTCCGCGACGCAACGCCGGCCGTGATGCGCGCCAGGATGACGACGTCGCGCGGCTTCGGCGCGCACACACGCACCGCGAACCGCGAAACGCTGGTCGCTCTGCTCAACGCCGAGTTTCTCAAGGAGACCGGGGGGCTCATCGATGCGTCGCCGCAGGCGGTCTTCGTCGCTTCGGCAAGCGCGTGTGCGGCGATCTGCCGCGAACGAGGCGTTCGGTTCGCGGTGTTCATCGCACCGATCAACCAGAGCGTCGCAGCGCGCGTGCCCGTGATGCGACACTTCCGCCGGGAGTCTGAGACCGTGACGGTTCCCGCCCTCCGCGCGATCGGGATCGAGGTGCTGGTCCCACCCGACACCCTGTGGGACGACGCGCTGTTCAACGACCACGGGCACTACAACGCGGAGGGCGCGGGCAAGTTCACGGACTGGCTGGGCGAGGAGATTGCGCGCATGCGACCGGCGCGGTGACGGCGGAGCGTTCCGCACGCTGTCTTGTCGCGGCTTACTTCGGCTCCTCCGGAGGGGGTGACAGCTCGATCCGGCTCCGTGTCTTACGTCTTCTCCTCCGGAGGGGGTGAAAGCTCGATCCGGCTCCGCCAGGGCGACACCCTCCCGACCGGCCAGACGGCGCGCGTGCCCTCCGGCGGAGCACGCCAT
This sequence comes from Planctomycetota bacterium, assembly GCA_021414065.1. Classification (GTDB taxonomy): domain Bacteria; phylum Planctomycetota; class JAJSAM01; order JAJSAM01; family JAJVHW01; genus JAIOPE01. Next base: position 16,578 of record JAIOPE010000165.1, read on the forward strand.
CGGTCGGGCGCGCGGAGCGGGAGTTCCTGCAGGAGGTCGGGAACCCAGACGCCCCCCATGCCGCGACGAGGCGCGCGGGTCAGGACGCCTTCGAACGACGTCACGCCGCGACGCTTGACGTCGAGCGCGATCCAGTGCCACATGCGGTCATCGGCGGCACGGCGTACGGCGCGTTCGCGCTCGGAGATCTCGGCAGCGATCGTCTCGAGCGCCGCCGGGAGGTAGGGCGGCGGCTCCCCCGCCGCGACGGCGAGCAACTGCCGCTGGTTCACGAGGTCGGCGTACCGACGCATCGGCGAAGTGCACTGCGCGTACGCGTCGCGGCCCACGCCGTGGTGGCGCGAGGGCTCCACTCGCACATGACTCGGCGCGAACCGTCGGCGGACGAGAACCGGAAAGAGCGGGTCGGTTGCGTCCGGCGCCGCGCCGCGGGGTGCTTCCTGCGTGCGGAAGAGCGCCGCGACGTCTCTCGACGCGAAGAGACGGCCGGCCTCCGCGTTGTAGAGGACCGCGGCCTCGGCGACGACGGAGTCGCCCGCGGTGTCCTGATGGCGCACCTCGAGGTGCGGCGCGCCGTCCTCTGCGCGAACCTTCATCGACGGCAGGTTGAGCACGATCGCGCCGTCGCGGATACGGGCAGCGCGCAACGCCTCGGCGGCTGCGACGAGCGCCGCGGCGTCGGCGGGCGTCGCGGCGAGTACCGACGAATCGCGAGTCGCGTCGTACGTCAGACGATTCGTGACCCGCACCAGCGACCGGACGAAGCGCGACGATACGACCGCCCCGTCCGGGGCGACGACGAACACTCCCGTGACGGCCGCGCGCACGACACCCGCGTCCAGCGAGACACGATCCTCGACGAGCACGCCGGGGAGCATCGTCACCGCACCGTCGGGCACGTAGAGCGACGTCGCGCGCGCCCGGAGCACGAGGTCGAGCGGGCTGCCGACGGGGACGACGGCCGCAGTGTCCGCGATGTGGATCAGGATCTCGACGCCGCCCGGAACGCGGCGGACGGAAATCGCATCGTCCACCTCCGTGGTCTCCTCGTCGTCCACCGCGACGGTGTGGAGGTCGGTGAAGTCCTCGCGACCGCTCGACGCGCACGGAGCCGCAGCGGCGCGTCGCGCTTCGTCGGTCGCGTCCTGCGCGAAGCCCCCGGCGAGTGCCGCGCGCCACGGGGCGGGGTTCGTGGCGGGGTCGAGGAGCCCGCACGCTGCGAGCGCGTCGAGGACTTGGTCGGGCTCGACCATGTCGAACCGCGCGGCGAGCGTCCGGCCGCGGTCCGAGACCGGTGTCGTGCACCCCGGGGCGTCGCCGCGGATGGCGTACTCACGGATCGCCTCCACGGCTCCCTTCGCGCCGTCGGGGGGGAGCGACGACTCGCGGCGGGGCCACCACTCGGCGATGGCCGCGTCTTCGCGCTCCGCACGGCGCGCAGCCTCGGCCGCCGCCACCTTCGCGCGAGCTTCCTCCGCGGGGACCACGAACCACGTCGGTCCTGTGCGACGCAGCCAGGGCTCCGACGCGCCGAGGGCCAGCGCGACGCGCAGGCGTTCGTTCGATGTGCGAGCGCCTGCCGCGACGGCCAGCTCGTCGAACGTCAGCGTTGCGCCGGCGGGCGCTCCGGCGATGGCCTTCGACCAGGAGAGCGGAGTGGAAGCTCCCGCACGGAGCTTGCCGAGACGCTGGGGCGCCGGGCCGGCTGCCGTCTGATCGAGGAGGCCCGGGAAGCGGGCGAACACCTGATCCGCCGGAAGCGGGAACCTGGCGCCGTCTTCGGCGAGGACGGTCAGACGCGCGACGCCGCCCGGCCCGGGGTTCTCGGAGAGCACGACCGCCAGGACGACGCGCTCCCGCCGCGGGAACGCGATCACGTCGGACGGCACCTGCTGGGGCATGCGGAGAGGGTATCCCGCGGCTCCCGGAAAGCCCCTGTGGGACCCGCGCGCCGGAACCCGCCGAAGAAACTGCCCCCGGCGGCCGAGGTATATCGATGGACCCCATGCAGAAGAAGTCCCGAAGCAAGGCCCCGAAGTCCGCACCCGCAGCGCCCACGCGGACGTTGACGACGCCCGCGTCGTCGACGCTGCCCGCGGCGACGGCGCCAGCGGGGGCGCCAGCGGCGGCGGCGGCACCCTCGTCGGGGGACGACGACGAGCCGTTGGACGAGTTCGACCCGATCGCGCACCCGGTCCGCGCGATCCTGCGAGAGCTCGGGGAGGACCCGGCTCGCGAGGGGCTCCGCCGCACGCCGGCCCGAGTCGCTGCTTCGATGCGATACATGACGCAGGGCTACGCGCAGGACCCGGTCGCGCTGCTCAACCACGCCGTGTTCGAAGAAGACACGGACGAGATGGTCGTGGTGCGCGACATCGAGCTCTACTCGATGTGCGAGCACCACATGGTTCCCTTCTTCGGCAAGGCCCACGTCGGGTATCTGCCGAAGGGCCGCATCATCGGGCTCTCGAAGATCCCCCGGATCGTCGATGCCTACGCGAGGCGCCTGCAGGTGCAGGAGCGCCTCACGTCGCAGATCGCGCACGCACTCTTCGACGTGCTCCGCCCCCGCGGAGTGGGCGTCGTCGTCGAGGCGCGGCACCTCTGCATGATGATGCGCGGCGTGGAGAAGCAGAACTCCCGCGCCGTCACGAGCTGCATGCTCGGGCTCTTCCGGTCGGATGCCCGCACGCGGTCCGAATTCCTGGATTTCGTACGATGAAAAAGATCGGCGCCTCGTTGCTCGAACTCCTGCACCTCGCAGGGATCGCGCTGCTCTTCACGATGAGCGCGTGGATCGCGGCCATTCCGGCGCCGGTGCGCGCGTGGAAGGGCTCCGGATTCGCGAGCACGCGTCAGGAGCAGGTCGCGGGCGAACTCCAGCAGTACATGCTCGAGCGCGGCCCGTGGATCGCGTTCATCGCGTTCTTCTGCGCCGCACTCGCGGGGTTCGTCCGGGGCGACACGAAGAAGTTCATCCCGCTGGTCCGCATCGTCGCCGGCGGCGCGACCGTGCTCTTCACGCTCTGGGCGTCGCAGGACCTCCCCGCGCACCGTCTGCCGCACGCGTGGAACCTCGTCTTCTGCTGCACGAGCGCAACGCTGCTGCTGACCGCTTTCATGGTCGGCGGCGGCGGCGGCAAGGGCGCCGCGAAGCCCGCCGGCGGCGACAAGTAGCAGTTCGCGCGACGGAACGTCGTCGCTCGGTTCAGCGGTAGCCGAGCCCCTCCATCGCGCGGTCCACGTCGGATCGCGGGGCCCCGGGAGCGGCAGGCGGCGGCGGAGTGCGTCTCGGCGGTTCGGTGAGCCAGGCGCGGGCGATGTCCCAGGCCGCAGGTGGCCCGTGCGCACCGCGGTCGGTCGGCCACATCACCACGTCGACCGCCGCGGTCCGGACCCTCACCTTCCAGCGCACGTCCACGCCCGTGGCGTCGCGGACGATCTCGCGGCGTCGCGCCTCGGCGACGAGTGTCGACGGCGGCGTCACACCGGCCGTGCCGGACGTCGCCCGCACCGCCCCGGCGAGGTCGTTGCCCTCAGCCCCTTCCGCGGGCTGGAGCCCTGCGAGGTCGAGCACCGTCGGAGCCAGGTCGATGAGTCGCACGTCGGCGCCCACCACGCGCCCCGCGGCGACGCCCGGGCCGGCAACGATCCACGGAACCCGCAGCGCAGCGTCGTGGAGCAGGCTCCCGTGACGGAACCAGTAACCATCTTCGCCGAGTGCCTCGCCGTGGTCGGCGTGGACGACGACAAGCGTCTGTGACGGGTCCGCCGCAGCGAACAGCCGGGCGAGATGCCGGTCCATCACCGCGATCTCGCGGTCGTAGCGGTCCACGTAGTCCGCCGCGTCGAGCGAGTCGCCGACGCGCTGGTACGCGGGCACCCACTCCTTGCGGATCGCCTGCGGTTCGAGCGTCGTGCGCGTCGCATCGAGCGCCGGCGTCGGCTCGGGCGGCGTGTAGGGACCGTGGGGCTCGTAGAGGTGGACCCAGCAGAACGACGGCTCCGCCGACGCCCCGAGCCACGCGACCGCGGCGTCCACCGTGCGCTCCGCGATGCGTTGGGCGCGGTCGTGGCCGAAGCACGGATCGGTCATCTGATCGTCGTAGACGTCGAACCCGCGGTCGAACCCGCAGACGTCGCGGCGGAGGAGCACCGTCGAGACGAACGCGCCGGTGCGAAGCCCGGACGCCTTGGCGACCGTGGCGAGCGTGGGCAGAGAATCGTCGAGCCGCTCGGCGTTGCCGCGCACACCGGTCGCGGGCGCCCGGCGGGAGGTCAGCACGGTGGCGAGCGACGGGCCGGTCTCGGGCGCGTGGGACCATGCACGGTCGAAGCGTACGCCGCGGGCGGCGAGTGCGTCGATGGCGGGAGACGTCGGCCGCGCATAGCCGTAGCACCCGAGGTGATCCGGCCGCGTCGTGTCCATGGACACGAGGAGGACACTGAGCTTTGTGCCGTGTGGAGCGCCGCAGCGGGCGGCCCCGAAAGTCGCCGGGACGAGCGCGAGGACGAGGGCCGACCGACGTGCCAGCGGACGCATCTGGAAGAGAGCGTAGCAGCGAGCACGGGGGGGTGGCGCAGAACGTGCCGCGCATCCATGCCTCGGCTGGGGCGCGGACGTGCGCCACACGCGCCGCCGAGCGGACCCGCCGCACGGTCCGAAGACCGGCGACGGGCCGCCAGCAACTCCCGCGGGCGCCGCGTCCGGAGGCGCGCGAACGTTTCCGAGCAACGACTTCAACCCGCGTTGAAGGAGTCGAGAGCCCGTTCGCAATCGCCGTTCCACGTGCGTTCCGGGCAGCATTGCCGATCCGGCGACCTGGCACGTCACCGTTCGGTACCGAGGCGTGCGGAACGGTGGCGCCGAGCGGGTCCCGAGCGGAACGTCAGCGGAACGTCAGGCGGAACTGCCCCGCCGGACGCAGCCCGGCACGACGATAGGCGGCGTGCGCGGGCGCGTTCCTCGGGTTCACGTGCAGTGTGACGACCGGGGACTCTGCGAACGCCACCCGACACATCGCAGCGGTGGCCCGTGCGGCGAGCCCGCGCCCTCGGGCCGCCGGGACGGTGTAGATGCCGCCGAGCCCCGTGCCGCGCGGACCGTGGAAGTTGAACGCGCCGACGAACACGATCCGGGCGGCCGCCTTCACCACGAACAGGTGCCCGGCCTCGATCCGTTCCTCGGTGTGGTCGCGGATCCAGGCGGTCGCGGTGTCCGTCGGCCGCGCCAGCCCGTCTTCGATCCGGTAGGCATGGATGAGCGGCACCAGTGCCGGCACGTCGGCCGGGACAGCCGGGCAGAGGTCGCGTTCGCTGGGACCCAGCGTCTCGCCCCGGCGGACGAAGAAGAAGTCCTGTACGCGGTCCACGCGCATGACCTCGCGCCCGCGGATCGCTTCGACGATGTCCCCGCACGGCGGGTCCGGCCCCACGACGCTCCCCCACTGGGCGTGACGGAGCATCTCGTTGGCCAGAACGCGGGCCGCCGGGCGCAGCGTCGCCGACGCGGCGCAGATCACGCCGCGGCGCATCAGCGCCAGACCGACCAGGGACCCGTCAGCGAACGCGCCCCAAAATCCGTCGGTGCCCTCGCGGTCGAGCGAATCGAGAAGGAAGGCGTCCGCTGGTCCGCCGGCTTCGGCGAACGCTTCCACGGACTCCCGCTCCGACGACTCCATCGGGCGGCAGGCGATCTTCACCAATGGGCAGATTGGAACGCGGAAGGCGGCCGTTGTCTTCCTTCGAATCAGCGTGCGCGGCGTCAGTCCTTCGGCCAGGCGCCGCTGAGCCCGGCCCAGGCGAGCGTCCGGCGCAGGTCCTCGGGGGCCGGGCTCCGGACCCGGATCTCGGCGTCGAGACCCGCCGGGTGCGCGAGTCGAATGCTCCACGCATGAAGGAACTGGCGCCGGAGCCTGCCCGACCCCGTCTTCTCGCGCTCCTTGCGCGGGTCGCCGTAGGTCGGATCGCCGACGATGGGGAGTCCGACGGCTCGAAGGTGTGCCCGGATCTGGTGCGTGCGGCCGGTCTTCGGTCGGGCCTCGATCAACGCCAGGCCCCAGTCCGTGTTGCGTCCGAGCACGGTGAAGTGCGTCTCCGCCTCCTGCGCGTCGGCGCCGCGCGAGACCTTCACGCGCTTGCCGCGGGACTCGTCGGACGGGTCCCGAGCGAGCGGCAGGTCCACCGTGAACTCGTCCTTCTCGGGATTGCCCCAGACGAGCGCCACGTACCGCTTCTCGACCTTCCGGTGGCGGAACGCCTCCGTCAGGCCGCGGAGCCCCTCCGCGGAGAGTCCGAACAGAACGATCCCGCTGGTCCCACGGTCCAGTCGGTGCGCCAGCCCCGGGTGAAACGTGAGAGATTCACCCGGTCCGATGAACGCCAGGACCTGCTGGTCGAGCGTGGCGTCGTCGCCGCCCTCGCCGGGTTGCACGAGCACGAACGGCGGCTTGTCCACCGCGAGGACGTGCTCGTCGCGGAACAGGACCTTCAGCTTCGGCGTGTTCGGCGGGAACGCCGACGGCTCCCGGCGCTCCGTGACCTTCTGGCCGAACTCACCGAGCGCACCGCCCTCGCGGAGCCCGCGCAGTGCGTCGTCGGCGATGCGGATCTCGACTTTGTCGCCCTCGGCGAGCCGGAGTTCGCCGTCCGCCCGGCGGCCGTTGACGCGCACGAGCCCCTTCCGCAGGATCTTGAACAGATTGCCGAGCGCGGACGCAGGCAGCAGCTTCCTCAGGAAGCGGTCGAGCCGCTGCCCGGCGTCGTCCCGTCGGATCGTCACCTCGCGCACAGGGAGCAACGTACAGCCTGCGGACCGCACGCCGCAGGTTCCGCTGCGCGCTCCGCGGCAGAGTCGGTGCGCTACCGGGTGCCTCCGAGGTCGCCGCAATCTGCCGATTCGTGACGGTCTCCGCGAACCCTCGTGAACCCGCACCGCCCTTGGCGGTATCCTCGCCCCGACTTGGCCCGGTGGACTCTCCGGGCGACGGAGGACGACTCATGGCGCGGCTTCGCATCACGCAGGGCAAGAGCCAGGGCAAGTCGGTCGAGTTCGACAAGCTGGCGATCATCGGTCGCGGCGAGACCGCCGAATTGCAGATCAGCGATCTGAAGGCGTCGCGCGAGCACTGCAAGGTGTTCGAGCAGGCGGGCACGTGGGCCGTCGCCGACCTGAACTCCCGCAACGGGATCAAGGTGAACGGCGTCCAGACGACCCGGAAGACGCTCGCCGGCGGCGATCAGATCGAGATCGGCGAGACGGTCGTCGTGTTCGAACTCGTCCCGAGTTCGAAGTCGTCGGGCCCGGCCGCGCCCGCGCAGACGTCCGCCGCGGACACCGGCGACATGCCTGCCGTCCGCGGTGCGCGCCCGGCGAACGCCCCGAAACCCGCCTCGGCCCCGGCGGCCGGTTCCGGCGCGGCCGCGAAGAAGCAGGCCGCGATGGCGGACGCCCGTGCGGCCGCTCTTCAGAAGGGTGCCGCATCCAAGTCGGCCGCTGCGCCGAAGTCGGCCGCCAAGCCCGCTGCGAAGTCGAGCGGTGGCGGCGACGACAAGGGCATCAAGATTCGCGACGAGCCGCTCCAGTTCCAGAAGATCGACCCGAAGAAGGCCGGCCTGGGCGACATCGACCTGGATCAGTCCCCCGGAACGACGAAGCTCCTGATCGTGCTGGGGTGCGTGGCGGTGTTCGGCCTCACGATCTGGGGCGTCGTCAAGATGCTGGGCGAGTAGCCCCAGCCCGGGCGATCGCGACGGTCGTTAGTGGCCGTCCGAGAATAAGTGGCGCACTTGGCTGCGCTCCAGCGAGCCGGCTGCAAGGCGGGCGAGGCGGGCCAACTCCACGGAGCGAGTTGCGCGCCGAGCCCAACGCAGCAGCCGGCCAGTCTCGGGACGACGGGAGTAGCAGCGGCGAAGCCGGCGCGCGGCTTGCGCTCTCATGCATCGCGCGTACGCGAGTCTTCGACCGCAAGCCGCGTGACCAAGTGTGTCAGTTATTCTCGGACGGCCACCTACCGCGCCCGTCGCTTCCCGCGCTTCGACTTGGCCGCCGCCGCCGGGCCGCGCTTGGCGCTGGCCTTCGAGAGCGCCTGCCCAAGGTCCGCAATCAGGTCCCCGGCGTCCTCGACTCCCACGGACAGTCGCACGAGAGTCGGCGTGATCCCGACCTGGAGCTGACGGTCCGCCGGAATGTCCGCGTGCGTCATCGACGCCGGGTGGGAAGCGAGCGACTCCGTCCCACCCAGACTGACCGCGAGGTGAATGACGCGGAGCGCGTTCAGCACGCGGAACGCCTCGGCCTCGCCACCTTTCACCTCGAACGAGATCATCGAGCCCGGGCCCTTGCACTGCCGCTGGTAGAGCCCCCACTGCGGGTCGCCTTCCCGCAGGTGTCCGAGGTAGTGGACGCGGTCCACGGCCGGGTGCGCGGCGAGGAAGTCCGCCACCTGCCGTGCGTTCTCCTGGGACTGCGTCATCCGGAGCTTCAGGGTCTCGAGACTTCGCATGAGCAGCCAGCCGGTCCACGGCCCGCACATGCACCCGAAGAACGTGCGCAGTGCCTTCACGCGGCCGACGAGTTCACGCGAGCCGAGCACCGCGCCGGCGATCAGATCGCTGTGACCTCCGAGGAACTTCGTCGCGGAGTAGACGACCAGATCGGCGCCGTGGTGAAGCGGTTGCTGGAACACCGGCCCGAGGTACGTGTTGTCCACGATGAGCGGAGCGATCCGCCCCTTGGGTGCGTTGCGCTTCGCGATCTCCGCACAGGCCGCGATGTCCACCAGCCGGTTCGTCGGGTTGGCCGGGGTCTCGACGAGCACGGCTGCGATCTTCCCGCGCGCCTTCGAGCGATCGATCAGCGCCTGGATCTCGGCCGGCGACGACCCGGCGAGGAACTTCAGCGGACGGATGCCGAACTTCGGCAGCACCTTCTCCGTGAGATGGTCGGTCCCGCCGTAGATCGGGGAACTCGTCAGCACGAAGTCTCCCGGCTGCGCGAACTCGAGCAGCGTTGTCGAAATCGCGGCCATTCCGCTCGCGAACACCGCACCAGCCTCGGCGTCGTCCCAGAGCGTGAGACGGTCCTCGAGGATCTCGAGGTCCGGGTTGTTCAGGCGGCTGTAGATGAGCCCCTGCTTCTCGCCGTCGCGCGGTGGCCGGAGCCCATACGCGAGGGCGAAGAAGTCCTTCCCTTGCTCGGCTGTCCGGAAGACGAACGTGGACGTCAGGAACACCGGACACTTGAGCGCGCCTTCGGACAGCGCGGGGTCGTAGCCGTACCCCATCATCCGGGTGGCCGGGGCGAGGGTGCGGCGGGTGCGAGGCGTCGAGGGATTGCGGGGCATGGGGTCCTCCGCCGATCACTCTAGTCTGGCGCCGCGGCGCGCGAACGTGCCCCCGGTCACGACTGGAGCGCGCGGCAATGCGCCCGGCGCCCCGAGTTCAGCGTTCCTTCGGGATCGTCACCGTCGGCGCGTCCATCCGGTAGATGCCCGACAGGATCGTCGATGCCCCTTCCTTCGGACCGACGTGAAACACTCCCGTGATCTTGACCGGCAGATAACCGATGTACGGGGTGGACTTTCCCTCGCCGAGGTCGCACTCGACGAGCTCGTGAGCGCGCGGCATCACGCCGAAGCAGCAACCCATCGCGTGGCGCGAGATGAGAAACGCCTTCACGCCTTCGTCCGCGTACTCGAGCGGGATCATGTAGCCCTCGACGCTGACGGTCTCGCCTTCGAGCTCCCAGATCTCGGCCGGGATCTGTTTTCGCGACGCTTCGATCGCGATCGCCGGGTCCGGGGGCGGCGCATCCGAATCGAGCGGCGGAAGCGGCGGCGGAACGAAGTCGAACGACGCGAGTTGCTCGAACGTGAGTTCGATGACGTCGCCCTTCTTGTGATCCTTCGGGATGAAGCCCTTCCCTGGGGCCTTCGCCGACGCGTCGGGTGCCGTCTTCGCCGCGTCGGCCGCGGCCTTGGCAGCGTCCGCCGGGCGATCAGGGAGCGTCGGCTTGTCGGCCTGCGAGGCCGTCGTGGGCGGGATCGCTGGGACGGTCTCGGCGATCGTCGGCGCAGGCGGTGCGACAGGCGCCGACGACGAGGTGGTCGGTGTCGGCGTCGCGGGAGGGCTCGGCTCCCCGGGTGACGGGGCCGGTGTCACTGGCGGTGTCACTGGCGGTGTCACCGGCGGCGAGACTGCCGGCGAGACTGGCGGCGTCACAGGTGGGACGCTTCGCACAGCCTGCTCGCCGGCGTCACCAAGATCGCCGATCGGCGGCGCGGGGGGCGGCGGGACGACGGGAGCGTCAATCGGCGCTCCCTCGATCGGCGCGCCTTCGATCCGTCCGGTCGGAGTCGTCGGCTTCGGATCGCCACACGCCGCAAGCGCGGCCGCGGCGACGGACAGGACGAGCATCCGGGGGATCTGCTTCATCGGTGCGCACCAGCGTAGTCGAACTTCACGCCCTGGAAGGCGCGTGGCCCGACCTTCACGCTGCGGACGACGCCCGTGAATCGGCCGACGCCCCGGAGGCCGTCGTTCGCACCGGCGAACTGAGACGTATCGCCCTTCTTCTCGCCCGTCAGCGCATTCTCGACGGCGTCGAGTCGCACCGCGACGGCGCTCCCGTTCAGGTTCAGCGTGAGCTCGATGGTCTCCTGCGCGATGCGAACCGGGTTCTCGCACTCGCCGTCGAGCACCCAGGCCGACAGGGCGCCGGTCGCGGTGTCCACGAGAAGCTCCAGGTTCAGCGCTTCGTCCTGGAGGACGACGAGCGAACCGCCGTGCGGCGCCTTGTGCTGGTGAAGCCCGGACGACTCGCTGCCGGTCGCCGCCGCGTGGTCGTGCCCCGCCTCCGCGCCCGGTCCCGGCCCGTCGCAGCCGACAACGACCGCGGACGCCGCGGCGAAGACGAGAGCAAACGCGAAGCTGGGGCGCATCACATCTCCTACGAGGTGGGCGAGAGGTTGTCGGCGACGTCGGTGCGGTACGCGTTCCACGCGGGGAGGAGCCCGGAGAGCGCACCGATCACGGTCATGCTGACCGGTGTCTCCCAGAGCGCGGGGTGGTAACTGGTCACGTCGAGGACGACACCGGTCTGCTGCTTCACGATGACGGCCGCGACGCCGAGGATCACTGCGTAGACGGCGTACCCGACGAGGCACCCGAGGCCCGCGATCACGGTGGACTCGAGCACGATCGCGGAGAACACCGTCCCCCGCCGGGCGCCGAGCGCGCGCAGGATCGCGAACTCGCGCCGCCGCTCGTTCATCGAATTGTAGATGCCGACGACGATGCTCACCGCCGCGACGACCACGATCATCACGGCGATCACGAGCAGGATCGTCGCAATCGGACCGATGAAGCGCTCCATCAAACCGGAAATGATCTGCAACGGAAACACGGCCTG